>JAYGEH010000425.1:0-10226 GCA_046582475.1 Rhodospirillales bacterium
GGCGCCGGCCACTGGGTGCATGCGGATGATCCGGCGGCGCTGCTGGCGGCGGTGGAAGTCTTTTTGGATTAATACCAACCTGCACAAATAAACACCCCTTGTGACGGCTTTGCGCGGTTTCCGGTTAGGAGCGTGCCGCGCCGTGATGCCTTTGGCATCACGAGCGGTGTGCGACGACATCCGGGGGCCGCGCAAAGCCGCCCTCCGGGTCGCCTTTCCCGTCCGCTCGGGGTGTCGGGAAGGCTTGCCGATGGGACGCCATCGCCGGCGCCTCCCCGCAACCCGAGGAAACGGGAAAGAAGATCACAAGGGGTGTTTATTGGTGCAGGTTGATATTAGCGATTATTGTCTGGGCAGCTTGCGCCGGATCGCGTTCAAGCGGCGGCTGGCTTTATTGCGTTGCAGCCGGCTGATGCGGGCGGCGATTATTTGCAGCTCTTTTTTGGGATCGATATCGGCGCGGTAGCGCATGGCTTTTTCCCGCCGACGGCTGGCCAGGCTGAACCAGACAAAGGCTTCTCCGATATCCCTATCGATCCCCCAGCCCTTTTGGTACATGGCGCCGAGCACGCTTTGCGCGCCGGCGTGACCCTGCAGCCCGGCTTTTTTGAACCAATCGGCGGCGGCGCGGAAATCGTTGTCGACGCCGCGCCCGTCAAAATAGAGGACCCCCAAGGCATATTGCGCTTCCGCGTTGGCGCCGCGGACGGCGGCGGTGCGATAATATTGCGCCGCCCGCCCAGTATTCTGGCGGACCCCCGATCCCGCCGCATAAAGCCGTCCGGCGGCGACTTGCGCGGCCGCGTGCCCTTGCGCCGCGGCCCGCTGCAGCCACTTGGCGGCGGCGGCGGCATTGACGCTGCCGGCCAGCCCGTCCCGGTAGATGATGCCGATCTGGTATTGGGCGCCCGCCGCGCCCGCCTCGGCCTTGGGGCGCAAGGCTTGCAGCCTTTCCCGATGCGCCGCTTGGACCGGATCAACCGGCTCGATGAACAAGCCGCCGAACAGGAACCAGCCCAAAAATACCAATACCAACAGCACCAGCGGCGCCGCCACGATCTTCCATCTGTCCGGGATCGCGCGCCATATGACGATCAGCCAAAATCGCATATTGAATGTGCGCCGGGCTGGCGATAAATGCCTAGCGCGGCGGCGGCGCGGCGGCGGGGATATGGCCGACGGTGGGCTGGCTCTCGCCATGCGGCGCCGGCACCGCGAAACAATTCACCCGGCCCAGGGTCCGGTAACAAAAGACCTCATCCTGGACGCCGACCTCGTCTTCCACGCAATAGGTCAGCCCCAGATTTTTGCGCACCGTGGAGCAGTTCTTACCGGTGGTAAACGACACATAGTGATCGGTGATTGTCTTATCGGTGCCCATCACCGTAAGGCCTTCGATGCCGGCCAGGGGCGGTACCGCTCCCGGCGCTGCGGCGACGGCGGTGCAGCCGGCCAGGGCCACCAGGACCGCCAGCATTTTAAGCAAAGGCAATATCCGCAAACGCCCTACTCCGTTTATGCGTCCGCAGCGCCCGGTTCGGCGATGCGGCGATTTTAGGCGTTCACTATAGGCGTATCTTATTTAAGAAGGAATTAATGAATTTGTCTATACATTTCAATTAGTTATGGAATTAATCCGGGAATTCCAGCTTCTTCGGCGCCGGCGATTGCCACCCTCGGTGCCGGTGCCGGGCGGCGGCGCTCGCACAAGGGCGCCGCCGGGCGCTACAAGGTGACCGGCGATCCGGCGCGATTCCATGGACCTGAGCGGAAAATTGAACCGGTTGGAATTGCTATGCTCCATGCGCCGGGCTATTTTAGCGCGCCCTTCGGGAACTTTGTGCCCTGGGGCCGCCGCAGAAGACCAATTACCTAGGAACCCTCATGGCTGAACACGATCTGGAACAGGACAATCTATTCAAGGAAATAGACGAAGACTTGCGCCAGGAACATTATGCCAAGCTTTGGAAGAAGTACGGCACCTACGTCATCGCCGCCGCCGTTTTATTCGTCGCCGCGGTCGGCGGCCAACAGGCGTGGAAGGCCTACAGCCTCAACCAGCGCACGACAAGCAGCGCCCAGCTATCGGGCGCGCTACGGGCTGCCGCCGAAGGCCGGACCGGCGAGGCCGATGTGATCCTGGCGAAATTGGCCGAAGACGGCAGCGCCGGCTATGCCCTGTTGGCGCGATTCAACAGGGCGGCAATCCTGGCGAAATCATCGGCCGCCGGCGCCGCCGCCGATGCCTATCAGAAATTATCCTTGGACACCGACGTCGATCCCCTGTTTCGCGGCCTGGCGACGGTACTATCGGTGCTCCATGACTTGGATACCGGCGATGCCGGTCAGTTGGCGGCGCGCCTGGCGCCCTTGCTGCAGACGTCGAGCCCCTGGCGGCACAGCGCCAAGGAATTGACCGCTTTGCTGGCGCGGAAATCGGGTGACATAAAGCGCGCCCGGGAACTGTTCCGCGAGCTGACCGACGACGGCAGCGCGCCCCCCGGGATCCGGGCGCGGGCGGCGGAAATGTCGGCGATACTGGGGCGTTAGCGAATGCCAATCTCGTCGCCAAATTCGTTTCACCCGGCGGCCTCGGTGCTGGTTTTGGCCCTGGCCCTGGCCGGGTGCGATACCTTCCTCGGCTCGCCGGAAAAGCCGCCGCTGCCGGGTGAGCGCATCTCCATCCTGCTGCACCAGCAAACCCTGAGCCCCGATGCCAACGTCGAAGGGCGAAAAATTCAATTGCCGGCGCCGCAAGCCAACGAGTCCTGGCCACAGGCCGGCGGCTTTACCAACCATGCCATGCACCATTTGCAGATCGGCCAGGATTTAAAGCGCGTTTGGACCATATCGGTCGGCGAGGGCAATACCGATTCCGAAAAAATCACGTCGCAACCGATTGTCGGAGGCGGCATGGTATTTGTCATCGATTCCGAATCCCAATTGGGCGCCTTCGATGCCAAAACCGGTGATGATGTGTGGCAAGTGGAACTGCCGCCGGAAGAAGAGGATGACGGGTTCTTCGGCGGCGGCCTGGCCTATGAAGCGGGACGCGTCTTTGCCACCACCGGATTTGGCGAGGTGATCGCGCTGGAAGCCAAGACCGGTAAAATACTCTGGCGGCGCGGTCTGTCGGCGCCCATGCGCAGCGCCCCAACGGTCCGCGACAACCGCGTCTATGCGTTGACCGCAACCAACAAGCTGTTTGCCCTCGATGGCGATACCGGCGAGACGATTTGGTCCCATTCCGGGATCGAGGAAGCGACCAACCTGTTGGGCGGTGGCAGCCCGGCTGTCGATGCCGGCGTCATCGTCGTGCCCTATTCGTCGGGCGAGATTTTTGCCTTGCGCATCGAAAACGGCCAGGAGCTTTGGAGCGACTCTTTAAGCGACGCGCGCCGCGTACAGGGCGCGATTTCCATTTCCGCCATCCGCGGCCGCCCGATCATCGACCGGGGGCTGGTTTTCGCCGTCTCCAATTCGGGGCTGCTGGTGGCTATTAACCTGCGCACCGGGCGGCGCCTCTGGGACCGCAGCGTCGGCAGCATCGAAAGCCCATGGATCGCCGGCGATTACCTGTATGTTTTGAGCGACGATTCGGAATTGATCGCCTTCGATCGGCGCAACGGCCAGATCAACTGGGTGACCGGAATGCCCCAGTGGGAAGACCCCGAGGACAAGGATGGCCGCATCGATTGGACCGGCCCGATCTTGGCCAGCGACCGGCTGATCCTGGCAAATACACTCGGCAAGGCCTATTCCGTATCACCCTATACCGGGCACATCCTCGGCAAGGTGGATGTCCCCGATGGCGTGTCGATCACGCCTATTGTCGCGCAAAAAACGCTTTATATCCTGACCGACGACGCCGAGCTCGTCGCCTACAGATAGAGGCGGCCCATGGGCACGCGCTTCACGATTGCCATCGTCGGGCGGCCCAATGTGGGCAAATCCACCCTGTTTAACCGGCTGGCCGGAAAAAAGCTGGCGATCGTCGACGACACCCCCGGCATCACCCGCGACCGGCGCGAGGGACCGGGCCGGCTGGGCGATCTGGATTTGGATCTGGTCGACACCGCCGGCCTCGAGGAAGCCAACGACGAATCCCTGGAAGCCCGCATGCGCGTACAGACCAATCGCGCCGTCCGCGATGCCGACCTGGCCTTGTTCCTGATCGACGCCCGCGCCGGGGTCACGCCGCTGGACAAGCATTTCGCCAATTGGCTGCGCGCCCAAGACCAGCCGGTGCTGCTCATCGCCAACAAATATGAGGGCAAGTCCGGCGAGGCTGGCTTTCTGGAAGCCTTCGGCCTCGGCCTTGGCGAGCCGATCCCGCTTTCCGCCGAGCACGGCGAGGGGCTGGCCGAATTATACGGCGCCGTCCAGCCCTTCGCCGATGCCTGGGGAGAGAACCCGATGGCGGACGCGGACTCGGCGGCGCCGAGGGATCGCGATCAGGGACCGGTCATGCAATTGGCCATCGTCGGGCGCCCCAACGTGGGCAAATCCACCCTCCTCAACCAATTGATTGGCGAAGACCGCATGCTCACCGGTCCCGAGGCCGGCATCACTCGCGATGCCATCGCCGTCGAATGGTCATTCGCGGGAAGGCCGATCCGGCTGATCGATACCGCCGGCCTCCGGCGGCGCGCCCGCGTCACCGGCAAGGTGGAAAAACTATCGGCCGATGATTCCTTTCGCGCCATTCAATACGCCCAGCTTGTGGTCCTGGTCCTGGACGGCGAAGCGATGCTGGAGCGCCAGGATTTGACCATCGCGCGCCGTGTCATCGATGAGGGCCGCGTCCTTGTCATCGCGGTCAACAAATGGGACGCGGTCAAGGACAAAAAGGCCCAGCGCCAAAAGCTTGCGGACCGGCTCGAAAAATCGCTGCCGCAAATCCGCGGCGTGCCGGTGGTCACCCTGTCGGCGCTGACCGGCAAGGGCCTTGGCGAGCTAATGCCCACAGCCTTCCGCTATTTCGATATTTGGAACCAGCGCGTGCCCACCGCCAAGCTCAACCGCTGGCTCGAAGACATGGAACAAAGCCATCCGCCGCCCCTGGTGCTCGGCCGGCGCATCCGGCTCCGCTACATAACCCAGGCCAAGTCGCGCCCCCCCACCTTCGTTCTGTTTTCCAGCCGCGGCACGGAAATTCCCGAAGACTACCGCCGCTATCTGGTGAACGGGCTGCGCGACAACTTCAATCTTGCCGGCGTGCCGTTGCGCCTCAACGTGCGCACCGGCAATAACCCCTACGTCGACGACTGACCGTTTACATCCGCCTAAGCACCGCCAAGGCGCGGTCCCAGGAGGCATCGCGGGCCGCCGCATCATAGCCGTCGCCTCTGGATGGAAACATGTAGCCATGCTCGGCGCCCGGATAAATGTGAAGTTCGGTATCCTCCAGGCCCTCGAGGGCGGCTTTGATTTCGGTGATCTCGGTCATCGGCGCAACGGCGTCGTTGTCGCCGTAATGAAAACTAAACGGGCACCGGACGGCGCTAAACTCGTCCAGGAATTTGCCCACGTGCGAGCCGTGAAAGGATATGCCGGCATCGCAGCCGAGCCGGGAGGTGCCCAACAGTGCATAGGGCCCGCCGAAGCAGAATCCCATGACCGCGACCTTGCCGTTGCATTCGGGGCGCGCTTTCATATCCTGCACGGCGGCGGCGAGGTAACGCAGCCCATCGTCGGAATCGAATTGCCCGTTGCGTGCCTGGGCGCGCTTCATGCCATCACTGCCGACCGGGACCGGTCCCGGATCGATGCGCCAGAACATATCGGGCGCGACAGCGGCAAAGCCGGCCTGGGCCAGATCGGAGACCACGCCCTTCAACTCGTCATCGAGGCCGAATATGGTACCGATCACAATAACGCCGGCGCCGGCGCCGGATACGGGCGCCTCGAAATAGGCCGGCATGGCGCTCGATTCAAAAGCGATTTCGATAGTCTCTCCTGGCATGGCGCGTCCCTCCCCGGTTTTATGCGGTGATGTTGAAAACCTGTCTGGCGGTCAGTTCGTAGAATTTCTCCGGGTTTTTAACCGTCACCTCGGCCGCCTGATCGACCTGTTGCTTGGTATCCTCGTAGGGGTAATCGACGGCGAACATGAGCCGGTCCTCGCCGGCCACCTCCTCGACGAAGCGGACGGCGGGATCCCAGTTATGCCCCGAAGACGACATCCAAACATTCTCCAGAAAATATTCGCTCGGCAGGCGCTTCGCGGTCCAGAACGGATAGGCGTCGGTGGCGTTCTTGCCGCGCGCATAGATGCGATCCATGCGGTCCAGCCAGAACGGCAATCCCTCGCCCAGATGGCCGAGCACGATGCGCAGTTTTGGAAAGTCATCGAAGATTCCGGCGACGATCATGCGCAGCGCATGGACCGCGGTTTCGGTCTGGAACCCCCACATGGAGCCTTCCAGATGGCGTTCGAACATAGGCGCCATCATCGCCGGCGCCGCCGGCCTGGGATGGATATAGAGGGGCGTGTCCAGGGCTTCGGCGGCTTCCAAAATGGGCCGGTAGGAAACCGCGTCCAGATATTCGCCCTTGGTATGGGAATTGACCATGATGCCCCTGAGGCCGAGCCCCAGCGCCCGTTCGATCTCCCGCGCCGCCGTTTTCGGCGCCGAAGGCTGGATCGCGGCGAGGCCGGTATAGCGAGTCGGGTGCGCTTTCACCGCCTCGGCCAGGATATCGTTGGCTTCCGCCGCCAGGGCGTTGCCGGTATCGGCGTCGAGGCACTGGACCCCCGGCGAGGTGATGGCGATGACCTGCATATCGATGCCGTTGGCGTCCATCTGTTCAAGGCGGATTGCCCCGAGATCGACCAGACGTTCGGCCACCTGGGCGCCCCAGCCCCGGTTGGTGTTTATGAGCCGCCCGAGATGTTGGATCATGCCCGGCTCGCCCGGCGCGCCGTCGGCGATCATTTCGCGCCAGGCCGTGATCAGGTTCTCGGTCGCGAAGGCTTCTTCGATGGCAATTTTTTTCATGGCGGCAATCCCTCCCAAATTTATTGACCGGCCCGCAGCATAGCATAAGAAAATTACCCTTGGCGAAGCCCTCTTACCGGCGCTTAAATCTCTCCATGAAACGATGGATCTGGCTGTTTCTGATGTTGGCGGCAATCGGCCCGCGCCCGGCGGCCGGGCAAACCGCCGTCGATCTGGAATTGATCTTGATGGCCGACGGTTCGGGCAGCGTCGACAGCTATGAGTTCACGCTGCAAAGGCTGGGCTATGTCAAGGCGCTCCGCCATCCGCGCATCCTGGGCGCCATCCGGAGCGGCCCCCTTGGCCAGATCGCCCTCGCCTATGTGGAATGGAGCGGCCCGGCACTGCACGTGCCGATCGTCAACTGGCGCCTGATCCGGAGCGCAAAGGATATCGAGGACTTCGCCCAACGACTGGAGGCAAGTACCGCGCATGCTCTATTCGGGCGGCACCGCCATCGGCAACGCCATCCTCCATGGCGTCCGCTCGATCAACGAAAACGCCTTCGCCGGGCGGCGCCAGGTCATCGATATATCCGGCGACGGCCCCGACCGGGACGGCCTGCCCGCTTATCTCGGGCGCGACCGGGCGATCTCGGAGGGCATGACCGTGAACGGCCTGCCGATCCTCGAAGGCTTCGAAGACTTAGGCCAATTTTTTCGCGACAACGTGATTGGCGGGCCCGGCGCATTCGCCGTGCCGGCCACCAGCTTCGCCGATTTCGCCACCGCCGTCCGCCTCAAGCTGATCCGCGAAATCGCCGGGCATGGGATGCCGGTTCATTTCCGCTTCCTAGCCAATGCTCAACACGGCGGCGCCGCGCATTTTCCCTTGGCGCAGCCGCGCCAAAGCTTCGTTGGCCGCAGCCAGCGGAAAAATTTCGACCTCGGTCTTGACCGGCACGCGCGGCGCCAGTTCGAGGAATTCCTCGGCGTCGGCGCGGGTCAGGTTGGCGACCGAACGCAGCACCCGCTCGCGCCACAATAGGGCGTAGGGAAAGGACGGAATATCGCTCATATGGATGCCGGCGCAGACCACCGTTCCGGCCGGTGCGATGGCTTTTAGCGCGGCCGGCACCAGGGCGCCGGCGGGGGCGAAGATGATCGCCGCGTCCAGCTCTTCGGGCGGCAGCCTTTCGGATGATCCCGCCCACACCGCGCCGAGGCGGCGCGCGAAATCCTGGCCGGCTTGATCGCCGGTCCGGGTGAAGGCGAAGACCCGCCGCCCTTGATGGCGGGCCACCTGAACGGCGATGTGGGCCGCCGCGCCGAAGCCATAGAGGCCCAGCCGCTCGCCGACGCCGGCCATTCGAAGCGCCCGGTAGCCGATCAGCCCGGCGCACAGGAGCGGCGCCGCCTCGGCGTCGCCGTAACGATCCGGAATGGGAAAACAGAAGCGTTGATCGGCGATCGCGTAATCGGCATAGCCGCCGTCGATGGTGTAGCCGGTGAAGCGCGCGTTTTCGCACAAATTTTCGCGCCCGGCGCGGCACGGGCCGCAGTCGCCGCAGGTGAAGCCCAGCCATGGCACGCCGACCCGGTCGCCGATTTTGCAGCGTTCCACTCCGGCGCCCAATTCGGCCACGATGCCGATGATTTCGTGGCCGGGAACGATGGGCAGTTTGGACGCCGCCAGTTCGCCGTCGAGAATATGCAGGTCGGTGCGGCAGACGCCGCAGGCGCGCACCTGGATCAATATCTCACCGGGCCCCGGCGCGCCCTTGGCCATATGAGCGAGGACCAGGGGCGCGCCGGGTTTTTCGAGCCGCATGGCGCGCATTGGCTGTCCCCGTCCCCGGTCAGGCGGCCGCTTCGCTGCGCCAGCGCGTCATGCTTTCCAGGGCGCGCGGCGGCTCGGTGCCGAGCACCCGGGTCAGATCGCGCATGCTGTCCAGATTGTGGATGGTGCGGAACTCGTCCACATGCGGCAGTATGGCGCGGATGCCCACCGATTTGGGCTGAAAGTCTTCGTAGCGGAGCAGCGGATTGAGCCAGATCAGGCGCCGGCAGGATTTGTGCAGCCGTTCCATTTCCAATGCCAGGCCAGCGCCTTCGTCCCGGTCCAGCCCATCCGAGATCAGCACCGTGACGGCGCCCTGGGTCAGCACCCGGCGCGACCAGTCCTGGTTGAAGGCATGCAGGCAATGGCCGATGCGGGTGCCGCCGGACCAATCGAGGACCGCCTGGCCGACCCGTTCCAGGGCGGTGTCCACATCCTTGTAGCGCAAATACCGGGTGACGTTGGTCAGGCGCGTGCCGAACAGGAAAGTGTGCACCCGGTCGCGGTCGTTGGTGATGGCGTGCATGAAGTGCAGCATCATGCGCGAATAGCGCTCCATGGAGCCGGATATATCGCAGATGATGACCAGCGGCGGATGCCGGGTGCGGCGCGTGCGCCGCAGCAGCGGAATATAATCGCTGCCCGAGCGCAGCGCGGCGCGCAAAGACCGGCGCATATCGATGCGGGCGCCCGACGGATGGGCGCGGAAGCGGCGCGTCGGCACCTCCATGATCGGCAGGCGCATGCGCCGGATGGCGTCGAGGGCGTCGCGAATTTCTTGCGAAGACATTTTCTCGAAATCCTTGTCGCCGAGCACTTCGCCGGCGCTCCAGGTGAGGGTCGCATCGAAGGTGATCTCTTCTTCGGCCTCCTCGCCATCGTCGCCGCCGTCCCGGTTCGGGTTCAAGGCCTCGGCCAGGCGCCGGGAGATATCCTCGGCGTCCTCGGCCGCTTGCTGGGCGCCGCCGGCGTCGGGCAGCAGGAGCTGCATCATGCGTTCCAGGATATCGGGATTTCGCCAGAAGATATGAAAGGCCTGATCGAACAGATCGCGCTGGTCGCGCCGGTTGACGAAGACCGAATAGAGGGTCCAGTAAAAATCATCGCGGCTGGCGAGCCCCACCGCCTCGACGGCGCGCAATCCGGCCAGCACCTGGCCGGGGCCGATGGGCAGGCCGGCGCGGCGCAGCACGCGCCCGAAATGCATGATGTTTTCGCTCAGCAACCCGCCCGGCGTGGACGATTGTTGCGGGCTATCGGCCACTAATTGGCGCCGGCCGCGCCGGCGGCGGCGATTTGGGATTTGACCTCGTTCAAGAGGCGCGTCGCCTCGCTGCCCTCGATCTTCTGGATATCGTCCTGATATTTCAAGAGGGTGCCGAGGGTGTCGTTAACCATTTCCGGATCCAGCGATAGGCAATCGAGCTGCGTTAAGGCGTGCGCCCA
>JAYGEH010000247.1:0-6789 GCA_046582475.1 Rhodospirillales bacterium
GGATATAAGTTGATGCGATCATTCGCTCGGAACTTGGAACTCATCGCAAGACCCGCACATAACTCAAAGGCTCAGCCAATGGAAATTACCGCCATGCTACTTGTTCTAAAACCGCCTTGACAGTGAGCGCCTCATATAAGCGGACATCAAATCCAAAGGTGATATGAGTCCGCTCCTAGCCGAGACAGCCAAATGCCGCCATTCTGAATACGCAATTCACGAACGCCCAGTTTCAACTTGTTGAGAAGTTGGTTAATAAATATCATCGCCATGAAACGACCCGCATAAGTTTCTTTTGCTGCGTGTACTTATTGGAGGAATACTCTTATGTCCGAGGAAACATTGACCGTCCGCGATGTCGAGCTGACTTTGCGCCGGGCCGGTGACGGCGAGACGTTACTGCTGCTTCATGGCGCCAATGGTAATATGTCCTGGATGCCCATCTTCGAGACGCTCGCCGAGCAATATCACGTCATTCTGCCCGACCATCCCGGCTTCGGCGATACAGAGGCACCGAACTGGATGGATAACATCTCCGACGTTAGCTATTTCTATTTGGATGTAATTGACGCCATGGAACTCGACCAGTTTCACCTGGCCGGCCATTCCATGGGCGGCTGGATTGCGGCCGAGATCGCGGTGCGTGATGCGCATAGGATCAAGAGCCTGACCCTGGTATCGGCCGCCGGCATCCGAGTAAACGGCACGCCCATGGGCGATTTATTCGCCTGGTCGCCTGAGGAAACGGCGCGGCAGGTCTTTGCCCAGCAGTCCTTCATCGACGAGATGCTGGCCCAGGAACCTGGCGAAGAGCAGATCGAGATTATGCTCAAGAACCGGCAGATGGCGGCTCGGCTCTGCTGGTCACCCAGGCTCCACAATCCGGATCTCAAGAAATGGCTGCACAGGCTGACCCTGCCGACCCTGATCCTTTGGGGTGACAGCGACGGCATCTTCCCCGAGCCATACGCCCACGCTTATCACGCCTTGATCCCGGGCTCGGAGCTTGAAGTTTATGAGAATTGCGGCCACGTTCCCATGGCCGAAGCCCGCGACGCATTCCTGGCGCGGCTGGCAGCCTTCACCCAAGGAGTAGCCTGATGGATTTCTTTTTCTTTCATCTGATGCCCTATGGCGCACTGGATCTCGATTACGACAAAGAATACGTGTCCGCCAATCTGGTTCTGCCGAATAGCTATTACGACCCGGAGGAAGGACACAAACTCTATCACCGTTATATGGATGAGCTGGAATATGCCGACGAACTCGGCTTCGACGGTGTTTGTGTCAACGAGCACCACCAGACCGCTTATGGCCTGATGCCGACGCCCGGGGTCATCGCCGGTGCTCTGGCCCGCAATACTAAACACGCCAAAATCTGTGTGCTGGGCCGCGCGCTGCCTCTGGTCAACAACCCGCTGGTTGTCGCCGAAGAGTTCGCCATGCTGGACAACATCACCGCCGGCCGCTTTGTTGCCGGCTTCGTCCGTGGTCTCGGCGTAGAGTATCATGCGATGGGCATTAATCCTGCCTTCTCGCTTGAGCGGTTTCACGAGGCGCATGATTTGGTCGTCCGGGCCTGGACTGAGACCGGCCCCTTCCCGTTCGAGGGCAAGCATTACCACCTGCAATATGTGAACCTATGGCCGCGCCCCTACTCGAAACCGCACCCGGAAGTCTGGATCCCGTCCCAAGGCTCGGAGGAGACCATACGCTGGGCAGCCCATCCAGACCGCAAATACACTTACCTCAATGTCTACTCCCCCTTCGCGGCGGTTGAGAACTTCATGTCCATGTACCGCCGGGTTTGCGAGGACGACTATGGATATGAGGCGGAAGACCGGCAGCTTGGCCTGGCCGTGCCGATCTATGTCGGCGAGACCGACGAAATTGCGGCCAAAGAAGCCAAGCCCCACATCGAGGCCTTTTTCAACAAATTCCTGCGGATCCCCAATGAACTGCTGCTGCCGCCGGGCTACACCTCGATCAGCTCCTTGAAGGCCATCAGGCTCGCCAAGCGAGAATTACTCGGCGGCGGCAAGGAGATGGAACGGATGAACGAGATAGGCATGTTCATCTATGGCAGCGCGGCCACCGTGCGGGCGCGCCTAGAGGAGTTCCAGGATCGGATCGGCCTCGGCCAGCTTTGCACTATCCTTCAGTTCGGCACTCTGCCGCACGAGCTTACGAAGAAGAACATGGAGCTTTTCGCGACCGAGGTGATGCCCCATTTCCGCAACCGGGTACGCCAAGTGCAGACCGAGGCTGCAGAATAGAGAAAGACCAAATACATCCGATTGAGGTTTGGGGACGTCCGCTCACGGGGGGCAAAATCGGACATATTTATTTATCGTCCCAAAGAATGACGGGATTATAATTAAACAATGCTCGGCGAATAAAGAAACCGAAAGGATCTCCATGAAATTTGCGCCTTTGGTCGATGTGGCATGGCTCACGAAAAACTTCGATCAGCCGAATATTGTAATCATTGACGCCACTTGGTATCTGCCGACCGAGGGCAGAGACGCCCGTGCCGAATATACACGCTCGCACATCCCGGGTGCTGTATTCGTTGATATCAGTGAAATCTGCGACAAGGACCATGCCGCACCGCACATGCTGCCATCGCCGGAACTGTTTGCGGCCTCGGTCGGCGCCCTCGGAATCAGCAACAACTCCTGCATCGTCATCTATGACAAGGGCGAATACGCCGCAACCCGATTATGGTGGATGTTTCGCGCCTTCGGCCACGATGCGGTTGCCGTGCTCGACGGCGGGCTCGCTTTGTGGCTGCATGCCGGCGGGACTATGGAGGCCGGCGATCCAGCGCCCGCCACAGTTCAATTTACATCCCATTTTCGCCCATTTCTGGTCCGCACCCTGGAGCAGATGAGGATCAACCTCGATACCGGCGCTGAAATTGTCATTGATGCCCGCCCGCCCGCCCGGTTTGCGGGAGACCTGCCAGAAATGCGGGCCGGGGTGGAATCGGGTCATATTCCAGGGTCTGTAAATTTGCACTACGCCCGGTTATTGGATGGCGCGTCAGGTCGGTTCCGATCTCCTGGCGAAATCGAAAAGATCTTTGTGGAAAAAGGCGTAGAGCTCAACGCTCCCCTGGTCGCGACTTGCGGCTCCGGTGTCAGCGCCTGCCATATCGCGCTCGGCCTATATTTGATGGGACGGCACGAAATTCCTGTCTATGATGGCTCTTGGGCGGAATGGGGCGCCGACCCCGAGAACCCGCGCCGCCTTGGCAGTGAATAAAAAGGAGGTAGAGCACTCCATGTTTCCGCGTAATGCCTGGTATGTGGCGGCAACGGGCGTCGAATTGGGCCGCGAATTGCTGGGACGCACTTTGCTCGACGAACCGGTGGTGCTTTTTCGCCGTGAGGATGGGACTGCCGTCGCGCTCGAAGACCGATGCTCGCACCGGTTCCTGCCTCTGTCGCAGGGAAATCTCGTCGGCGATGTCATTCAATGCGGGTATCACGGTATGGAGTTCGACTGCACGGGTGCCTGCATCCACGCTCCCGGTCAAAATTCGGCGCCATCCGACGCCGATGTCAAATCGTTTCCGGTATGCGAGAAATGGCGCTTTGTTTGGATCTGGATGGGTGATCCGGCGCTGGCCGATGAAGCGCTCATTCCCGAGATCTGGCGCAACGAACATCCCGATTGGGGTACGGTTGTGGGCGAGCCGATATACATGAAGGGCGATTACCGTCTGGTGGCGGACAATCTACTCGATCCCAGCCACGTCTCGTTCGTTCACCGATCGACGCTCGGGACCGATGTTGTGGCGGAAATCCCGCAAACTGCAACGCAGGACGGCAGCACCGTCTGCGTGACCCGGTGGATCCTCGACAGTCCCGCCGCGCCGATTTACGCCAAACTCGGTAAGTTTGAGGGTAATGTCGACCGTTGGCAGATCATGACATTCACCCCGCCTTCGATGGTCGAAGTGGATATGGGAAGCTGCGTCGCCGGCACCGGCGCGCAACAGGGCGACCGGAGCCAGGGGATCGAGCTACGGGCCTATAATCTAGTGACCCCGGAAACTGCCGAGAGCAGCATTTATTTCTGGACTCATGTGCGCAAATTCGCGGTTGACGACCCGGCAGTCACCGAGATGGTGCGAAACAGTTTTGTCGAAACATTTAGCGAGGACGTTGCGGTGATTGAAGCCGTCCACGCGGGTCTCAAACGCTATGCCGATGCCCCGGTGATCAACCTCGCTGTCGATGCCGGCGCGATCCGCGCACGCCGTGTTATCGACGACATGATTGCCAAGGAAACTGGGCCGCAAGCCGCGCCTTGATGTCAATACTGAAACCGGAAAGCGTCGCCGGATCGGACGATGCGTCCGGCGACCGGTTCGGGAAAATGACCGGTCAACACCAGCGTTGGGGTATCGGCGGCGCCTTCGATCAGAGCGGTTCGGCTTATCCGCGACATATCTGGATCGTCGCAAAAGCGGCTCGACCAGTCGGGTCGGGCAAGCTGCAGCGGGTGCTGGATGGTGTCGCCGGTGAGAACCGCATCCTCTCCTTGCGAGCGCAGCCGTAACATCACGTTGCCGGGAGTGTGTCCCGGCGCGCCTTCGAGCCAGATACCGTCTTCTATCTGATGATCATCGGAGACGAGGTCCACCTGGTTCGCCTCGACCACGGGCAATACGCTGTCCTGATAGGACCCGTGATTGATTTCGGCGCCGGGATCGGCCACCGCCACCCGTTGCCAGTGCTCCAATTCGGTGCGCGCAAAGATATACCGGGCATTGGGAAATGTTGGGGTCCAGCGGCCATCGACGAGGCGCGTGTTCCAGGCCACATGGTCCACATGCAAATGGGTGCACATGACAATATCGACTTCCTCCGGGTGCACCCCCATGGCCGATAAATCCTCCAGATAGGACCCTTCTCGCATATGCCAGTCCTCACGCGCCGGCCTCTGCTTGTCGTTGCCGAGACAGGTGTCCACCACGATCGTGTGCCGGGGCGTTCGGACGACATAGCTGTGGAAGCTCATGATCAACCGTCCGCTGGCGGGATCGATGAACGATGGAAGCAGCCAGCCTCCGTTTGCTTCGATGGTGGCCTGATCGGCATCAGGGAATAAAAATTCGGGTTCGAATATTGGTCCCTCAAATTCCATGACACGCGAAATCGTGAACGCACCGATCTGTTGCGGCTTCATTTGGCCTCCCCATTGGCGGTTTGATTAACGGTTATTCTATGTGATGTCGGGCCATTGGCAATCGTTCTAGCAAAATCTGACAACGTCCGCTATGAGTCAACGGACTAAACCGCTCCCGGGGTATTGTGAGTTGACCAGTGGGGCCGGAACAATTACGTGCGTGGCTGCCTGTCTATAGGGTTTTGAGGTTTTGAACCTCAACCCTAGAGACAGGAGATTATCATGACGAACACAGCCACCAGCCAATTGCGCCAGCGTATGATCGAGGACATGACGTTGCGGGGTTTCTCGCCGGGCACCCAGCGCGGATACATCGCGGCGGTCAGGAATTTCACGGATTTCCTGGGCCGTCGTCCAGACCAGGCGGATGGGGAGGACTTGCGGCGCTATCAGCTTCACATGCGATCAAGCGGCGCGTCGGCGCGGTCGATGAACGCGGCGGTATCGGCGTTGCGTTTTTTCTTTGGCGTGACCCTGGGCCGGAGCGATGCGAACGCGGATATGACGACCGTCCGTGAACCCGCCAAGCTGCCGGTCGTGCTCAGCCCCGACGAAGTCGCGCGTCTTCTGGAGGCCGCGCCCGGGCTCAAGTATCGCGCCGCGTTGAGCCTGGCTTATGGCGCGGGCCTGCGCGCCTCCGAGGTGGTCTCGCTCAAGGTCTCGGACATCGACAGCAAACGCATTGTCATCCGGGTCGAGCAGGGAAAGGGACAAAAGGACCGTTACGCCATGTTGTCAGCACCTTTGCTCGATCTGCTGCGGACCTGGTGGGTGGCGGCCCGCCAGCGGGGCGTGATGCTGCCGGGCGGTTGGTTGTTTCCAGGCCAGAACCCGGTCAATCCGTTGTCCACCCGGCAACTGAGGCGCGCCTTCGATGGGGCCAGGGCGGCTGCCGGGATCGACAAACGGGTGAGCCTGCACACGCTGAGGCATTGCTTCGCCACCCATCTTCTGGAGCAGAAGGTCGATATCCGGGTCATCCAGGTATTGCTGGGACACAAGAAGCTCGACACCACGGCGCGCTATACCCAAGTTGCCAGCACCACCCTGCAGGCGGTCAAGAGCCCGCTCGAACATCTGAAGCTGCCGTCCACCTGACCCGGTGGCGGCATGCCCCGGAACCATTTGGAGGTCGCGGACATCTTCCGCGTCCATGGACCTGCCTGGCGGCGCGCCAATGCCGGTCATGTGAGCCTCGGCCAATTGAAGGTCATGTCGGCCATCGAGAGTTGCCGGACGGCGGCGCTCGGCGGTCATGTGGCGGCGTGCGAGAAGTGTGATCATATCCACATCGCCTACAATTCCTGTCGCAACCGTCATTGTCCGAAGTGCCAGGGAGCGGCAGCCAAGGACTGGCTGGCGGCGCGCCAAGCCGAGCTGTTGCCGGTGGCATACTATCATGTGGTCTTCACCCTGCCGGCTGAGATCAGCGCCATCGCCTACCACAACAAGGCGACGATCTATGCCATCCTATTCAAGGCCGCCGCCGAGACGCTGATCACCATCGCTGCCGATGCCAAGCATCTCGGCGCCCGCATCGGCCTGACCGCCGTGTTGCATAGCTGGGGCTCGGCGCTGACCCACCACCCT
>JAYGEH010000257.1:0-23785 GCA_046582475.1 Rhodospirillales bacterium
CAGCACCGCCATATTCATCAGCGTGATGCCGGCGCGCGGCTTGTCGGCGCCGGCCTCGACGATATCGCCGATGGCTTCCTCGTCGGTATCGGCGATATGCATGCCGAGGCGGTAGATGATGTCGTCCGGCTTCGGCTCCCAGCCGGCCTTGACCGCCATATCCCGGTAATAGTTGGCCGATTTGGTGGCGTTGGGCAGGGTGGTCACGGCGAAACCGAGGCCAAGCTGGTTGTCGGCGGCGAACTTGCCCGATTGCTCGGACGATCCCGACATATAGATCGGCGGGTGCGGCTGCTGCACCGGGCGCGGCCAGATCGAGATCGAGCGGTATTGGTAATAGCGCCCTTCCCAGCCGAACGGCTGCTTTTCGGTCCAGGCCCGGCGGATCAGTTTGACCGCTTCGGCGAACCGGTCGCGGCTCTCGTTGGGGTTGACGTTGTAGGTCACGTATTCGTTGGGCGTGCCGCGCATCAGCCCGGCGATGATGCGCCCGCCGGTCATGGTGTCGAGCATGGCCAGCTCCTCGGCAATCCGCAAGGGATTGAGGATCGGCAGATTGGGGCCCAGCAGCGCGATCTTGGCGCGCTTCACCACCTGGCTCATGGCGCCGGCCATGACCATCGGGTTTGGCGTCACCGAAAACGGCGCGAAATGATGCTCGGCCACCGAGATCCAGTCGAACCCGGCCGCGTCGGCGAGCTTCGCCTGATCAAGGGAAAGCTGCATGGAACTTTGCGCAATCTCCGGCTCATACTGGGTCGCCGGCACCGGCCAGGTGCCGCGCACGGACGGGCCCATATAGCGCGTGTTGCAAAACAACGAAATTTTCAAACCGGTCTCTCCCCTTAAAGCCCTTTGTACAAAAGCGTTTCTATGGGTTGTTCAAGAATTCGCCGATGGCCTCGGCGACCGCGTCCGGGGCGTCGAATTCCACCTTGTGGCCGGCGCCCTCGATGATGCGAACGCTGGCCGGGCCCGATATGGCATCGGCAAAGCGCTGGGCGTAAGATGCCGGCAATATCTTGTCATCGGCGCCCCAGATGATCAGCGCCGGCTGATGGATGCGCGCCAGACGCTTGCCAAGCTTGGTGTCGCCCAAGGGCCAGAGCAGCCGCGCCGCCGCCATCTGGGCGCGGAAGCGGGTCAGGTCCCACTCCACTTCGTCCTCGCCGGCGGGCGTATCCACGTAAGAGTCATAGGCTTCGGGATTGGCGGACATTATCGCCGACAGCTTGTCCTGGGCTTGCGCAAAAACGTCGGTGCTGGGGTCCTCGTCCACATACATGCCATAGGGCGCGATCAGTACCAGCCGGCGCACCGCGTCCGGCCAGGCGGCGGCAATCTCGGCGGCCAGGGCGCCGCCCACCGAGGCACCGATCAGATCGGCGCCGCCCAGACCCGACGCCGTATGCACGTCGCGCGCCGCCAAGATCCAGTCGAACAGGTCGTCGAGCTGCTCGTGGTCGGAGCCGCCGGGGTAGCCCGGCAGGGACGGCACCACGACTTGGCGGTTTTCGCTCAAACTATCCAACAGCGGCAGCCAGCCGGGCAGCCCATGCAGGCCGGCGAAGTAACCGACGGTCTCGCCGCTGCCCATTTCCCATACCCGGGCGGCGCCGCCCGGTGTTTCCACGGTGCGTTCGGTCATGGCGTTCATTCGGCGGCCTCGGTCTGCATGACGCGCTTGGCGGCGGCCATGGGCTCGGGCCACCATTTATGCTCCCACTTGTCTTCGAACAGATCGGTCAGTTGCGGCATCACCTTTTCGGCGACCAGCTGAGTATTATAATTGGTCAGATCGCGGCTCATATTGCCGAAATGCAGCAGCATCAACAGGTTGCCCACATTGAGATCGATCGCCGCTTCGCGGATTTTATCGGCGACCTCGTCGGGGCTGCCGATGATCACGTGGCCTTCCTCGAACATTTTGCGCTCGGCGCTCCGGTTGATGCCGGACCCGGAAAAACGATTGGCGCGGTTGGCGGCGGTGACAACCTGCGAGGCAAACCGCGCGCGCAAGGATTCTTCGGTGGTGTAGCCGGGCGGGCTGGCGAATCGGGGGCTGAGATGGAGGCAGGTATCGAAGAAATAGTTGCCCGGCCCGGTATAGAGCTCCTCGGCCTCTTGCCGCGATTCGGCGACGCCGATGGCTTGCAGGAAACCGGCCTGGAAGGGATTGGGCTCCATCCCCATTTCGCCCATGGCCTTCCAATAGCCCTTCATCACCGCGGCGCTCGACTTGTATCCGAAATAGGATAAATAGGCATAGAGGAAGTCCTTTTCGGCGCACATGCGCCAGGTCTCGATGCTGCCCGATCCCGGCACCCAGACCGGCGGGCGCGGCTTTTGCACCGGGCGCGGCCAGACATTGACGTAACGCTGTTGGGTGAAGCGGCCGTTGAAGGCGAACGCCTCGTCGGCTTCCCAGGCCTTGGTGATCAGTTCGATGGCTTCGTAATAGCGGGGCCTGAGGAGGCCCGGGTTCTGGCCATAGGCGTAACAGGTATCCATGGGCGTGCCGACCGGAAAACCGGCAATCAGGCGGCCGCCGGAAATGCAGTCGATCATCGCCATTTCCTCGGCAACCCGGGTGGGCGGATTATAGAGCGCCAGGGAATTGCCCATGATGCAGATGGCGGCGTCCGAGGTGCCGCGCGCCAGGATAGAGGCGATCAGGTTCGGCGACGGCATCAGCCCATAGCCGTTGGAATGATGCTCGTTGACGCAGATCGCATCCAGTCCCGCCTCGGCGGCGAATTCCAGCTCGTCGATATATTCGTTGTAGACCTCGTGGCCGCGCTCGGCATCGAACAGGCCGGGATCGATATTCACCCAGACCGATTCGTGTTTGGCCTTGAAATCATCCGGCAGGTCCGGATAGGGCATCAGATGGAACCAAAGAAACTTCATGGTGCGCCTCCTAAAAAGGCTGTCTCACAATACCCGGTCAAAGGGCCGGCAGATCGAAATCCAGCCCGGCTTTGGGCTGCATATCAAACGCCGCCAGTACCAGCGCGGTTGCCGAATATTGCGTCATCAGGACGACAAAGTCCACGATGCCCCGATCACCGAACAAGGCGCGGGCGGCGGCGAACCGATCGGCATCGACGCGGCGCTCGCGGAAAAGCTGGCGGCCGAATTCGATGATCAGGACTTCGGTCTCGCCAAGCCCATCGGTGGGTTTTTTGAAGCGCACCACGTCGATGGTTTGGGCCGCCACCCCGGCTTCGATAGCGGCGGGTTCATGCGCCGCCCATTCGAAGCGGCTGTCCATTTCCCGTGCCGCCACCAGGATCGCCAGTTCCAGAACGGCTTCGTCGAAACCGGCCTCGGTGCGCAGGTAGGTATTGAGACCGGTGGCGTGCTCGGAAACTTTGGCGCTGTGCAGATGGAGGGTGCCCGGCCCCTGCAAGCCGACCCGGGATTTGGTGTTCGGATCGGCCAGCCGGTCATAGGTGGCCTTGCCGCGTTGGTCCATCTTTTCTGGGTCCGGCAGGGGCAGCCGGCAAAAGGAATCGGCATAGACATCGGCGGGCAAGTCGCCATTGGCCATTGGATTATCCCCCCCTTATTCGAGCAATTGATTTGGTCAACGATATCATTTTTTAAGGGCAGGTCGAGCACCGCGTATTCTGCCCTTGCCTTCACTCCATGTCGATGACAGTGCCGGTCATGAACTTCGCCCGCTCGGAGGCGAAAAACGCAACCAGATCGCCCACTTCTTCGGGCTCCGCCGGCCGGCCGATGCGCGTCGCAGCCGGCACCTCGCCATGCCTTTCGGGGTCGCCAAATTCCTTTTCCGCCGTCAACCGGCGGAGATAGATCAGGCGGTCGGTCAGGGTCGGGCCCGGATTGATGCAGATCACCCGCACCCCCTTATCGGCGCCGGCGACGCCGAGGGAGCGGGAAAAGTTGATCAGCGCCGCATTGCCGGTGGCGCCGGCGATATAATCGGGCATCGCCAATCGCCCGGCGAGGCCGGCGATATTGATGATGACGCCGGCACCGGTCTCGCACATGGCCGGGAAGATCATGCGCGCCATGTGGATGTATCCGAATATCTTCAATTCCCAGGCATCGCGCCAAACCGCGTCCGAAAGATCGGTGATCGAGCCGCCGGGAATGGCGCCGGCATTGTTGACCAGGATATCGAGCGTGCCCACGTCCTCCACCAGCCCTTTGCGCACATCCGCGTCCGATAAATCGGCGGCGTGGGTTTCGATGGCCACGTTGTAGCGCCCGGCGATGTCGGCTTTCGCCTTGTCCAGATCGCCGGCGGTCCGCGCCGCCAGATGGATATTGACGCCTTCCGCCGCCAGCGCCTTGGCCGAGGCCAGGCCGATGCCCTTCGATCCGCCGGTGACCAGCGCCCATTTTCCATTGAGATTAAGGTCCATTCGATCCTCCTGTTACGTGCCGGGCGGCTTCAATTTGGCCATCGAGCCGGCGTCACCCTTTGCCGTGATATTGGCGTCGATTGTTCAGGAATAATCCAAGCCAGACAAGGCGCGGCGGCAGAGAACGCCTTTATCTATTTGTAGCGACTTTGCAAATGTAGGAACATGACCCGGAATTCAACGCACAAAGTGGAGCAATGTCATGGCCAGGACCAAGGAACTCGAATGCGTCAAATATGAAATCGACGATGAAGGCATCGCCTGGGTGACCTTCAACCGCCCGGAAAAACGCAACGCCATGAACCCGGAGCTGCATTTCAATATGCAAGCGGTGATTGCCGAGTTGGAAACCGATGACGACGCCAAGGTCCTTGTCATCACCGGCGCCGGCGACGCCTGGTCGTCGGGCATGGATCTGCGCGAATTTTTCCGCGCCACCGATAACGATCCGGCGGCCCGATTCAAGGCGCAATGGGCGCACCGCCATTGGACGCAGTTTCTGGCCACCTCGCAAAAGGCGACCATCGCCATGGTCAACGGCTATTGTTTCGGCGGCGCTTTTTGCTCCCTGGCCGCCTGCGACATCGTAATCACCGCCGAGGATGCCACCTTCGGGTTATCCGAGGTCAATTGGGGCATCCTGCCGGGCGGCAACGTCTCCAAGGTGTTCGCCGATCTGGCCAACCACAGGAACGCCATGTTCTACGCCATGACCGGGCGCACCTTTGATGGGGCGAAAGCGGTCGAGATGGGGATCGCCACGCTGGCGGTGCCGGCAGACGATCTGCGGGACGAGGTTGTCTCCATCGCCAGGGAATTGATGGAAAAGGCGCCCATGGTGCTGGCCTACACCAAGCAAGCCATGCGCAATGTGGGCGATATGGATATGAACATGGCTTACGAATACCTGGCCACCAAGGGCATGGCATTGCGCGCCGCCGACCCCAAGGACACCCGCGGCCGCGGCATGTCGGAATTTCTGGACAAGAAAACCTACCGTCCGGGTCTGGGCCCGGTCAGCCTAGAAGACGAATAACAGCGCCAGCCCGGGGGCGCGCCCATGCAAATCCTGTTGAGCGAAGATCAAACCCTGATCCGCGATAGCGCCCAGCGTTTCGGCGAAGGCCACGGCGGCGGCGATCGTTTGCGCCGGCTTCGCGATGGTCCCTCGGGGCTGGAACCCAATGACCTGGCCGATGCCGGCGCCGATGGCTGGCTCGGGCTGATGGCGCCGGAAGACGCCGGCGGCGCCGGCCTTGGCACCAAGGAATTGTGTCTGGTGGCGGAACAGGCGGGCCGGGCGCTGGCCACCCTGCCCCTGGTGCCGGCGGCGGCGGGCGTCCAGGCGCTTTCCGAAGGCGGCGCCGGTTTCGCTGATCTGTTGGCTCGCGCCATTGCGGGCGAGGCGCTGGTGGTCCCGGCCTTGCAGACCGATAGCCGGGACGGCGGCGAATATCCGATCGAGACAAGCGCGAGCGACGGCGGCGGTTTGCGCTTGACCGGCCATCTGGCGGCGGTGCCGGCGGCGGGCGCGGCGGACGCGTTCATCATCGATGCGGGCACTGGCGGGACCCGGGTCATGGTGTTGGTGCACAAAGATGCGCCGGGGATTGCGGTGAAAACTCAACGCGCCATCGACGGCAGCCCGGTGGGTTGTGTCGATCTTAAAGATACCGAAATTGCCGATGCAGATGTGTTGGCCCGGGGCGACGATGCGGTGCTGCTGCGCCGGCGGCTGGATACGGTGATCCTGTTGGGCCATTCGGCCGAAATGATCGGCATCATGGACGCGGCCCAGGAGATGACCCTCGAATACCTCAGGACGCGGGACCAGTTTGGCGGAAAATTGAGCGCCTTTCAGGCCTTGCAGCACCGCGCCGTCGATAATTTCATGGCGGTCGAATCGGCGCGCGCCCTGGTGTTCGAGGCGGCCGGCTTTTGCGACCGGGACGATCCGTATGCCGACTGGCTGGCCTCGGCGGCCAAGGCCAAGACCGGGCCGGCGGCGATCCAGGTGTGCAATTCCTGCATCCAGTTGCACGGTGCAATCGGCTTCACCGACGAGCACGATATCGGCCTTTACTTGAAGCGCGCCATGGCCGTCGCGGCGCTGAACGGCCCGCCGGCGGCGCATCTGAAACGCTACGCCGAATACGCCCTGGCGCCGCGCAACGATGCCGATATCCCCAGCTTTCGGGTCGATACCGAAGCGGAAGCGGCGTTCCGCCGAGGCGTGCGCGGCTGGCTCGAAGGCGCCTTGCCGGAACGCCTCCGCAACCTGCCGACCCGGCCGAACGCCGAAGAGTCCATGTGGTGGCATAAGCAGCTTTTCGCTCAGGGCTGGATCGCGCCGGCCTGGCCCAAGGAGTGGCAGGGCATGGATGCCAATTTAAGCGAGCAGATCATCCTCGCCGACGAAATGGCGCGCATCGGAGCGCCGGAAATTTCGGCCCAGGCGATCGGCCATCTGGGACCGATCCTTTTGCGTTACGGAACGGATGAGCAAAAAAAGCGGCATATGCCGGGCATGGTGGCGGGCGACGTGCTCTGGTGCCAGGGCTATTCCGAGCCCGGCGCCGGATCGGACCTGGCCAGCCTTAGAACCTCCGGCGTTGTCGACGGCGATCACCTGGTTATCAACGGCCAAAAAATCTGGACCACCTGGGGTCATCTGGCCGATTGGATATTCGCCCTGGTGCGTACCGATCCGGACGCGCCCCGGAAACAGGAAGGCATCAGCTTTATTTTGATCGATATGAAGACGCCGGGCATCACCGCGCGCGGCATCCAGACTTTGCCCGACGAGGATGAGTTTGCCGAAGTGTTTTTTGACGATGTGCGCGTGCCGCTCGCCAATATCGTCGGCGGGATGCATGAGGGCTGGGGGGTGGCGACGGCGCTCCTGGCCAACGAGCGGGGCGGCAGCGCTAACCCCAAGAACAACGTCCAGGCGCTGCGCCGCATCAACGAAAAAGCCCGCGCCAACGGCGCCATCGAAGACGCCGGGTTCCGGGACAGGCTGATGCAGGCTGAGCTGGAGGTGCTGGCCATATCGGCGGGCTTCGCCCAGGTGGTGGTCACGTATCAGGCTGGGCGCGAGCTGGGGCCGGATTCCTCCTACCTCAAATTGCTGGGCACCGAAAGCGAGCAGCTTCTGGCCGATCTGATGATCGAGGCCTATGGCAGCGACGGCGCGCTTCTTTTGCCGCACAAACCCGAAGACGGTTCCTTCGACGCCGCCTCCAATTTTCTGCGCGCCCGGCGCGCCACCATCGCCGGCGGCACCAGCGGAATTCAGTGCAACATCATCGCGCGGCGGGTTCTGGATTTGAAATGACCACCATCTGAGGAGACGGGAGCGATGCTAGATTATAAAACTTTAAGCCTGGAAGACGCGCAGCGGGTGATCGCCGCCGTCGTCGCCCACGCCAAGGAGAACAACCACCAGGGCATTGCGGTCTGCGTGGTCGATAAGGGCGGCGAGGTGATCGCGTCGGCGCGCATGGACGGCAAGGCGGCGCGCTTCACCAGGGCCGCCCACCGCAAGGCCTATACCGGCGCCATCTTCGAGCGCGACACCAAGGGCGTCATCAAGTTTTGGGACGGCCAGGCAAAACAAGGCCACCGGGGGCCCTCCGACTGGAACGATACCATGATAACCACACTGCCCGGCGGCTATGTGGTCTGCCATGGCTCCGAAGTGGTCGGTGGTGTCGGGGTTGCCGGCGGCAATCAGCAAATCTCCGACGAGGCCTTTGCCGAGCTGGCCATCGAAGCCCTCGGCGAGGGCTTCCGCCACCGCGTCGATTGGGAACAAGGCCGGTGAGCGAACCCACGATCTCGGAGATATTTGCCAATCCCGAGACCGATCCGATCCCATCGGGCATCCGCATCGGCGATCTGGTCCAGGGGCTGCGGATTGCCGGCGCGGACCCGGCCACGAGCGAGATGCCGGACAGCCTGGAAGCGCAGATTGCGAACGCCTTCGAAAATATGCGCCGGGCGATCACCAATGCGGGTGGCGGCCTTGGCAACATCGCCCAGGTCAGCCTCTTTTTCGAAGACGGCCGCGCCGGCATGAAGCTCTTGAACCCAGCTTGGGAGGAGACCTTTCCGGACGCGGACGACCGGCCCACCTATAAGTTCATCACCACACAATTGGTTGGTGGGCGCCGCGTGCAGTTTGAATTTTTCGCCGTGCTGAACGCCCAGCGCCAAGTCATCAATCTTCCCGTTGTCGCCCACACCAACCCGATCCCGATGGGCGTGCGCATCGGCGATTTCCTGTTTACCTCGCGGGTGCTGCCGTTCAGCCCCGAAACCGGCAAGCCCGGAGCCAACGCCGCCGAGCAGGCCGACTTCGTCTTCCACAACGTCGCCGCCACCCTGGAAGGCGGCGGCATGGGCTGGGACGCGGTGCGCCAGGGCCGTTTGTTCCTGAGCGACATGAGCGGTCTGCCGGCGTTGCGCGAGCGCTGGTCATCCCAGTTCGGCGGCCCGGCCCGGCCCCTGCATCCGATCCAATACGCGGTCGCGCCCAGCCTGTTGGTCATGCTGGAAGTGATCGCCGCCGTCTGAAGGAGGATGGATTGACCAACCTCACGCAATTGTTCGAGATTTACCCAGATGCCGCCGGCGCCACCATGCCGCTTGGCCTTCGCGTCAATGATCTGGTCTATGCCGGTGGCCTGTACGGTACCTATCCGGTCAGCGGCGTGCCGCAAGGAGATTTGGAGGCACAAACCCGGCTGGCCCTCACCCATCTGGCGGCGGCGGTCACCGGCGCCGGCGGCTCCATCGACGCCATCGGCCGCGCCGTCGCCTTCGTCACCAAACCGGAAGACCGGATGGCGGTGTACCGACCTTGGGACGCCATGTTCCCGGACGAGAATGACCGCCCCGCCTTCAAAGTGCTGGTTGCCGATCTGCCGCCGGGCCATCTGGTCCGCATCGATGGGCTCGCCATCCTCGGCACGCGGCGGGAAAGAAGCGATATCGCGGGCGTGCCGGCGCGCGATCCCACCGTGCGCTGCGGCGATTGGCTGTTCACCTCGCGGGTGCATGGTATCCACCCCGAAGACGATGTTCCCGGGGACGCGGAAGCGGAGGCCAGCCAAAATTTCGAAAACCTGGCCGCGCTCCTGGTGATTAACGGGTTCGCGCCATCGGATATGGTCCAGATCACCATTTTCGGAAGCGATGACAGCTATTTCGAGATCGCCCGGCAGGCCTACCAACGGGTCTTCTCCGGCGTTAACCCCAGACCCGCCGCTGTGTGTCTGGTCAGCCCGCTCGCCCCCAAATTCAAGATCAGCGCCGAGATGATTGCGGTCAAGGGCGCCGCGAATATGCCCCCGGCCTTCGCCGAGATTTACATCGACGCAGGCGCCAGCGCCGCCCCCGCCGGCGCGCAGCTAGGCGATCTGATCGTCGCGCCCGGATTGGACGGCGGCGGCGGTGATGCGGAGGCCCAAATGCGCGCCGCCTGCACCAACATGGAAGCCTTTGCTAAAGCCGCCGGCGGGGGCCTCGGCGACATCGCGCGGGTTGCCATTTACATGGCCAGCCTCGATGACCGGCCCGTGCTCAACGACGTCTGGGCCGAATGGTATCCGGACATGGACGACCGGCCGCCGCACAAATATGCACCGGCCGCCTTGCCCGAGGGACGCCTCTTCCGGTTCATGGTTCTGGGCATCCTCGGCGCCGACCGCCGGTGCCTGGTCATTCCCGGCATGCAGCATGGCGATCCCATGTCCATGGGCGCGCGCACCGGAAACCTGATCGCCTCGTCGCGCATCTTCGGCAGCCACGCCCATACCGGCGAGCGGGCCAAGGACGCCGCCGAGGCCGCCGACCTGGTGTTCAATCATGTGGCAACCCTTCTGGGCGAAGGCGGCGCCGATTGGTCAAACCTCACCCAACTGACCGCCTTCATCGGCGATGCCGAATTTAAGGCGCTGATCGAGGAACGCTGGAACGCGCAAACGGCAACCGCGCCGCGCCTCAACGTCATCGAAATCACCCTGGCCGGTGGCCCCAATCCGAGGGTCGAGATATTGGCGCTGCTTTAACTAAAGCTCGTCCGCGGTGTAGGCTCCGGGGTGGCGCGTCTTGACGCCGCGAAGATCGCCCGGCGTCAGGCAGCCGAGCTGGCCCAAGGTGGCCGCCAGATCGTCCTTGAACAGATCGATCATATGTTCCGGTCCGCGCTTGCCCAGCGCACCCAGGCTCCAAAGAAACGCCTTGCCGGCAAGCGCCGCGTCGGCGCCGAGGGCCAGGGCGCGGGCAACGTCGACGCCGGAGCGGATACCGCTATCCAAAAGGATGGTTGCCTTGCCGCCGACGGCGGCGGCGACGGCAGGCAACACGTCCACCGAGGCCGGCAACGCATCGATCTGGCGGCCGCCATGGTTGGTCACCACCAGCCCCTCCAGACCAAGCGACACCACCCGTTCCGCGTCGGCCGGATGCAGGACGCCTTTCAGCACCATGGGGCCTTTCCAATGGTCCCGGTAGCGGGCGATCTCGTCCCAGGTGAAGGCGCCGCCGCCTTCGCGGCGCATGAAACTGGCGGCCTCGGCGAGGCTCGGATTGCCGTCCATATAGTTGCGCAAATTTACGAAGCGCGGGATGCCGTTCTGCATCAGCGACAAGAACCAGGGCAGCGACGACAAGGCGTCGAGACGCAGGCGGTTGGTGAGCTTGAACGGGTTCTGGATGCCGCTTTTGGTTTCCCGGGG
This sequence comes from Rhodospirillales bacterium, assembly GCA_046582475.1. Lineage (GTDB taxonomy): Bacteria > Pseudomonadota > Alphaproteobacteria > Rhodospirillales > UBA2165. The sequence continues at coordinate 11,141 of JAYGEH010000257.1, forward strand.
GCGCGTGGTGCGCACCGGCGTATCGCAGGTCAGCATCAAAACCTTGACGCCGGCTTCGGCGGCGCGGCGCACCATATCGAGGCCGATTTTATGCTCGTTGCGGGCAAACCGGTAAAGCTGCAGCCAGAGCACGTCCGGCGCCATCTGGGCCGCCTGTTCGATGGTGATGGCCGAAAGAACGCCGAGGGTATAGGGGATTTTCGCCGCCTGCGCGGCGCCGGCGAAGTAGGTTTCGGCGCCGGGAAAACCGGTTCCGGGGCCGCCGATCGGGGCGATGCCGACCGGCGCCGAATAGGGCTGGCCGAACAGCTCGACATCGGTGGGCGGCGGCGAGATGACATTGCCGTAGCGGGGCATCATTTCGACCGCGTCCAGGGCCGCCCAGTTGCGCTTTATGCCGGTGTCGGCGGCGCCGGCGCCGCCATCGATATATTCGAAGGCGAAATTGGGCATCCGGCGCTTGGCCCGGGCACGAAGATCGAAAGACGTCGGAAAGCGCCGCTTGAGGGCCAGCTTCTCCGGCGAAATGGGATCCGGCGGAGCGTTCTGGGGGTAATTGGCCGGACTTATTTGGGGCGAAGTGGAACTTGAATCTGGCATGAAGGCGTCCCCGCAATGATACTTTTTGTGGCCGGCGGTGGTTTTAAATCCCGGCGATTTGATCATCCGCGCCAGTTTGGGTCAACTGCGATCAATTTCAGTCCGGGAATATCTTACGGCGCGCGAAATACCAGGTGCGGAAAGACCTGTTCCGCATGCAGGCCATCGCGGCGGACGAGAAGCTCTTCCACCGCTTCGAAAGCGCCGATGCAGGTCGGCACCAACGGGTCATCGAATATGAGATAGGCGCCGCTGGTGAGATACGGTTTTACCTGCTCGTAGGAATAGGCAACCGCAGCGTAGACATCGCAATCCACATGGGCGAGGCAAACCCGGCCGATTTCCGCTAAGGCTCCGGGCACGGTGTCTTCGAAGCGGCCTTCGATAAACGTCAAATTGTCGAGACCCAGGCTGGCGGAATGGCCGCGCAGCTCATCCAGATCGACTTTTTGAAATCCGCCTTCCCCGTAGGCATCGATGCCTGGATCGGTCTCCGGGAAGCCGGCGAAGGTATCGAAGGACACGACCTGGGTGCCGGGCAAAAGCGCCTTGGCGGCAAATGCCATGAAGATGGCCGAGCCGCCGCGCAGGCTGCCAAACTCGACCATATGTCCCGGCGGCGGCCCGCCGGACAGATTCAATTTCAATATGGCGAAGATATTGATCAGGTTGGCCAGGCTGACCACGGTTCTGGGTTTTCCGTTTGGGGACGCGGCGGTGGCAAGTTCATGGGCTTCACAAAACACCGGATCGGCGAAGCACAGATCCTTGAGGTTGCCATATTTCAGCCTGCAGCCCCGGATATATCCGTTGTAAACCAGCGGCCTTTTCTGGCTGAGCGCGGCATATCGCCGAGACTGCTCAGAAACGGTTGCAACTGAATATGCCAATCATCCATAAAAGAAACCGATTCCACAGCGCCACGGGTTGCCGGACATTATACGGCCGCCGGATAAAGCGCCAAATCAACGCCAAAATCATCTGAGGCCATAGACCTCGATAATCTCGATCTCGCCCTTGCCCTGGACTGGGACCGAGCCCAGGGTGCGGCCCAGACAATCGCCTTGGATTTGCAGCCACGCCTCATGGGGTACGGTCACCGAGCCGGGCTTGCCGTGGCGCTCCATGCGGGCGGCCACGTTCACGGTATCGCCCCAAACGTCGAACTGGTATTTTTCGCCACCGACGATACCGGCGATGACCGGGCCGGAATTCACGCCGGCGCGGATTTGCCACGTGGGCTCGACCGAGGCGACGGCGCCGCTCATCTCTAGCCCGCATTTGACCGCCGACAGCAACGGTTCGGCGTTCGGCAGCATCAGCCCCGCCGACGCCATATAGCCGTCGCCGATGGTTTTGATTTTCTCCATCTGGTGGCGGCGGGTGATGTCTTTGAAGGTCTCGAACAGGGCCTGAAGGCGGCTCACCACGTCTTCGGCCGAATGAGTGTCGCAATAGGTGGTAAATCCGGCGATATCGCAAAACAGCAGCGCCACGTTGTCGTAGCCGCGCGGCACCACGCGTCCGGTTGCCTTTAATTCAGAGGCCACCGGACCGGGCAATATGACGTTGAGAAGTTGCTCGGACCGCTTTTTCTCATCGCCGATCTGGCGCACATAGGCATCTTCGCGGTCGTGCATGCTTTTCTTTTCCAGGCTGGCGCTGATGCGCGCCCTCAAGAGAACCCGGTTGAACGGCTCCGGCAGATAGTCCTCGGCGCCCATCTCGATACATTTTGCGATGCTTTCGATATCGTCTATGGCCGACACCATAATCACCGGGATATGACGGGTTGCCATATCGGTTTTTAGATTTTTGAGGACACCGAAGCCGTCCAATTCGGGCATGTCGATATTGAGAATGATCAGATCGATGGCGTGGGTGCGGACCAAGCCCAGACCTTCGGCGCCACTGGTGGCGAAACAAAGATTGGTAAATCCCTCGGCCTCCAACAACCCTTTGATCAAGGTATGGTTGAACGGCTCGTCGTCGATGATCAGCAGCGCGTACTCACGGTCGGGCACTCTGGTATTTCCTCATCGGACAAGGTCGGAAGCTATCCGTAGCCGGCTTGGCGGGGCCACGCCAATTATGAATTATCACCTTAGCGTGGATTTAAACCTTATCAAATCTTATTAATTCAATTACGCGCTGTAAACTGGCGCGTCCCGTGATTTCGCATTGGAGGTACAATTGGCTGAAATTGATCCTGGCGGCATCAACGTTTTGAACGCGGCGTTGGGACTTTGATGGATAGCGGGGGCGGCGGCAGAGAATGAATTTTACTCCTCTCAAAAGCAGGCGTTTGTGGACGCTGGCGGCCTTGATATTGGCCTTGGCCTGGCTGCCGCCGCTCGCCACGGCCACCGCCGCCGATCCCGATAAAATATCCATCGCCTATTGCGAAGATTGCGTTCCCTTTCATTTCCGGGATTCCAAAGGTCAGCCGAGCGGCATGATCATCGACGTGTGGCGCCTTTGGGCGGAGCGGACGGGAACCAAAATAGAGTTCCGCGCCGCTCCTTGGGACGAGACCTTGCGCATGGTGGCGGGCGGCAGGGCGGATGTCCACGCCGGCTTGTTTTTCAATGAAGAGCGCAACAAATTTTTGGATTACGGCGCCGAGCTGGCCGAGACCGATACCAATTTATTCGTCGATAAAGACTTGGGCGTCGTCGAAAGCCTGAGCGCCTTGACCGGCAACAAAGTGGGCGTGCTGGCCGGAGACTACGTGGAAGGCTATTTGAAGGAACGCCTGCCGCCCAAAGACGTCATCGGGTTCGAAAGTTATGAGGCGCTGATTGGGGCGATCCGCCAGGGCCGTATCAAGATTTTTGCCGCCGACACGCCGACCGGTATCTATCACCTGCAGAAATCGGGCCTCGGCTACGGCTTCCGGTTCAACCTCGATAATCCGCTCTACCGGAACAAGTGGCACGTCGCCGTCACCAAGGGTAATAAGAAACTGCTGCGATTCGTCGATGCCGGCATGGGACGGATTTCGGATGCCGAACGGAGCGCCATTCAGCGGCGCTGGACATCGATCGGCGTCTTGACCGCGCCATCGGCCGAAGTGTCGCCGGACGTCCCCGATATCCTGACCAAGGAAGAACGCCAATGGCTCGCCGATCACCCGGTGATCAAGGTCCACAACGAAAAAGACTTCCCGCCCTTGAATTTTTTCGCGGCCGGAAGGGCGCAGGGTTTTTCCATCGATTACATGCGCCTGCTGGCATCGAAAATCGGCGTCCGCCTGGAATTTGTCACCGGACCCACCTGGAGCAAATTCCTTGGCATGATGCAAAGCGGCGAGCTGGACATCATGTTGAATATTGTGCGCACGCCGGAACGCGAGAAATTCCTTCTCTATACGCGGCCCTATGCGTCCAACCCCAATTCGATCCTGAGCCGCAAGGGCGAGATTTACCAGAATCTAGAATCCTTACAGGGCAAAACCGTGGCGGTGCCCCGAGGCTTTTTTCACGAAGAGATACTGGGCAAAGACTTTCCGCGCATCAAATTGCATCTGGTCACCAACATTCTGGAAGGAATGAAGGCGGTGGCGTTCGGCGATGCCGATGCAGCGGTCGGCGAGCTGGCGGTATTCAACTACCTTCTCGGGCGCGAATTGATGACCGATCTGGTGGTGTCGGGGGAGTTGAAGCTGGGCTCCGAGAGCTTCAATCAATTGCGGATCGCGGCGCGCAAGGATCTCCCCGTCCTGGCCGCCATTTTAGAAAAAGGTATGGACGCGATCACGCCCGACGAATTGAAGCTGTTGCGCGACCGGTGGATTACCGGAGCCAGCACGGTGATCGCCGGTGCGGAAATTCTGAATGAAGAGGAACGCGGATGGCTGAAAGAGCATCCGGTCATCCGCTTTACGCCGGACCCGAGTTTTCCACCGTTCGAATTTTTCGATGAACAGGGTCAATTTCGCGGAATTGCCGCCGATTACATCGACCTGATTCAAAAGAAACTCAATATCCGGTTTGAAATCATCCGGCCCTAAGTTGGTCGGAATCGGTGGCCAAAACCAAAAATCGGCAAAACGATCTGTGGGGCCTGGTATCGAAATCACCGGACCGTGAAAAATACATGAACTTTTTCACACCACTCGTGGAAACCCCGGCGATCATTGTGGTTCGCAACAATGTAAGCCAGAACCTGACCATGGAGGATCTGAAAGGCATGAAGGTTGCCGTGACCGCGCAATATGCGGTCAATGATTTTCTCAATAAAAATTATCCCGGGCTCAATATCGATTCGGTGCCCGATACCTTGACCGGCTTGCGCAAAGTCTCGTTCGGCATCGTCGACGCCATGGTGGTCAGCGACGCGGTTGCCAGCCACTATATCGAAAAGGCTGCCATTACCAATCTGCGGGTGGCCGGCGAATCCGGATTTACCTACAAATTTTCCATCGCGTCCCGCAATGACTGGCCGATATTCCGAAGCATTTTGAACAAGGCCCTGGTTCGGATTACGCCCGACGAGCGGCGCCAGATTAACCGCAAATGGATCGCTTTGGCGCGTACCGGGTTCGTTCCCGATACAAAATTCTGGGTCATCGCCTTCACGCTTCTGGGCCTCGCGATGATCGGCGGCGTCCTGACCTGGAACCGCTCCCTCGCCGGCCAGATACGGCGGCGTACGGCGGAACTGGTATCCGCCAAGGAAATTGCCGAGGAATCCAGCCGCGCCAAAAGTGAATTTCTGACGATGGTCAGCCATGAAGTGCGAACGCCCATGAACGGCGTTCTCGGCATGGCGCGATTGCTTTTGGGAAGCGACATCAAGGGCGAGGACCTTTCGCGGGTCAAGAATATCGTTCGTTCCGGGGAATCGCTCCTCGATATTCTGAACGATCTTTTGGACATCTCCAAACTCGAGGCCGGCAAGCTCGAGCTTGAGGATATTCCGTTTTCGCCGCTGCGCGTCGTCGAAGACGTGGTGTCGGTCATGGCGCCGAGGGCCAAGGAAAAAAAATCTGGCTATCGCCAGCTTTGTCGAGTCCAGCCTGCCGACGGTGCTCGTGGGCGACCCCAACCGGGTGCGCCAGATCTTGCTGAATTTGGTTTCCAATGCGGTCAAGTTCACCCACGCCGGCGCGGTTACCATTGCCATCTCCAACCGCGGCGAGCGTTACGGCAAAACCTATCTCGATATGGCGGTATCCGACACCGGCGAAGGCATTTCCGATGAGGCCCGCAAGAAACTGTTTTCACCCTACGCGCAGGGCTCGGTCGAGGTTGCCCGAAAATATGGCGGCACCGGCCTCGGGCTGTCCATCTGCCGTTTCCTGGCGGACGCCTTGGGCGGCGAAATATCCCTCGACAGCACCGTCGGCGTTGGCTCGACGTTTCATCTGTTTATCACCTTGCCGGCCGGCGACGTTTCCGGCAGCCCCGACAGCTCACCGTTCCGGGCGCGGCCGAAGAACAGCCCGCGCATGATGCTGGTCGAACCCGTCAAGCCGGTGCGCACCTTGATGAGCCGGCAATTGCGAGCCTGGGGGCTGAACGTCCAGACCGCCATCAGCGGCGCGGAAGCGAGCCAAGCGATACACTCGGCGCCCGATGAACACCGCAGCTTTGACATTTTGGTTCTCTCGTCGCGCATCGGCACCGATCAGCGCCGGCCGATACTGGCAGAGCTTGCCAGTGACAAAAAATGGGCCGATGTCGGCATACTCAGTTTTGGCGCCACCGATGAGCGCCTCGCGCCCCCGCAAGTATGAGCGCTGAACATTCATGGACCGTTCAGGGAAAACGTCCTGGCGGCGGCCATCGATTGGTTGTCGACACCTGCCGCCGAGCGCGACGGCGAATTTGTCATCGACCAGGATCTGAATCTGTATCCACCCGCTTCCTTTGACAATACCCAGTACAATAAACCGCTGAACGTTCTCTTGGTCGAAGACAACGAGATCAACCGCAACGTCGCCGTCGGCATGCTGCTGGCGCGCGGCCACCAGGTCACATCTGCAACGAATGGCGAAGCGGCTTTAAGAATCCTGGCCGACAATCCGTCGTTTGATGCCATCTTGATGGACCGGCATATGCCGGTGATGGACGGCATCATGGCGACCAAGCTGATCCGCCAGATGGACGAGCCGCTGGCCTCGATCCCGATTATCGGCGTGACGGCGGCGGCGACCAGGACCGAGCTGGACGCCTGCGTCGAGGCCGGCATGAACACCTGTGTGACCAAGCCGATCAATCCCACCGAATTGGAGGCGGTTCTTTTCGCCGTGACCTCGGACGGCGCGCCCGAAACGCCATTGCCCGATACACCCTTACCCGAGACGCCTGGACCCGGCAGCGCGCCGATCCTCGATCCGGCCCGCTTAGGCAGCCTGCGTTCCGATTTGGGCGACGAGGTGGCGGCCAATATCGTGGTCGATTTCAACCATGTGGGGCCGGCGCTGTTCGAAGCCCTCTGCCGCGCCGCCGCCGATGTCGACGCCGAGGAATTCCAGCGCTCGGCCCACACCTTGAAATCGACCGCCAATGTGGTTGGCTTTTCGCGCCTCGCCGGATCCTGCCGCGAGCTGGAACTTTCCTGCATCAATGGCAGTTTCGACCAGGCCCGCACCCGCACCGAAATGATCGGCGCCTGCCTTAGCGAAGCCATCGACGCCCTCGCCGCCGAAAGCTGGATCAAGCAATAAAATCCGGGATTTAGGCCGGAACCGCTCTAAGTTGGCGCCACCCGGCCCTTGACCGTGGTGCGCAGCATCAGCCGGCGCTGGTCGTCGGGAAAATCGGTGCGCCCGTGCATCGAGCAGCGGTTGTCCCACAAGATAAGATCGCCCACCCGCCAGACATGCTCATAGACGAATTCCGGTTTTTCCGAATGGTCGAAGACCGCATGCAACAGCGGCCCGGCTTCCGCGTCCGCCATATCGACGACGCCCTCGGTCATCAGCCGGTTCACATAGACGGCCTTTTTGCCGGTATCTTCGTGGGTGCGGAAGACCGGATGGACCGAATCGGAATAGGCCGGGGTGCCGCGGTCGTCGCCCTTTTGCGTCGAGCCGTAATGGTAATGGTGGAACGCTTGGCGCCCCTCCAGCGGCGCCCGGACGTCATCGGGCAAGGTATCGTAGGCCGCGTAGCCGCTGGCGAACAAGGTGTTGCCGCCCTGGCTCGGTATTTCGAGGGCGTAAAGCAGCGTGCCCTTGTGCGGAATATCGGCGTGCAGCATGTCGTGGTGGAACATCATGTCGCCGTCGGGTAGCGCGCCGATGGGCTCGCCGTCTTCGCGGATATTGGTGACCAGCATGATGTTGTCGAGGATGTCCGAATAGCCCTTGGGAAAAAATTCCCGGGGCCGGCCGAGCGGTCCGATCTCGCCGAACGCGGTGGTGACGCGCAGCTGGTCTTCCTGGGTCAGCTCCTGTGCGCGAAACAACAGCACGCTGTGTTCCAGCCAAACCTGGTTGAGCTCGGCCACGGTGGCGGCGTTCAACGCCCCGGCAAGGTCGAGGCCGAGAACCTCGGCGCCGATATGGGGCGAAAGTTTTTTAACCTCGAGCGATGCGATTGCATCCACGGCGGCGTCTCCTTCAAGGGCGCGCATTGTCCGGTACATAGAATAATTCCTTATACCGGCGATGCAAGGGCGGTGGTATTGGGGCGCCCGCCCTTGTATGATTTCCCGGATTTCACCGGCAATCGGGGATCGGCAGCATGGCGGGCGGCAAGGCGGAAGCAACCAGGGCCCATTGGCTTGGCGTCCTGGAAAAACACTTACATGACGCGGACGCGCCGGGCTCCGAGGATTACTGGTCGCCGCGCCTGGATTGCGCCAGCCGCGACGAGCTGACCAATATCCAGAACGAAAAGCTGGCCGCCCTGACGCCGTTCCTTTACGAGAATTCCAGCTTTTATAAGCGCCGCTTCGATCACCTCGGCCTCGCCCCCACCGATATCCAAAGCCTCGATGATCTGCCCAAATGGCCGCTGGTCGACAAATCGGAAATGATGGCCGACGTGCAGGAATACCCGCCCTTCGGCACCTACACCACCCACGACGACGCGCTCTGGGCGAAGCGCGGCTGGATGCTGTTTTCCTCGTCCGGCACCACCGGCGTGCCGCGCCCCTTCCGCTATTCCCAAGTGGACCGGGAATATTGGTCCTGGGCCAATGCCCGCGCCCTCCATTCGTTCGGCATCCGCAGGCACGACACGATATTCATCTGCGCCGGCTACGGTCCGCACGTGTTCGCCTGGGGCGTCCAATTCGCGCTTGCCAAGATGGGCGTCGCCTGCATCCCCGGCGGCGGCATGACCAGTGATATGCGCGCCATGATCGTCGAGCGTTTCAAGCCCAGCGTGATCACCACGACGCCGTCCTATGCCTTGCATCTCGGCCGCCTCATGGAGGACAACGGCATGGACCCGGCGAAAAGCTCGGTCAAAACCCTGTTGGTGGGCGGCGAGCCGGCGGCCGGCATCGGCAACACGCGCCAGCGCTTGGAAGATTTGTGGGGCGCCCGGCTGGTGGAGTTTTACGGCTGCACCGAAGTTTCGCCCCATTGCGGCGGCTATTCCTGCCCGGCGTCGGATACTGGTCCGGGCCCGGTCACCACCCACCTGATGGAGGATTTCCAGATCTGGGAGCTGGTCGATGACGAGACCAAGGAGCCGGTGCCCGAAGGGACGCGCGGCCTGACCGTCTGCACCAGCCTCAATTCCGTAAGCTCGCCCCAGCTTCGCTTCCTGGTCGGCGATTACACCACCTATACTTACGATCCGTGTCCTTGCGGGCGCACCCATGTGCGCGCCGTCGGCGCCTTCGCCGGGCGCGCCGACGATCTGATAAACTTGCGCGGCATAAAAATGTATCCGGTGCAGTTGAAACAAGCGGTGCGCGCCGTCGCCGGCGTCGGCGACGAATACGAGATCGTGCTGAGCACCAACGCCGACGGCCTCGATATCATGACGGCGCGGGTCGAGCATGAAGATCAGGCCATCGCCGAATTGGTGGCGAACGAGATTCGCTCGCGCTGCGAGATCCGCGCCGACGTGGAGGTGCTGGCCCCCGGCACATTGCCGAAGACCGAGTTCAAGGCCAAGCGCATCCGCGACGAGCGAGAAGGGTGAGACCAAATTCCAGCCCGGCTGGGGATTGGAAGAATTGGGTGCGACCAAGCTCAACGCGCGCGGGGGATGGCATGGTTGGCCCGTGCGCGTCCCATTGAGTCGCTCCCCCTGCGCCAAGAAGGTTTTCACCACTGAGACAGTGAGACGGTGAGAACATACTATCCCTGGTAGGAAAACCCCGAATGCAACACAAATCGCAAAAACGACCATGGGGGTGGTTGGGGTTTTGTGGGGGTAAATGGGGGTAAAAGGGAGCAGGCCAATCGGGGATGGCCACGGGTTGGCCGATTGGCCGTCCGTCTCGGCACCTCGATATGATCGGAGCTCGGCCAGACCACCGTCCATGTTGGCACATCGTTATGTGATTGGCACGCCTATGGTCTCACGTAACCCGGAGAATCCCCGGCGTGGGTTCCGATATTCCTATTCACAATTTCCAAGAGCACGAGCGCTCAAAGGCGCTGCTTGTTATTTAGTCTGAACGAGGTCCGGCGCAAGGGGCAAAAGCGCAAAAGTTTGGCGCTGACTAGCCAATTGAATTCGGCGCCTGCGACACGTAACCCCTTCCCCCCTCCGAGGGGGACTGAGGTGGGTTCGGCCAGACCCCAGTCCGGCTGGGGATTGGCTGGGTCGGCCAGCCGGGCGCCCTTATGATTTGCTCCCCCTTCCCCCAATGACCTCCCGCGAACGCCGGGGTTAATATTATGCTCTTCAAGCCTTCGGCTCCGCTCCGCTCCGCTCCGCCCCCCCCACCCTAACCCTCCCCCTCGCCGGGGGGAGGGGATTTATTTTGGGGAAGGAGTTATTCGGGCGTAGGTCATGGGCCGGCGAAAAAATGCCAGACCACACCGGCGCGGTCCCCAGCCATGCGTGCCCATTTTCGCTGGAATTCCGGTGATCGTGCTCTATACCTAATTACCGAAAGCACCCGCCAGGAGACCGCCCGTGCCACCCGCCAAACTCAACCCCCCGTTCCGCGCCGACCACGTCGGCAGCCTGCTCCGCCCCGCCGCCCTCCGCCAGGCCTTCCGTGACCATACCGCCGGCAATATCAGCGCCGAGGAGTTTGCCGCCATCCAGGACGATGCAATCCGGGACGCGGTCGCCTTGCAGGAGAACGCCGGGCTGCAAGCGATCACCGACGGCGAGTTTCGCCGCGCGTCGTACTGGTCCCACTTCGTCGAAGGTATCGATGGGCTGGAGGTGGCCGAGGCGCGCTTTGATTTCACCGACGCCGCGGGCCATGCGATGCATTTCTTCGCGCCCCACGTGACCGGGCCGATCCGGCGCACCGGGCCCCTCTCCGGCGGCGCGTTCGATTTCTTGAAATCGGCCACCCGGGCGACGCCCAAAGTCACCCTGCCGTCGCCGCCGACCATGCATTTTTGGGACTCTACCAGCGCCGTCCGGTCCGCCGGTTACGCCGGGCCGGAGGAATTCTTTGCCGATCTGGCGGCCGTGTTTGAAGCCGAGATCGGCAAAGAATTCCTCCGGCCCGGGGCGCCCACTATATCCAGCTCGACGAGGTGCCCCTGGTGATGCTCTGCGACGAGAAATTGCGCGCGCGCATCCGCTCCGCCGGCGAGGATCCGGACCAGTATGTGGATCACTATATTGGGCTGTTCAACGCCTGCCTGGCGGGCCGCCCCGGCCATATGACCGTGGCCCTGCATATCTGCCGGGGCAACTTCAAAGGCCATTGGCTGACCGAGGGCAGCTACGGCTACGTTGCGAAACGGGTGTTCCAGGAGATCGACGTGGACGCCTTCTTGTTGGAATATGACAGCCCCCGCGCCGGCGATTTTTCGCCCCTGGCGCACATGCCCCGGGGCAAGACGGCGATCCTCGGGCTGGTCTCATCGAAGGTTCCGGAGCTCGAGGACGCGGACGATCTCAAGCGGCGCATCGACGAAGCGGCGGAATATCTGCCCCTCGAAAACCTGGGGCTCAGCCCCCAGTGCGGGTTCGCCAGCGCCGTGTCGGGCAACCCGGTCTCGGAGGACGACCAGAAGGCCAAACTGGCCCTGGTGGTGGAAGTGGCGGAGGCCATCTGGGGGTAAATCGGCCCAGCCCACATGGGGATGGCAAAGGCCGCTCGAGCCACGCACAAGCGCGCGGGGGATGGCAAAGGCCGCTCGAGCCATGCACAAGCGCGCGGGGGATGGCATGGTTGGCCCGCGCGCGAACCCGATAGGTCGTCGCAGCCTGATTCCGCACCTCGGGTTCTGGGGCACGCCCCTAAACGTCAGCCAAGAAAGGTTCACCACAGAGACGGTGAGGCGGTGAGAAGAGCTAAAAAAAGATTTCTCGCGGAGTTCACAGAGCACAGAGAGGAGAGGGAAACTCCAGTCGCCGTGTTGCCCCATGAAGCGGGCATGACGGAAGAAGCGGCTTCCCACGGCCATAATTAATGTTTCAATCAAACGTTTGATTTAATCAATTGATTGGACTAGAATGGCATTATGTCAAATCTGCCCGGCACCGGCACCGTCAATGCTTCCGCTGCCCTGCCGGCGCGCGGCGACGAGACGCGGGCCCAGTTGCTCGACGCGGCGCTGGAATTGTTCGCTCTGGAAGGCTTCGAGGCGGTCACCACCCGCCGCCTGGCCGCCAAGGCGGGGGTCAATATCGCCGCCATCGGCTATCATTTCGGCGGCAAGCGCGATCTTTACCGGGCGCTTCTGAAGCAACTGGTGGCCGATACCGAACCCATGTTCGGCCCGGCCATGGCCCGCCTGGGCGCCACCATCGCCGGCGCCCAGGGCAACCGGGAGGCAATCGGGCAACTGGTCGCCGCATTCGTCGAAACTGTTTTGCGCATCTTTATCGGAAGCGATTTCATGCGCTGGCGGGCGCCCCTGGTGATGCGCGAATACGCCAATCCTTCGGAGGATTTCGATATCCTCTATCGGGGCCGCATCGAGCCCTTGCACCG
>JAYGEH010000325.1:0-6414 GCA_046582475.1 Rhodospirillales bacterium
GGGATATTCCGGCCCATGCCGGTTGAAGCCAATTGAATTCCTTGCACAAATAATGGCCCGTTTGGGCATAATTCCTGCATCTCCTCCGTGGGACCTCGAAAAATCGAGGCGTTAAATGGGAGAGTCACCATGCCGATCAACGAAGCCACCGGGGGGGCGGGCCGCCGGGCGGGCACCCTGTCCGCGCCGCCGCCGCCGAACCACCCCAACGGATGGATTACGGCGCGCAATCAACAATTCAAGATGAAATCCGATTTGTTGCTGGAAACATGCCTGTCGCTGCGCCGCCGATGCGTTACCATCGCCGAACTTTGCACAGGCCACTAGAACCGTTTCAGCAGGCGTTCGATATAGTCCAGTTCCACCTCCGGGCGCCATTGATCGCCGAGGCGCTTGCGCAGCTCGTTGAGAATTTTGCGCGCCCGCTGAATTTCGCTTTCTTCCGGTATCTTGACCCGGCCGGTGGCGGTCCCGGAGCTGCCCTCTTCCAATTGGCGGCCGAAGGGATCGCGGTTGCCGGGCCGGAGTCCGCGCAGCCGCGGCCCGGTGAAGGCGCCGAAACGGCCGCCTCTTGGATCAAACCGGCCGCGCCCGATGCCGCCGCGCCCCAGGCGGCGGGCCAGGGCCCGGGCCGAGTTTTGGGCGCCGCGCCGGAGCGCGTCGAGCGCCTGGTTCTGGGGATCGATGGAATCGCCGGGCCGGCCCTGGCCGAAGGCGCGTTCCGAGCGCCGCATGGACCGTTCGGCGTCGCCCAGGCCTTTCGGAATTTCGCCGGCCTGCTCACCGAACTTGCGCATCATTTTGCCCAACTCCCGGCGGATGGCTTGCTGCTCGTCCAGACCATCGGTGTTGGCTTCGGAGCGCTCTTCGCCCGGCCGTCCCCGGTTGCCGGGCCGCGTGCGCCGGAAGGTTTCGTCCAGAAGCTTCTGCTGGCGGCGGATGATGGCGCGTAGCTCGCGCATGGTTTGTTGGGCGCGGCGGGCTTCTTCGCTTTGCTGGCCGCGCCGGGCGAGGGCGCCGCGCAGGCTTTGCAGCATGCGCTGCAATTCGGCCATCAACTGTTTGGCGGCCTCGCGCGATCCCTGGCGCATCAATTCGCGCATCCGGTCAAGCAGGCGCTGCAGATCCTGCATATTGGTGACCTCGGCGTTGGGATCGGTGGGCGGCAACTGGCCGCGCTGGCGCAATTCGCGCATCAGCGACGACATGAACTTCTGCAGCGCTTTTTGCACCTCGTTCATGAGCCGCTCCAACTCCTTGATATCGGCATTGCGGTCCAGGGCTTCAGCCAAGGCGCGCTGGGCGGCGGCCAGGTCGCGGCTGGCATCCGAGGTGCGACCCTCTTCCAGGCGCAGCGCGGTATTCCAGAGCATCTGCTGCACTTCGGCGACGGCGGCGTCCCGTTTGTCCTGGCGCAGGCGTTCGCGCGCCACCCGGAGCGACAGATAAACCGTATAATTGCCGGCAAACCGGTCTGGATATTCGGCGATCTGGTCGAGCTTGAGGATACCCAGCCGCTGGTCCCGGTCCTTGGCGGTCAGGCGCTTGCGCAGCTCATAGATCTCCCTGGCCACCGGATGCGAGAACCGGCGTTCCGGCAAGACCACCGGCTCGACCGCGGAAACGCCGGTCTGGCCGCTTTCATCGGTGGCCAGGAGATGCACCAGAACCGGAAGCCCGGCCCAGACATGGGCCACCAGGTCGTGATTGGATTTGCCCTTCACCAGTTTGCGGTTGCCGCCCGGCAGGGGCAGGCGGAGGATCACCTCATCGGCGCCGCCGGGGATCGCCGTGCCATCGATACGGCGCATGGAAATGGTCACGCTTTTCAGCCCGTAATCGTCTTGGCTGGCGTACGGGACCCGCAGGCGCAACTGGCGGGACGTTTCGGCGGCGGCGGTAATCTCGATGGTCGGCGCCTGGTCCTGGCGGACGTTCAATTCCCAGGCCGCTAGTTCGCGCCCGCGCTGGTAAACCGCAAGCCGGCTGCCTTTGTCGAGCGTGGTTTCCAGATGATAGCGGTCGGCTTCGACGCGGCCGAACGGCTCGGCTTCCTCGTCGACGCGCAGCTCAGGCAAGCCGCCGCCGCCCGAGACCTGGGCCAGAACGGCGCTGCCGGCGGGAATGTCGATATAGCTCTGGCGGCCGTCCACCGGCGCCGGGCCGTTGCCCGCGTTGCCCGCGCCGCCGCCGGTTTTAAGGACAACGGGCGCCTCGCCGGTATAGGCCGGCGGCGTGATCCAAAGGTTCAGCCGGGTGGTTTCGGCGCCGGCGAGGGCGCTCAATTCGGGCAGCAGCGCCCGTCCGAGCCGGGAAAATCCGTCGCTGCCGGCGGCGAATACGCCGACGACCAAAAGCGCCGCAATGCCTGCGCGGACGGCCCAGGGATCGCGCCCGGCGAGGCCCGCCCGGGGCAGGCGCAGGCGCAGGCGGCGCGCCTGTTCTTCCATGCGCCGCCGGTGGGCTTGCCAGAGGGCGACCGTGTTGGCGTCGTCGGCGCCGATGGCCAGATCGTCTCCCAGGCTTTCCAGGGGCCGGTGATCGAGGCCGCTGTTGACTTCAATGCGGTGTCGCGCCGCGCCATCGCGGACCTTGGGAAACCGGGCGACGGCTTTTTGCAGGGCGCCAAAAAATCCGATCAGGAACAGAAGGACCAAGCCTGCATGCAGCCACACCGGAACCAGGGCGAACAAATTCAACAGCGCCGCGGCCATGAACAGCCCGGCCAATCCCACCGCCGGCCACAGCGCCGGCCAAAGATATTCCAAGGCCAGGCCGGCGCGCGCCAGCGTCAGGTAGAATTTGAAAAATGATCCTCGGCTAATTCTCACGCTATTCTATCCAATACGTATCTTTAGCCCTAATCGCCTTTCAGCCAATCTGGCATGTCCTCATAATCCAGATAGGCCTCGGTGGTAACGCGCCGCCGGATAACGGCGAATTCCTCGCCGTTGACCATGACCTCCGGCACCAGGGCGCGGCTATTATAGGTCGAAGCCATCACCGCGCCATAGGCGCCGGCGCTGCGAATCGCCAGCGCGTCGCCGGCTTCCAAGTGCGGCAGCTTCCGTTCGGTGGCGAAGCTATCACCGGTCTCGCAGACCGGGCCCACAACATCGGAGGAATATAGCTGTCCACCGGGTTTGGGCGCCAACAGCGGAACGATCTCATGATGCGCATCGTATAGAGATGGCCGTAGGAGATCGTTCATCGCCGCGTCCACGATCACGAACTTTCGCGTCGCGCCTTGCTTAACATATACCACTTTTGTCACCAAAATACCCGCATTTCCGACAATCAGGCGGCCCGGTTCGAGCAACAGCCGGCAATCCAGATCGGCAAGCATTTCGCGCACCACCTGGCCATACTCGGCGGGGCTCGGAACCGGACCCTCGCCGTAGGAAATTCCGAGCCCGCCGCCCAGGTCAAGCCGTTGAATTTCAAGGCCATCGGCGCGCAAGCCGGCGACCACATCGCGCAGCCGCTGAAAGGCGCCCCGGAACGGTCCCAGCTCGGTCAATTGGGAGCCGATATGCATGGCCAGGCCGACCATTTCGATGTGGCGAAGCGCCACGGCCCGCGTCACAACTTCGTGAGTCCGGGTCCATTCGATGCCGAATTTATCCTCGCCGCGGCCGGTGGAAATTTTGTCGTGGGTGTGGGCGTCGATATCGGGGTTGATGCGGACGGCGATGGGCGCGCGTAACCCCATTCCGCCGGCGACTTCGTCCACCAGGGCCAATTCCGGTTCCGATTCGATATTGATTTGCAGGATGCCGGCTTCCAGGGCGGCGGCAATTTCGGCAGCCGTTTTGCCGACGCCGGAAAAGACAATGCGGTCCGCCGGCACGCCGGCGCGGAGCGCCCGCGTCAATTCGCCGCCCGAAACCACATCGACGCCGGCGCCGAGCCGGGCCAGGGTCCTGATCACCGCCAGATTGGAATTGGCCTTCACCGAATAGCAAACCAGCGCCGGCAATCCGGCCAGGGCTTCGGTGAACACCTCATAATGGCGCGTCAGGGCGGCGGCCGAATAGCAATAGAAGGGCGTGCCAACCGCTTCCACGATTGTTGAAAGGGGAACGTCTTCGGCCCATAAGGCGCCGTCCTGATACTGAAAATGGTCCATTGGCGGGGTCCGTGGCCGGGGGCTATTTACTAGGGTAGGTGGCCGGGAACTGCCGGTCCCGGTCGCCCGCCGGCGGCTCCAGGGCGGATTTCTTACCGCACGCCGCCAAACCGGCCAAAAGCCCCAGGATCAAAAATATTGCCAACCCACGCTGCAAAATCATCTGCCTCATCCGCCCAAAAAGCGCGCCCTAGCCTCGGCGCAGGCCGCCTTGACCCGGGCCGGCGCGGTGCCGCCATAGCTGGCGCGCGCTTGCACCGCATTATGGATATCCAAAACCTTTTGTGCCGCCGCCGTCAATAGTGGCTCGATGCCTTGTAATTCCTCGAGGCTCAAATCGGCGAGGCCGCAGCTTTTTTCCTCGGCCAGGCGCACCAACTGCCCAGCCACATGATGGGCGCTCCGGAACGGAAAATCATGCTCGCGCACCAGCCAATCGGCGATATCGACGGCGCCGGTTTCGGCGGCCGATGCGGCCGCTTCCATGGCGGCGGTATCGAACGCGGCGTCGGTGATCATGCCGGTCATGGCGGCCAGGCAAAGGGCCAGGGTATCGGCGGTTTCGAACACCGGCTCCTTGTCTTCCTGCATGTCCTTCGAATAGGCCAGCGGCAATCCCTTCATGACGATCAGCAATCCATTGAGGGCGCCGATCAGGCGGCCCGATTTGGCTCGCACCAGTTCGGCGGCATCCGGATTGCGCTTTTGCGGCAGCATCGACGAGCCGGTGGTAAAAGCGTCCGACAATTGCACGAAGCCGAATGCCTGGCTGCTCCAAAGCACGAATTCCTCGGCCAGGCGCGACAAATGCACGCCCAGGACCGAAGCCAGGGCCAGATATTCGAGGGCGAAATCCCGGTCCGAAACGGCGTCCAGGGAATTCGCGGTCGGCCGATCGAAGCCGAGCGCCTTGGCGGTCGCCTCGCGGTCTATCGGAAACGACGCGCCGGCCAGGGCGCCCGAGCCCAAGGGCGATTCGTTCATCCGCCGGCGGCAGTCGGCCAACCGGGAGCGGTCACGGCCCAACATTTCCACATAGGCCAAAAGATGATGGCCGAGGGTCACCGGCTGCGCCGTTTGCAAATGGGTGAAGCCGGGCATGATTGATGCCGCATGGGTTTCGGCGGTCTCGATCAGCGCCGCCTGCATGGCCTGCAGCGCGCCGTCCAGATCGTCGAGGGCGTCCCGCACCCAGAGCCGGAAATCGGTGGCCACCTGATCGTTGCGCGAGCGCGCCGTGTGCAGCCGCCCGGCCGCATCGCCGATCAATTCCGCCAGGCGGGCCTCGATATTCATGTGAATATCCTCAAGCTCCGCCTTGAACGTGAAGCTGCCAGCCTCGATTTCGCCAAGGATTTCCTTGAGACCGCCGGCGATGGCGGCGCCGTCCTTGGCGGTCAGAATGCCCTGACCGACGAGCATGGCGGCGTGCGCCAGCGAGCCCCGGATGTCCTGGCCGTACAGCCGGCGGTCGAATTCGATCGAAGCGTTGATGCGCTGCATCGTCGCCGCCGGGCCGCCGCCAAAGCGACCGCCCCAAATCGAACTTGCGCCCGAACCGTTGCCGGTACCGTTCTTTGAATCTTGTCCGTTGTCTTTTGCCATAATCCGTATATCTGCAAGGAATTTGGGGCGCAAAAATGCCGCCCGGCGGCCATTGTCGCCAAATCGGGTTTGCAATCAAGGAAAAGCGCGCTTTCGGCGTAGCGCCGGAAGCCGCTCGAAGCCTGAATAGTACTTTGATGCCGGCGCCGCAAGGGCGGGCCGGGGCGCCCTGGGGAGAATTGGGATCAATCCAAGAGTTTATCGATATCGTTCTGGTCGATGCCTTCGCCGTTCAGGGAGGGACCGTTCAGAAGCGCCGAATCGCCTTGGCTATCGGGCGTGACCGATGGAGCGACTTCGGCAATATCTTCTTCGCCCCAGATCTCGATCATCGCGTCGATACGTTCCTCGACAAATTTCAGGGTGTTGACCACCTTGGTAATGCGCTGGCCGGTGATATCCTGGAAATTACAGGCTTCGAGCATTTTGATGGTTTGCTCGAGGACATCTTCGGTCGCCTGGCGATCGTCGTCGGTCACCGTGTTCGCTTGAATCTTGCTGGCCAGCGCTTCGATGGTTTCGGAGGACCCGAGGATGGAATTGGTCGCCTCCTCGGTCGCCATGACCACGGCGTCGAGCTCGGACGATGCGGTCAGCAGCGCGTCGCCACCCCGGTCACCGATGCGCAGCGCCTTGATCTCGGCCTTGGTTTCCTTAATCGAACGGGCCATGGCGCGAAG
>JAYGEH010000353.1:0-21856 GCA_046582475.1 Rhodospirillales bacterium
TCTCCACCATCGCAGAGAATATCTGGGTGTCGTGTGTTTGCGTGTTCATATTGATCTCCTTTGCATCCCTATTTAGACAAAGGGGATGCATGGAAATCACTGGTTACGGAAATAAAATGGATGTGGGGATAGGTAAATCAAATGAGGGGTTGGCATATCCCCTCACAGGTTGGTGATCTTACTCCACTCTGGTTGGTCGATAAAAGTCTAATACCCTAATAAATGGCGGAAGACTCATGATAAATGACCCCTAGAACCTCCTAGGATCGTCACACAGACGCATGGTGGAGTGGATATGACCTTTGTCACACCACCCAAGAATCAGAAACCCCCTAGCACCCCTTAAGCATTGACCCTTGGGTTTTCGAGTGTTCTCTTCGTCCGTAACTGTTTTGTGAATTCCGGCATCTGGGGAGATAGATGGGTTAGGTAAAACAACTCCAGCATCTGCACCGAGGTTCTCGCATTCTTCGCAAGACCAAACAGGTCGTTCCCACCTGATTTCAAAATCTGGAAGCAGAGTGCGGAGTGACGCAGGGAATAGGTGGTGTGTTTCTGTCCATAGGAGTCTGTGCCCAGTCCTGCCTCTTTCACCAGAACCTTGAACATCTTGGAAACACGATCCACCGCATACGACCTGTCTTTGATTTCATCGAAGAACAGATAGGAATTTGCACCATCATGACGGGGGAGAATTTTCTTCCGATAGATGTCTGCCGCGATCTCCGTTGTCGTGCTGTCGATGCTTCCCTTCGAACTTCTGGTTTTAGAGTTAGGGACGGATAGGACCAGTTGCTCGAAACCGTCCTCCTGTAGATATCTAACGTGCTTGTTCTGGAGCAGTTTCCATTCACTGGGTCGCAGGAACGCGTGAACCATGAAGACGATGAAGTCGTAGAGTTCACCCCAATCGAAATTATGCTGTTCTGGTGGATTGTCTCTTAACGTCCTGCACGTCTCGAGCAGCACCGCGTATTGTTCGGGACTGAACCATGGTCGCGGATTCTCAGTGCGTTTGATGGTCGGCAGAGTAGGGATGTGGTCTAGGGTTCCATCGCGTTGTGCTTCCTTTAGCACTTTGCGGATTAGAACCACATATTTCTTCAGGGTAGACTGTGACAGTCCTCTTTCCGAATGAAGTTCCGCGATGAAGTTATCGACTAGATTGTAATCGACTTTGGAAATATGGAGGTGTCCCATATAGGGAAGTAGGTCTTTTTCCAAAAAAAGGTTGTCGTTGTAGTGCATTTCCTCGACTAGTTCACCGCGAGCAATTTCTCTTTTCTGGGTGGTCTGGAACCTTTCGGAAAATGCGCGGAATGACTGAACACCAACATCCCTGTACGTCCTTCGTTCAAGGATACGATCTTCGTACCAATCCTTTGCAAATTCCTTTGCATCATTGAGCAGTTCGCATCCGGTGGACTTCTTAACGAACCGTCCTTTGGATTTAAGGTACATCCCGACATACCAGAACTTTGAAGCGGGCATACGAAAGACCTGTAAAGTGTCGGGATATCCTCGTCCCAACGACTTAATTTCTGACTTTCTATGTCTGGATTCTGCAACTCTCATGGTTGCATAATGTTGGTTAGTTGTTGGTTAGTCAACAGAAGAGTAAGAATCATTATATATCAATGACTTAAAGGAAAGTCACTTGTTTTCAAGACCAGTCCCTTCAACCACTCGGGCACCTCTCCGGTCTTCCGGTTTCGATGCGCCTTCCTATCGATCGCCGCACCGATTGCGGACAATTTAACCGGAGCATTTTTTCCCGCAAGTCCTTAAAATGTTGCAAAGTCCGAGATCAGCGGCCATCGACATCGCTTAACGTTTTACTCCCAATACACGGCCATCAAACTTAAGAGCGTCAGGGATGATCCAGGAATCCTCCGATATTTCCCGAATTGCACCGGCCCAATTGCGCCGGCTCTGCCGCGATGGCGCCTTCCATGGGCCCACCTCGGGCTTCGCCGCCGGCCATGTGCAGGCCAATATGGTAATCCTGCCCAAGGCTTATGCGGATGAATTCGCCGATTATTGCGCCCGCAACCCGAAGCCTTGCCCGGTCCTGGAGGTTTTGCAGCCGGGCGATCCCGAGCCCGCGACATGCGCCCCCGGCGCCGACGTGCGCACCGATTTGCCCCGCTACAAGGTGTTCCGGGACGGAAAACCCATTGCCGAGCCGCTCGATATCGCAGCGCTATGGCGGGATGATCTGGTGACCTTCCTGCTGGGCTGTTCGTTCACCGCCGAAGAAGCGCTGAGCGAAGCCGGGTTGCCCCTGCACCATATTGATCAAACCGGGTTCGTGCCCATGTTCACCACTTCCATCGCCACCGAACCGGCCGGCATATTCTCCGGTCCCATGGTGGTGACCATGCGCCCCTTTACCGCCGAAGAGGCCGAGCAGGCCGCCGCGATCACCTCCCATTACCCCATGGGCCACGGCGCGCCCATTCACAGGGGCGATCCCGCCGCCATCGGCATTAGCGATCTGGCCGCCCCCGATTACGGCATGCCCGTATCCATGAGCGGCGATCAAATCCCGCTGTTTTGGGCCTGCGGCGTCACCCCGCAGGAAGCCATACGCAATGCCCGGCCCGAACTGGCCATCACCCACGCGCCCGGCCACATGTTCGTCTCCGACGTCACCGCAGCCTCGACGCGTATCTAACCGCCTAATCTTCGGCGGCGATGGCCTCCACCTCGACGCGAAAATCCGGATTGGCGAGGCCGGCGATATAGACCAGCGTATGGGCGGGCCGGGCCTCGCCCATGATGCCGAGGCGCGACGCGCGCCAGCCGTCGGCGTCTTCCCGGTTGATGAGATAGGCGGTCATCTTGACCACATTTTCGAAACCCATTCCGGCGTCTTCGAGGATCGCCTGAATATTGCGGTAGACCTGTTCCGATTGCGCCTCGATGCTATCGGGCACGGAGCCGTCGGGCTCGGTTCCGGTCTGGCCGGCGAGATAAAGCATGCGGGCGCCAGCGGTGACTTCGGCGCCGTGATGGTAACGGTTGCCGGCCGGCGCGGCGATGGCAGCGGGATTGAAAAAGCGTGGCATGATGGGTCTCCCTCTTAAAAAGGTTGGCGGAATGCGCCTGTTAATTTGATCGCCCAATTGATCCCCATCAAGGCGAAACCCAAATAACCGGTCACGCTCCGGGTTTAATCTTGAACCCCAAGAGGATATTGCCATGACCGAGAAGCAACCCATCGCAGGCACCGCCGCCAGGCTCCTGTGCCTGGAGAGCGTTGGACAGCCGCTCGGCGTTCGCCAGCGGTATGGCCAGTTCAGGGGGGCGAAGTCAGAGACTTGCCGGCGTGCCGGCGATCTCGGTTTCGGTGCGGGATTGATATTGCTGATGGATGAAGACCCGGCATTCGCCCGCATATCCGCATTTGTCGGGTGACAGCCGGCAAGAAAATATTCTTGCCAGGCTTGCGCCGAACTCTTCCTCTGGATCAGGATTATCTTTGGACAGGAGATTCTTAAATATTAAGGCGCAGGTCCCGTACATTCGATGGTTCCAGGCTTAAGTTTACATTGGCTGGAAGACTAGCAATGCCGTGTAAACGGCAAATGACAGCAATGTTTCAAAGTTAGCCCTATCGGCGGGCGCCGCGGCGTTACCGAGAATCCATATCCTCGATCAGCATTTCGGCGGCGTCTTTGAGAGTTTTGCCGGGGCCGGCTGCACAGAACACATCGACCATACCAAAGATGCCGGCGTAATCCAGCCCGGCGTCACTGCCCGGCATGACAGGGGCATTCCAATCGCCGATCACGGTGCGGGTCAGCCAAGCCTGTAAACGGGTCCGCGCGGCATCTCGCGGCCGGCCGCGCATTTCGGTCCAGGCGCGGCAAGTGCTCGCATTGGCGAGGCGCTCGAAATCCTTCGGCTCCTTGTCTTTGCCCAGGCCCGCCGCCGATGCGCCCGCCAGAAGGGCGATGGCGACGATCAGCGCGCGCCGCATCTTGGCCTTAGGGCCGCCCACCGATCAGCCAGGATGCATAGCCCTGGGTTTGTTCGAACACGCGCGGCTGCCAATCGTCGTCCATGCGGTCCATGTCGGAGAAATACTCGGTCGATCCGCCCGACGGATTGCGGGTGTACCAAAAAATGTTGGAACCGTGATAGTGGCGCCCGGGACCGGACTCGGTCTCCCAACCCCGGGAATTCATGTAATTGCCGCCCATCATGACGGCGTCGATGTCGTCCACCTCGAAGGCGATGTGGCTGAACTGGGTATGGTCGGGCCGGAAGTTCAGGAACAGGGAATGGTGATCGGTGAGCCCGGGCACGCGCAGAAAATCGCCAATGTCCTTGCACCGGTCGGTCAGCTTGAACCCCAACCGGTCCATGTAAAAGGCGCTGGCCCGTTCGGCGTCGGCCTTTTTGATCTCCAAAACCACATGGCCCATGCGGATCGGCTTGACCCTTGCGTCCGGCATGACGGTTTTGTTGAGGCGGGTGATGTTGTTGTGAAAATTCAGATCCGGCGCCGCGATCTCCACCGGTGTCCGGTCGGAAACCATAAAGCCGATGGCGAAACCGCTTTCGTCCCGGCTGTGCAGGCTGCCGTCGGCGTCGGTGCGCACGTCGCGGTCCGTGGACAGTTCGCCTCCGATGCTTTCCAGATCATCCGCGCCGGTTACCCCCCAGATCACCTCGTGGGCGGTGGAGCCTTCGCCGGGCGCATCGGGCAATTCCGGGTCCGATTTGAGGCGCAGGAGTATGTGCTGGTTTTCGCCGGTCTTGAACTCGGCGCCGGCGTCGCCGCTGTCCAGCAACTCCAAACCCCAGTCCTCGAAATAGCGGATGCCTGCGGCCATATCCTCGACGCCGTAAATGACTTTCTCGGGACGTTGTATGGGCATGGTTGGTTCCTCCTTGTGGGTGCTCATATTAACGAGAGCGCCACCGCACCTCAATACTGCCCCTGCGGCTCCAGCCCGAGCAAGTGCTGGCCGTACATCGCCGTCAGGGCGTCCCAGTTGAAGCTGACATGGTGGGCGACGGCGTGGGCGTCGCGCCAGGCGCGTTGGATGTATTCGGTCTTAAGAATACCGGCGCCGCCGACGGCGCCCCAGAGCTCGTCCAATCCTTCGAGGGCGAGGCGGATGATATAGGATTGGGTGATGCGGTTGTCCATGCGCTCGGCGACGCTGAGCGTGCCGCCTTCTACCATCACGGTCTGGTGCGACGCATCGAGCTGCGCATACATCATCGCTTGCGCCGCCTTGAGCGCGGCGGCGGCGGCGCCGACGCGCATCTGCACCGATTGGTATTCGGCCACCTTGGCGCCGCCGCGCACCACGGCGCCCCGGGTGATCCAATCGCCGGTCTGGGCGATGAATTGATCGAGCGCGCCTTCGAGGCAGCCCACCGCCGGCGAGGCGATGCAATAGGCGATAAACGACAGCAGGGGATAGCGGTAAAGGGGACCGGTGTTGATCTGGGTTCCCGGCGCTTCCCCCGACGCCAGCTCGGCGAAGGTGATGGCGTGGTGCTGGGGCACGAACACCTGCTCGCAGATTACATCGTTGCTTCCCGTGGCCGCCAGTCCCATGGGGTCCCAGGTGGCGTTGATGCGGTAGTCGCTTTTCGGCACGATAACGAAGCCGGGGGCCGGCGGCCCTTCGCCGACCGGCGGCATCAAGACACCGAGCAAGCCCCAATCGCCATGATCGATGCCCGATGCATAAAGCCAGGTTCCGGAGATGCGAAAGCCGCCCGCGACCCGCTCGCAGGTTCCCGACGGTGCGTAGGAACCGAAGGTGATGGCGTCCGGATTGTCCGACCAGATGTCTTCCTGGGCTTGCGCCGGAAACAAGGCGATGATCCATTGATGCATGATGGCCAGCCCGGCCACCCAGGCGGTCGAGGCGTCCGCCGGCGACCATTGCATCAGACAGCGGATGATGGTCGGCTGATCGCATTCCAGCCCGCCGAAGCGTTTCGGCTGGGCCAGACGGAAAAAGCCGGCGCCGCCGATGGCTTCCACCACGGCCGGCGGCACGCAGCGATTTTCCTCGCCGGCCGCCGCTTCGGAGCGGATCAGAGGCGCCAGTTCGGCGGCGCGTTCGATCAACGCGGCGGAGGAGGCGGCGACATCAAGGGCGGGGGCTGGTTTTTGCATGATCGTTGTTCCGCCCGGAGATTACACGATGGCAATACCGTTCGGCAATTCGCTCGATAACGCCGCCAAGACAGCGTCCCAAAATCTGGGCCCGGAATAGTGGGCTTGGTACCAATCCAGGGCGTTGGCGGCGATGGCTTCGGCGATGTCCGGATTGTCAATCAGGAATAGCGCGGTCTCGGCCATCTCCGGCGCCGTGGCGTAAGGTGCGTAATGGACGTAGGGCACGAAGAATTCGCGCAACAGGCCGAAATCCTGTTGCAGCAACATGGCGCCGGACGCCATGGCTTCGAAGATGCGGAAGTTAAGCTGGTGATCGCGCGCCGAAACCAGTCCGTTGTTGAGCACCATCTGGCTGCCCGACAAATGATCCAGGTAATCCTCCAGCGCCATCGAGCCCGCCGCCGACTGATCGGAATAAGATACCTGCGCGCCGGCAACCGATTCCACCATGAAGGCGCACCACAGGTCCCGGTAGCTCTTGCGGGCGCCGTTGAAAAAAACTTCCAGATCGCGCTCCTTCCAGGGCCGCGATGTCATGCGGGCGAAATCGATGGGCACGCCGGGCGCCACCAACACGGTGGTCTGGGCGCGCGCGTCCTCCAAGTAAGCGTGATCGTTGAGGGCGACGATCAGATCTGAAACATCTGCCCAATAGGCTGCGTAATTTTCCTTGGGCGGATAAATATCGCAAACCAATGTGGCCAGCTTGAACCCGTGCCTGTCTTTCAGCGCCTGAAAGGTCTTGGCGTCGATGCCCTGACGGCCGCCGATGAAGCTGCCCTCAAAAAACACCAGGTCCGGGGCGTGGGTTTCGATGGCGCGCTTCAAGTCTTCGATGCCGGCGTTAAGTTCGTCTTCACCGCGCCCGCCGATCAACTGGCTTTGCTCGGAATGAATGGCGTCGGCGTGGTGGATGGCGAAATCGCTCAAATGGGCGGCGCCGGTTCCGCCCAAATGGACGGCCACGTCGTACTCGACCCAGTCGGCATTGCTCTTGATGAATTGGGGCACCACCAGCAGGACCGGGCATTGGGTTCCGCCATGACGGTCGAAAATCCCGGCCCGGGCGGGAACCGGCGCGGCGCCGATGGCCCAGTCTTCGAGCTTTGCTTCATAGAGGCTGCGAAGCGCATCGCCGCGGGATTGGCTGAGCCCGATTGGTCCGCTAGCCGGGCCGAGGCCGCCGAGGAAGGCCTTGATATCGGGATAGATGCCGCCGAGGGCGTGGTAGTAGGCGATGGTGGTTTTGGCATCCAGCCCCAGCCCCTGGTAATCGCCGAAGCCGCTGAAGCGCTGGAAGGCGTAGGGGATGTCTTCGGCGGCCTTGGCGAACACGGTGCGGGCTTTTTCCATCTCGCCCGAGCCGGCGAAGGCCGATGCCAGATAATAATAGGCCTGCACCTTCCAGGGATCGATCTCCAAGGCGTGCAGCAAGGGATCGATGGCGTCGGCGGGGCGCCCGGCGTCCAGAAATACCAGTCCTTCGGCCAACGCGGCGTGGCAACGCTGCCGCAGCCCGTCGTGCCGCGTATGGGACGCGTCCTGCGCCGGGCTGGAATCGGAAACATCCAGGGGCGGAAACAGGCCCCACGGGTTCTCCGCCTGGCAAAAGCCTGGGAAGCGTTGGCGGGCGATGGCCAGGGTTTGCGCGCCCAGGTCCTGGTCGCCGCCGGCGCGGGCGGCGCGCGCCAGATAGTAATAACTCTCCGGGTCGGCCCGGAAGGCACCCAGCGCCTGTTGCAAATAATCGGCGGCTTCCACCGCCTGCCCAGCCAGCAGCGCGGCGATACCCTTCTGGGTCAGGGCGAGGCCGCGCCGGGCCGGCGTGGCCGCGGATGTGCCCTGGGGGGCATCGCTCAATAGCCCCGGTCCCACTCGATGACATTGCGCAGGGGGCGCCCGTCCAGATAGGCGCGCAGGTTGTCGCAAAACAGCTCGACGCCGAAGTCGGTCTTGACCTCCGAGCGGCCCGACGAATGCGGCGTGATCAAGACGTTGGGATGGTTCCAAAGCCGTTCCGGCGGGCCGTGTTCGGTCTCGCCCACATAGACATCCAGCACCGCGCCGCCGAGCCGGCCGCTTTCCAGGGCATCGAACAAGGCGTCCTCGTCCACCGGCTCGCCGCGCGAGATATTGATCAGCACGGCGCCCGGCTTCATGGCGTCGAAGGCGGCGGCGTTGAACATCCGGCTGGTGTCCTCGGTCAACTGCACACAGACGGCCACATAATCGGCTTCGGCCAACAGACCATAAAGACCGTCCGGCCCGGCGATCTCGGAAAAACCCTGCGGCAACTCGGCGGGGTTTGTGACCGCCCGGCTGCGGGTGCCGGTGACGCGCATGCCCAGCGCGGCGGCCAGCCGCCCGGCCTCGGCGCCGATGCCGCCGGCGCCGGCGATGCACATGGTCTTGCCGGCCAGAACCACCGGTTTGTACCGGGACCGGTCGAACGCCCCGGTCTGGCGGTCGATCCAGGCAAGGTTGGTGGCGCGGGCGAAATGCAGCGCGCCCATGATCACATATTCGGCTATCGGCAGCACATGGTTGACGCCCCGGCTTGTGGACACCATCACGCTTGAGCCCCAAAGGTCGGTGGGGTGCAGATTGTTGGCTCCGGCCTGGCGCTGGTGAAACCATTTCAGCTCTGGCGACCGGCTGACCAGATCGAGGGGGCAGGGATAGCCGCCGAGGATGATCTCGGCGCGGGCCAGCATGGCGTCGCGCTCGGCGCGGCTGCCGTGCCCTTCGCCCATTTCGCCGATGAAGCGGCGCGTCGCGTAAACCGGCCAGGTATCGCACACCTCGCCATTGAACCAGCCGGCGGCGTCGGTGATCACCACCGAGGCATCGACGCCTTCGATGGCGGCGCGCTCGGCTTCGGACAGCGGTTGAAGATTGAGTATTTCCAGCATGGTCCGGACACTAGCGCGTTTTCCCGCCGGGCTAAAAGCCCTATAGTCGATCCATGTCCGAAGCCGCAAACCCGCTCCAGCTATCGGCACTCGTGGTCGCCCGCAACGAAGAGGAAATCCTCCACGAATGTCTCAAGCGGCTGCGGTTCGCCGACGAGCTGGTGGTGGTGCTGGACCGCTGCACCGATGGCTCCAAGGCGATCGCCGATGCATATGCCGATGTGGTTCTCGAGGGCGCCTGGGAGCTCGAGGGGGATCGCCGCAACCTCGGCATCGAAACCTGCCGGGGGCAATGGATCATCGAAGCCGACGCCGATGAATGGATCAACGATGAGCTGGCGGCGGAGATACGGGACGCCATCGCCATGGGCGAACACGACATCTACGATCTGCCGGTGCGCAATTTCATCGGCGGCGTTTACGTGGAGCATGGCTGGGGCGGCGGCTCGTTCGGCAAGAACAGCTATTTGGGGTTATACCGCAAGGGCGTCAAAATCTGGGGCGCGACGCGCGCCCATCCGCATCTGACGGTGGACGGCGCCCAGGGGCCCGACCTCGAAAACCACGTGGTCCACCATGTGGACCGCAATATTTCCGATATGCTTCTGCGGCTCGACCGGTACACCACGTTCCGCGCCAAGGACCTGGTCGATGCCGGCGAGACCCATGCCGGCCTCGCCACTATGTTCCGGAAATTTCTGTCCCGGTTCTGGAAAGTCTATGTGGTGCGCGGCGCCTGGCGGGAAAAGCATATGGGATTCATGATCGCCATCTGCGGCGCCCTCTATCCGCTGATCGCCTATGTCAAGGCGGTGGAGGATGAACTGCCATCAAGAGGGGCTGCCAGCGGCATCGGTCAGCAGAACCAAAGCGCGGCCGATGAATAACAAGCCGATGGCCATTGTCGCGGCTTGCGTCCAGGTGCGCAACTGATCGTCGGAAATCCCATCGACGATGTCCCTCGTCCCATTGGCGCCTTGAACGGTGACGATCTCCCGCTCTTCCAACTCCAGATCGATGGTCTTGACTGCATGGTTTCGCCGCACCCGCACCAATATTGACGGCCCGCTGGCGGTGGGCGCTGTTGGCAGGCGTATTGAGGTTGGCGAGACGGTAAAGTTGGTGCCTCAATAAATCGGCGGTTCCGGTGTGTCGTCGCCGGCGTGCAGGAAATCGAAATCACAGCCCTGGTCGGCTTGGGTGACGTGCTGGGCATAAAGGGACGTATAGCCGCGGGTATAGGCGAACGGGCGCGGCGTCCAGGCCGCCTTGCGCGCCGCCATCTCATCGTCGGAAATGTCCAGGTGGATGCGCCTGGCCGCGATGTCCAGCTCGATCATGTCGCCGTTTTGTACCAGCGCCAGGGGTCCGCCCACATGGGCCTCGGGGGCCACGTGCAGCACGCAGGTGCCGTACGCGGTGCCGCTCATGCGGCAATCGGAAATGCGCACCATGTCGCGGACGCCTTTTTCCAGCAGCTTCTTGGGGATCGGCAGCATGCCCCATTCGGGCATGCCCGGCGCGCCGATGGGCCCGGCATTTTTGAGCACCAAAACCGAGTTCTCATCCACATCCAGATCGGGATCGTCGATGCGCGCCGCGAGATCGGGATAATCCTCGAACACCACGGCGGGCCCCCGGTGCTTGTGAAACTTGGGATCGGCGGCGGTCTGTTTGATGACGCAGCCCGAAGGCGCCAGGTTGCCGCGCAGGATGGCCGTCCCGCCCTCGTGGTATAGCGGGTTGTCGGTGGCCCGGATGACATGTTCGTTGAAAATTTCGGCGCCGTCGATGGCCTCGCCGAGTGTCGAGCCGAGGACGTTTTTGGCCGACAGGTCGAGATGCTCCCGCAGCCGCAGCATGAGGCCCCGCAGGCCGCCGGCGTAATAGAAATCTTCCATCAGGTACTGGCCCGACGGCTTGATGTTGCCGAGCACCGGCGTGGTCCGCGAGATGGCGTCGAAGCGCTCCAGATCGAAATGGACGCCGGCGCGCCCGGCCACCGCGATCAAGTGGATCATGGCGTTGGTGGAGCCGCCGACCGCCATATCGACAACCGTGGCGTTATCGAACGAGGCTTCGGTGAGGATATCGGAGGGCTTCCAATCCTCCCACACCATGTCGACGATGCGCCGCCCCGAGGCGCTCGCCATCAGCGCGTGCGACGAATCCACCGCCGGGATCGAAGAGGCGCCGGGCAGCGTCATTCCCAGGGTTTCGGCGATCGACATCATCGTCGCCGCCGTGCCCATGACCATGCAGGTGCCGGCCGAGCGCGACAAGCCGCCGACCACGTTCTCCATCATTTCATCGTCGATCAGCCCGGCCCGCCGGTCGGCCCAATAGCGCAGCACATCGGTGCCGCTGCCCAGGGTCTCGCCGGCGAAAAAGCCGCGCAGCATGGGCCCCGCCGGCATATAGATGGCGGGTGGGTCCATGGTCAGCGCCGCCATCAGTAGCGCCGGCGTGGTCTTGTCGCAGCCGCCCATGAGCACCACGCCGTCGATGGGGTGGCAGCGGATCAATTCCTCGGCCTCCATGGCGAGGAAATTGCGGTACATCATGGTCGACGGCTTGACCATGATCTCGCCCAAGGACATGGCCGGCAATTCGATGGGAAAGCCGCCGGCCTCCCAGACGCCGCGCTTGATCTCCTCCACCCTTTGCTTGAAGTGGGAGTGGCAGGTATTCATGTCGGACCAGGTGTTGAGGATGCCGATTTTCGGCTTGCCGGCAAAGTCTTCGCTGGAGAAGCCCATCTGCCTGGACCGCGCCCGATGGCTGATGCCGCGCATATCGTCGGGCCCGTACCAGCGCTGGCTACGCAGCTTTTCGGGAGATTTTTTGGCTGTGGTCATGGCCCAATCCTTTTCAAACCTGGCCTTACAACGCTTCCTGCTTATACAGCCACATGAGCCCGATCTGGCCCTTGTTGGCGTTACCGCCCGCGCCGAGCATGCGGTAAAGCTCGGTCACCAGGGCGGTTACCGGCATCGGCGAGACCGTTGCCTTGGCCATGTCGCAGGCGTTGTTCATGTCCTTGATCATGTTGCCCGGCGCCGATTCCCAGTATTCGGCGTTGATCATGCGCTTGCCGTGTTCCTGCAGCACGGTGGAATCGGCCCAGCCGCCGGCCAGGGCTTCCGGTACCTTTTGGCAATCGACGCCATAGGTTTTGGCAAAGCCCAGGGTCTCGGCCAGCACCGCGATCTCGGCGCCGATGATCGCCTGATTGACGATTTTTGTGGCCTGGCCGGTACCCACCGGTCCCATATGGGTGAGCCGCTGCGACGTGGCCTGGCAAACCGGGCGCAGCCGCTCGATGTCGCCATCTTCGCCGCCGGCCATGATCACCAACGTGCCGCTTGCCGCGCCGTGCTTGCCCCCCGAAACCGGCGCGTCCACCCAGGCGGCGCCGGCGGCGTCTTGCAGCCTTGCGGCAAAATCCCGGGTGGCGTCCGGATTGATCGAGGAATGATCGACCAGCAGCAAATTCGCATGCGCACCATCGGCAACGCAGTCCGGCCCGAACACCAGTTGCTCGACGGCGTTGGTATCGGTGACGCAGAGGAACAGGATATCGCATTCTCCAGCGAGGGCTTTCGGCGACGGCGCCAATACGGCGCCCGCATCGATGGCGTCTTGCATTTTATCCGGGGTGCGTCCCCAGACGCCGAGCCCGTGACCGGCCTTCAACAGATTGAGCGCCATCGGCATGCCCATGGTGCCGAGGCCGATAAATCCGATCCGCACGCCCGTGTTTCCATCCGCCATAATGGTCTCCCTTAAACCGTTGTCCGTGATTCTTTGCCGGATGGCGATGCTCCTGGCAACAACCGAGTTTACTGCCCCTCGAATTCTCCGCGAATAGGACCGCCTTGCTATTGCCCGGATTGGGCGGCGTTGCTATCAGTGACCGATGTTTTTCACCCTGTCCAAAATCCTTTGGTTTATTGTCGATCCAGGCAATCTGTTCATCATTGTCCTGACGGCTGGCGCGCTGTTGCTTTGGACCAGCAAGGCGCGGCTGGGGCGGGGGCTGGTTTCGCTGGCATTGCTGGGCGCCCTATCGGTGACCGTGTTTCCTGTCGGCAAGACCATGATGGGGATGCTTGAGAACCGTTTCAAAAGGCTCGAGCCCATGCCCGAAAATATCTCCGGCATTATCGTGCTCGGCGGTGTGTTCAATCAGTTCATCGCCAAAAAAAGAGGACCGGCGGCGCCGAATTTTGCGCCGGGGCGTTTTGCCGAATTTGTCCGGCTGGCAAAGCTGTATCCGGATGCCAGGCTGGTTTTCACCGGCGGGTCCGGATCCTTGAGCCGCCGGATGTCAAGGAGGCCGATTTCGCGGGCC
Source organism: Rhodospirillales bacterium (assembly GCA_046582475.1). Taxonomy (GTDB): domain Bacteria; phylum Pseudomonadota; class Alphaproteobacteria; order Rhodospirillales; family UBA2165. The sequence continues at coordinate 13,421 of JAYGEH010000353.1, forward strand.
CGCTGCTCAAAAGCTGGGGCCTCGATATTGCGCGGGTGATCTTCGAGAACCGATCCCGCAATACATTCGAGAACGCCAATTACTCGAAGGCGCTGATCCAGCCGAAGCCTGGCGAGAAATGGATCCTGATAACCTCGGCCTTTCATATGCCGCGCGCCATTGGCGTATTTCGCCGCGCCGGCTGGAATGTCTTGCCCGCCCCCGTCGAATATCTGACCGCCGGCGACGAAAGTCTGTGGCCGCCGCAGTTTAAATTTCGCAGCGGCATCAACACTTTCTCCCACGCCATTCACGAATGGTTAGGACTATCCTTTTATTGGCTTACCGGGCGAACCGATACCCTGATTCCGGCGCCCCGGGATCAAAAGTGATTCAGGCCACTAGGTGCAAATGATGAAACGATCCAAATTGTTGAGCGTGCCGGCGGCGATTTTGGCATTAGCCTTGCTGGCGACGGTTCCGGCTGGCGGCGACGGGCGCGCCGCCGAAACCGACTTCGCCGACTGGCTGGCGGCCTTGCGCGCCGAAGCGTTATCGAAGGGCATCGGCGCCCAGACCCTGGACCGGGCCCTGACCGGGCTGAAGCCGATCCGCCGGGTGATCGAGCTGGACCGCCACCAGCCCGAATTCACACTCACCTTCGATCAGTATATGGCGCGGGTGGTGCCCAGGCGCCGGGTCAAGAAAGGCCAAGCGAAGCTGGCCGAGCACAAACAAATATTGACCGAGATCGGCATGAAATATGGCGTCCAGCCCCGATTCATCGTCGCCTTGTGGGGCATCGAAACCGATTTCGGGCGTTTCGATGGCGGCTTTTCCGTGATCCGCGCCCTGGCCACCCTGGCCCATGATGGGCGCCGCGGCCGTTTTTTCCGGGGCCAGTTGATCCGCGCCCTGCGGATCATCGATCAAGGCCACATAAGTCCGGAAAACATGAAAGGCTCGTGGGCCGGCGCCATGGGCCAGTTCCAATTCATGCCGTCCAGCTTCGAAGCCTACGCCGTCGATTACGATGGCGACGGGCGCCGCAACATCTGGCGCAATCAGGCCGATGCGTTTGCTTCGGCGGCCAACTATCTGGCCAAATCGGGATGGCGGGCCGACCAGACCTGGGGCCGGCCGGTCAAGCTGCCGGCCGGGTTCGATAGTCGCGCCATCGGGCTCAAGATCAAAAAACCGATGAGCGAATGGCGGCGCCTCGGGGTGCGCCGTAGGGACGGCTCGGAACTGCCGAAGCGGGAATTGCCCGCGTCCCTGGTGCGCGCCGGCAAGGCCGCCGATGGGCCGGTCTTCCTGGTCTACAACAATTACCGGGTGACGCTGAAATGGAATCGGTCTACATTTTTCGCGGTCGCCGTCGGGACCTTGGCGGAACGCATCATGGGCCGCCAATGATCGATGCCAGTAATCACCTGAGGAAAATCAATTAGAATTATGATTTTAAACAAGAAAACCTGTATTAATTTTCGAGACATGGTTTGAGAAAATCCGCCATCATCGTCATCGGATTGCTGTTTCTTGTTGGCGCCTGCTCGGAAACCCAGCTACTGGTGCACACCGCCAAGCGCATTCAAAAGGGGCGAACCGCGTCCGGCGGCGCCGACGGCACCTACAAGATCGGCTCGCCGTATCAGATTGCCGGCGTTTGGTACTATCCGAATGTTGATTACGGCTATGACGAGCGCGGCATCGCGTCCTGGTACGGGCCCGGTTTTCACGGCAAGTTGACCGCCAATGGCGAGATTTATGACCAAAACGCCTTGACCGCCGCCCACAAGACATTGCCGATGCCCTCCTTGGTGCGCGTCACCAATCTGGAAAACGGGCGCTCGCTCCGGCTCACGGTCAACGACCGCGGCCCCTATGTGAATGGCCGCATCATCGATGTTTCGCGCCGCGCCGCGCAATTGCTGGGACTGCACCAAAAAGGCACCGCCAAGGTGCGGGTTCAGATCATGGCGGCGGAAAGCCGGGCCTTGGCCCTCGGCGGGCGCCGCGGTACCATTGTGGCGCGGGCGGAGACACCCATCCGCACCGATATCGATGTCTCGAAGCCGGGGGTTTCCAGCGAGATTCTGGCGCCGCCGGACGGTGCCAACGCGGGCCCGCTTCAGTCCCGGAATTTCGGCCCGTCCGGGCAACGGCCGCCGAACCGGGTGATTGCCGAACCGAACCAGCCCGATGGCATCCTGACCATCACATCGGTGCATCCGACCAATGTCTATGTCCAGGCCGGCGCCTTCGGCGAATATGAAAATGCCTTCAAGGTGTCGACCCGGCTGCATAAGTTGCAAGGCGTCAAGATAACATCGGCGGTCGTCAACGGGCGCGAATATTTCCGGGTGCGCGCGGGGCCGATCAAGGAAATCGGCGTCGCCGACCGCATTCTCGAGCAGATGATTCGCACCGGTTTTCCTGGCGCCCGCATTGTCGTTGATTGAAATGCCACTAGGCGGCCATGATTTTGCCGCCTTTACCGCCTAAACCATTGAAACAACCAGACCAGAGGCGCAAAATTGCCGGAGCGGGCCGTGCCGCCGGCCGAGGGGAGAACGGGGAACAATGTTGAGCCATAAATTTCGGGCAGCCGGCAGTATAACCGGTGCGTCCTTTGCCGTTGCGGGTATGGCTGCGTTGCTGGCCCTGGCCGTCCCGCGTGCCGCCGCTGGCATTGAAATATCCGCCCTGCAGGCGATCCTGGTCGATTACCAGACTGGCGAGGTCATGTTCGAAAAAGACGCCGATGCGCCCATGGCGCCGTCCTCTATGAGCAAGATCATGACCGTCTACAAGGTGTTCGAGCGTTTGAAGGATGGGCGCCTGCAGCTATCGGACAGCTTTGCGGTTTCGGAAAAGGCCTGGCGCAAAAAAGGCTCGAAGATGTTCGTCGCCGTCAATTCCCGGGTCAAGGTGGAAGATCTGATCCGCGGTATCGTGGTGCAATCGGGCAACGATGCCTCGATCGTCGTTGCCGAGGGACTGGCCGGCTCCGAGGACGCGTTCGCCGCCGAGCTGAACGAGACGGCGCGGGAATTGGGCATGGTGAATACCAATTTCGTCAATGCCAGCGGCTGGCCCGATCCCGACCACCTGACCACGGCCCGCGACCTGGCCACACTGGCGGCGGCGACGATCCGCAATTTCCCCGATTACTACCATTATTATGCGGAAGAATCTTATAGCTATAACGGCATCAAACAGGGCAACCGCAACCCGCTGATCTACCGGGATGTGGGCGCCGACGGCCTCAAGACCGGCCATACCGAAGCCGGCGGATACGGCCTGACGGCTTCGGCGATCCGCGGCGGCCGGCGTCTGGTGGCGGTGCTCAACGGCATGCCCACCAAAAAGGCGCGCGGCAGGGATGCGGAGCGCCTGTTGGATTGGGGCTTCCGGGAATTCAACACTTACACCTTGTTCGAAAAGGGCGCCAAGGTGTCCACCGCGCCGGTGTGGATGGGCACCGAGAGCAGCGTCTCGCTGGTGCTGCCCGATGCGCTAACCCTGACCCTGCCGGTCAAGGCGCGGCGCAAGATGGTCGTCAAGGTTGCGATAAATTCGCCGGTGCCGGCGCCGGTCAAAAAAGGCGCTCAACTGGCCCGCCTCCGGATCGAGTTGCCGGGCCGCGCAACCATCGAATTTCCCCTTCTGGCCGGCGCCGACGTGGAGCGGCTGGGCGCCATATCCCGCCTCGCCGCCGCCTTGCGTTTTATCTTGTTTGGCGAAGCCGGCTAGACGTATCCATGGCCTTTATCACCTTCGAAGGCGGCGAGGGCAGCGGCAAATCCACCCAGCTTCGGCTGTTCATGGAATTCTTGCAAAGCCAAGGCATCGACGCGCTTGCCACCCGCGAGCCCGGCGGCGCGCCCGGCGCCGAGGAAATCCGGCGGCTGCTGGTCGAGGGCGAAGCCGGCCGCTGGGATGGGCTCGCTGAAACCCTGCTGCACGTTGCCGCCCGCCGCGATCATCTGGCGCGGGTAATCGAGCCGGCGCTGGCTGCCGGCACCTGGGTGGTGAGCGACCGGTTCGCCGATTCCACCACCGCCTATCAGGGCCACGGCCACGGCGTTGATCTGAGCCTGATCGATGCCCTCTATCGGATGATTGCCGGCGATTTGATTCCGGACCTGACGTTGATTCTGGACATCGATTTGGATCTGGGGCTGGAACGCGCCCAAGGCCGGGGGCCGGGCGAGGACCGGTATGAAAACATGGACCGGGCTTTTCATGAACGGTTGCGCCAAGGATTCCTGACCATCGCCGAAGCCGAACCTAAGCGCTGCAAATTGATCGATGCGGGCGGCAGCGAGGCCGAGGTCCAGGCCCGCATCATCGCCGCCGCCAAATCCCAATTCCCGAAGCATCTGTGATGATCCCCGAGGAGCTTCAAGAGCTTGACGATATCGAAGGCGTGCTCGCGCCGATCCGCAATGCGGACCTGATCGGTCAGGAAAAGGCCGAGCAGATATTTCTGGACGCCTATAATTCCGGACGCTGTCCCCATGCCTGGCTGCTGACCGGGCCCCGGGGCGTCGGCAAGGCAACCTTGGCCTACCGCATTGCCCGTTTTTTGATGGTGCATGGCAATTCCAGCGGCGGCGATGCCGGGCCAGGCCTGTTTGGCGACGCGCTGCCGGCCACGGTGCCTGTCAGCCTGACTACCGATACGGATAATCCCATCTGCCAGCGCATTCAGGCCGGCGGACATGTGGATTTCATGTGCATCAGGCGCATCCTCCATGAGGATACCAAAAAACCGCGCCGCGATATCACCATCAATCAGGTGCGCGCGATCAGCAATTTGATGACCAAGACGGCGGGCGAAGGCGGCTGGCGGGTTGTGGTGATCGATGCCGCCGACATTATGAACCCCAATGCCGCCAACGCGGTTCTGAAAATGCTCGAGGAGCCGCCCCGGCGCTCGATCCTTTTGCTGATCAGCAACAATCCGGGCCGGTTGCTGCCCACCATCCATTCCCGCTGCCGGCATCTGGCATTGCCGCCGCTGGCGCCGGACGTCATGGAGACGCTGCTGACCACGCATGCGCCCGATTTGGGTCCCGATGAACGGTCGCTTTTGCTGCAATTGGCGGGCGGGTCTATCGGCCGCGCGCTGACCCTCGCAGATGATGGCGGCATCGATCTCTACCGGGATATGCGCGCGGTTTTGGATACCCTGCCTAACATCGATATCGGGCTTTTGCACAAGCTCGGCAACCATGTCGCCCGCGACCAGGGTGGTGACCGCTTCCGCACCCTTGCCGAGCTGATCGATTGGAGCTTGCTCGACCGCATCAAGAGCGGCGTCCCCGGAAGCCTTGAAGGTTGGTTCGGGGTGTGGGAGAAAGCCAACCGATTGTTCCGCGAGACCGAGGGCCTCAGTCTGGACCGCAAGCAGGTGGTCCTGGAAGTTTTCCTGTCGATTGAAGACGCCGCGCGCGGCTAATACCAAGGATAAGAGATAACCGGAGCGGCGGAATTGCCAAATATTAATGCAGATAAAACACCCTATTTTATCACCACGGCGATTTCCTATGTGAACGGGCCGCCGCATCTTGGCCATGCCTATGAGGCCATATCCACCGATGTGATGGCCCGCTTCAAGCGCCTCGACGGGTTTGACGTCATCTTCCTCACGGGCACCGACGAACATGGCCAGAAGGTGGAAAAATCTGCCATCAAGGCGGGCAAGGATACGCGGGCGTTTTTCGACGAGATCGCCGCCGGGTTCCGGGAGATGGTGGTGATGCTGAACATCTCCAACGATGATTTCATCCGCACCACCGAGCCCCGCCACTATGCCGCCAGCCAGGCCATCTGGAAGCGGTTGCAGGACGCCGGCGATATTTACCTCGGCAATTATGCCGGTTGGTACAGCGTCCGCGACGAGGCCTATTTCGACGAAAGCGAACTGACCGACGATCCAAATATCAAAGGCGGCAAGCTGGCGCCGTCGGGGGCAAGCGCGGAATGGGTGGAAGAGCCCAGCTATTTCTTCAAACTGTCCGAATACACACAGAAACTGCTCGCGCTATACGAAGCGCAGCCCGATTTCGTGATGCCGGCGACGCGCAAGAACGAAGTCGTCAGCTTCGTCTCCCAAGGCCTCCGCGATCTCTCGATCTCGCGCACCACGTTTAAGTGGGGCGTGCCGGTGCCGGATGATCCCGATCACATCATGTATGTGTGGCTGGACGCGCTGACCAATTACATCACCGCCCTTGGCTTTCCCGAAGCCGGCATCGCCGATCTGCCTGGCCGCGAACACGCCTTTACGACCCATTGGCCCGCCGATCTGCACGTGATTGGCAAGGACATCGTCCGCTTTCACGCGGTCTATTGGCCGGCCTTTTTGATGAGCGCCGGCATCCCTGTGCCCAAAAGAGTGTTCGGCCATGGCTTTTTGAATATCGAGGGCGAGAAGATGTCGAAAAGCCTCGGCAATGTTTTGTCGCCGGGCGACATGGTGGCCGAGTTCGGCCTCGATCCCATGCGCTATTTTCTGTTGCGCGAGGTGCCCTACGGCCAGGACGGCGCGTTTTCGCGGGAAGCAATCATCCAGCGCACCAATTCCGACCTGGCCAATGATTTCGGCAATCTGGCGCAACGGGTCTTGTCGATGATCAACAAGAACTGCGGCGCAAACGTGCCCGAGCCGGGCGATTTGACCAACGATGACGATACGCTCCTGGCCGGCGCCATGGGCCTGCTGGCGGAGATGCGCGATGCCTTCGAGGTGCAGGCCTTCCACATCGCTCTGGAAAAAATGTGGTTCCGGATTCGCGCCGCCAACGTCTATATGGACCATCAGGCGCCCTGGACTTTGCGCAAAGAAGACCCGGCGCGCATGGCCACCGTGCTCTATGTGCTGGGCGAGGTGATCCGCCGGCTGGCCATCTTGGCCGGGCCCTTCATGCCGGGCTCGGCGGCCAGGATGCTGGACCAGTTGGCGGTGCCCGATGACGCGCGGGATTTTGCGGCATTGGGCGACGATGTGCGCTGGCCGGTTGGCGCGGCGCTGCCGAAACCGGAAGGTGTGTTCCCGAGGCATGTGGAGGAAGACGCGGCGGCGGAGTAGGGGGCTGGCCGCTGGACTTGGACGCATATCCGAAGTCGCCTGTCCAACTACACAAAAAAGTGAACCAACACCGATTTTCCGGTTCGGTTTATGGATTATGCTGGCATCGATCGTGTTAGGGGGTTGCGGCCCGGGCCAGGTTGCCCGGCGTTTAATTTTAAACCCAAGGGAGGCAGGTATGACGAATATTCTCAGATCCAACAGAGGCTTTATGGTTGCCGCCGGCGCGCTCGCGGTAGTTTTGGCGGGCTGTTCGAGCGGCAAAATGACCGATTCGAAGATGAAAATGGCCGATTCGAAAACGAAAATGAGCAAGGACGTGAAAACCTCGCACGCCCATATTGGTCACGTGATGACCAAGTGGAAAGGCACCCCGGGGGGCGTTGGTTTGATGGCGGCGGCCGAGGCCGAGATCGCGATCGCCATTAAGCATGCCGGCTTCGCGGTCTCCAAGCCGGGCAACCTGGCTTGGATCAAAACCCATAGCGGGCACGTGCTGCATACCATCGCGCCGAAGATCGAGAAAAAGGGACCGGGCAAGGGTTAGGGCGTCAAGAAGGCGGCGGGCGGCGTCGCCAAACATATCGGCTTTGCCTCGGCGCCCGGCGGCGCGTCGAAAAACGTCAAGCTGCATTCCACCCATGTGGGAACCAGCGCCATCAACGTGGTGGTCTGGGCCGACGAGGTGATCGCGCTCGCCAAGCAGATCAAAGCCGCCACCAGCGCCGGCCAGGCGTTGCCGCTGGCCAAAAAAGTGCTGGCGCTCACCAAAGCCATCAAGGACGGAACCGACGCCAACGGTGACGGCAAGATCACCTGGGTCAACGGCGAGGGCGGCTTGAAGGACGCCCGCAAACATATGGGTTTCATGCAAAAGGGCGAGGGCCTGTCCAGCTAAAGCTGGCCACCCGAACCGCCCCGGCGTTTCGTGTTCGAGCCGCTACGCCCTGCTACGGCTTAGCGGGCGCGGCGGCGCGCCTGCTGTATCAGCCTTGCGCCGCCGACCCAAATGTTTCCCGGCGGACAAGACAAGCGTTGATCGAACCGAAATCGTATGCTGCAATAAAATCCTATGCTGCACCATAAACGGCCAATATCGGGGAATTACAATGGCGGACAAAGCCGCAAAACAGACACGCCTGGGAACCAATCCGCTTTTCAACGGCCGCAAGCTCAAACTCGGAACCTTCAGCACAAATCTCGCTTATGCCGGCGCCTTCTCGACCGTCGAAGGCACCCATACCGCCGACTGGCCGGCGGTATTGTCGCTCGCCAAAATGGCCGACGAGATGGAGTTCGAAGCCATCGTTCCGGTGGCCCGCTGGCGCGGCTTTGGCGGCATCAACAATGTGGCGGGA
>JAYGEH010000406.1:0-14394 GCA_046582475.1 Rhodospirillales bacterium
AAGCACCCGGCCTGCGGTGGGTCAAATCGGCTCCCCTGCGGCGTTGCGGCGATTGCCCGATGCAAAGGCATCGCGCTGCGCACCGCGCCTACCCGGAAAACCGATTTGTTCCCACCAAATTGATTCATATTTATCCGGAACTGCTCTCGGGACGCCAATCTCGAAGACAGGCGGCGGCGGCGGCGACCGCCGAGGGCCAATCCCGGGGCCGGGTTTGGCGGAACAGGGGCATATCCGGGTACCATGGGCTGTCGTGCCGGCCCAGCATCCAGCGCCAGTCGGGCGCGAACGGCAGCAGCACCCAGACCGGGCGGCCAAGGGCGCCGGCCAGATGCGGGATCGCGGTATCGGAGGTAATGATCAGGTCCAGGTTGGCCATGATCGCGGCGGTATCGACGAAGGCGGCGTCCTGGTCGACCAATTCGCCGGGATCGATTATCGGATAGTGGGACGCCAGTGCTGCAATCTGGTCACGCCCAAAACCTTGTTGCAGCACCACGAAGTGGGCATTGACGGCGCCGAAAAGGGGTTCCAGCCGGACCGCCGGAAGCGAGCGGGCATAATCCATTTCGTAGTCTGGATTGCCTTGCCAGGCGATGCCGATTTTTAGCCCGCCGAAGGCATCAAACCGGGCACGCCAATCGGCAATCCGCTTCGCCTCGGCCTTGAGATAGGGCCCGCCCGCCGGGATCCGAACATCGCCCATGTGGTGCGGCAGGCTCATCAACGGCGCGTGATAATCGGCGCCCGGCAGCGCTCCGGCGGCATCCACATAGCCGGCCAAACCCTCGAGCCCACTGAAAAGCGCTTCCAATCGCGCCGCGCCGGCGAGCAGCACCCGCGCACCGGCGTCGGCGAGCGGCTTTACGTAGCGGGCGAATTGAATAGCGTCGCCGATGCCCTGTTCCGAGCGTAGGAGAATGGTCTTGCCGTCCAAGGGCTCGCCTTTCCAGGGCAAGCCCGGCAAGCCTTTCATCATGGCGGCGACGGCGGGTTCGGAAAGCCGGGTTTCGAATTCCGCCCAGCCTTCGCGGTAATGCCCGCCCAGCAAAAGCGCCCGCGCCAAGTTGGAACGGATATTTTCTCTGTCTTCGATTTGCTTGGCGCGGCGATAGGTTTCGATAGCCTCGGGCAATTTGCCTTCATGCTGATTGGCGAGCGCCAGATTGCCGACAATGACCGGGTTGACCGGCTGCAGGGTCAGCGCCTGGGCAAAATAGTCCCGGCCCTGATCGAATTCCCCCAGATCGCGCATGACATTGCCCATCTGGGCCAAAAGGGCGGCGTCGCCGGGCAAGCGTTCAATAGCGACTTCCAGCTCGCGGCGCGCGCCTTCGGGATCGTTTTGCAGCTGCAGGCAAAGGGCCAATTTCAGACACGTTTCCGGGTTGCCGGGCTCGGCATTCACGGCCAGGCGCAACTCCGCTTCGGCGGCTGGGAATTGGCGCTGGTTAAAATAGACCGCGGCCAGGTTGAAGCGGGCGCCGGCGTAGTCGGGCTTGAGGCGCAAGGCTTCCAGAAAGGCGGCGATGGCGCCGGCCGCATCGCCCGTTGCCGCCAGGGCGTTGCCGAGATTGTCGCGCGATGCGGGCGCTTGGCTATCGGCATCGATGGCCCGCCGGAAGGCGGCGATGGCGTCGCTCATCCTGCCCGCGGCTTTCATGGCCAGGCCGAGGTTGTTGATAGCCTCGACGCCCTCCGGCGCACGGGCCACGGTATTTTCAAATGCGTCGATGGCGGCATTGAAATCGCCCCGCCCCAGATAGGCATTGCCCAGATTGAACCAGGCATCGGGATTGTCCGGCTCGATGGAGGCGGCCTTGCACAAGGCCTCTGCCGCCTCTTCAAAACGGCCCAACCGGCTGAGGGTTTCGCCCAGGTTAAACCAGCAATCAAAGCGCTCGGGGGAGGCCTCGGCGGCATGGCGGAAGGCGCGTACGGCCTGGACGAAACGGTTCATATTGCGCAGCACCACGCCGTAATTGAACAGCACCGCCGAATCGGCGCCGCGAATTTGCAGGCATCGCTGCAGGAACGGCAAGGCCTGATCGACGAGGCCCGCCTCGTTCAGGATCATGGCCATCAATTGCAGAAATTGCCAGTTTTTCGGATCCGACTTCAAGGCGTCTCGGAAAAGATCGCCGGCGGCTTTCAGATCACCGCTTCTGAACAGGGCCTCGCCGCCTCGAGACGCCCGCTTTTCTCATCGTTCGCCGCCAACCGCCCAGCCGCCCTAACGGATCATGACGCGCCGGGATGCGCGGAAAGTTTTGCTGCCGCCGGAGGCCGGCCGGGTCAGGATCATTTCGCTTTGATAGGTGCCGGCGGGCCAGGTCCCGCGGCGGGCTTTAAATCCAAAATGCAGGAACTGGCGGGCGCGCGGCCGCTTGAGTTTCAAATTCAATCGCCGCTCTTCCAATTGATTGCCATCGGGTCCGATCAGGCGCACGATCACCTTGTCGCCGTTGTGGACGCCGAATACGTCCATCCAGACGAATAGGGTTTTCAACGGCGATGCGAGCCGGGCCTTGGCGTAATCGCCCCGGCGCGCGGCCTTATAATTCGGCGCCACGGCGGAAATGCCGGCATGGTAAATGTTGGTTTCCCGATACCGCAACAGCGCCCGTGCTTCGGGCCGCCACATGTTGCCGCCAACCTTGGTGCCGTCTTTAACGGTAACGCCGGTGAATGGATCGACCGGCTGGCCCTTGTAAAAAACCATGAAATGCAAATGCGGAAATTCGGTTTTGCCCGACAGCCCGACCAGCCCCAGCCGGGTGCCCGTCGCGATCCGCTGGCCTTTCACCACGGCCACGCTGCCCGCGCGCATATGGCAGTATTGGGTGCGCCAATCCGCGTCGTGGCGGACCACGACCGCGTTGCCGCATTCCCGGCCCTTGAGGGCTTCGGGTTTCAGCAATTTGTAATCGATGTCGGCCATGGCGTCGCGGGTGGCCAGGACAACGCCATCGGCGGCGGCACGCACAGCTACGCCCAGGGTCATGGCGCGCTGGTCGCGAATGGCGAAATCGATGCCTTTGTGGCCGTCATAGGTGCGCGAGCCGCCGACATAATCCCGGGCGCCCTTGCCGGGGTCCGCGTCCACATAGTTGGGCATCCAGCAATCCCGGCCCGGTGTGCATTCGATGGGCAGGGCAAATGATTTGCTTTTGGCAAAGGCAAGCGCAGGCCTTCGCGGCGGCGCCGGTGTTGGTGCCGTTTGGGCACGCCGATCCAGCTTTGGCGGCGGCCGAGCCGGAGCCTTTTGACCGCCCTGCAACGCCGCCAGCTCGCCTTTCAGCTCGCGGATGGCGATGAATTGCCAGACGGTGGTGATCACAAATGCGATCAGGACCGGAAGTCCGACGCGGAGGATGAATTTTCTCGACACGGGTTCCTCTGGGGTTGCTCGGGAATTGCTCGGGGTTCAGGGAAATAAAATAACGCGCATGGTAGAGTCTACCCAAAATGATTAATAAGGGGCGAATCATTTGCCGAAACGGACCGGAAACGCCACGCCATGGACCCATTGATCGCCAAACCGGCGCGCGAAGTTGTCGCCTTGTTAAAATCCGGCCAGGTAACGCCGGACCAGCTTATCGACGCCGCCGAAGCGCGCATCGAAGCGGTGGATACGAAACTGAACGCCTTGCCGACCCTTTGCACCGGCCGGGCGCGGGACGCGGCGCGAAATTTGACGCCAACCGGGCGCGATGGCGCCGGGGCGCGCGGCTGGCTGGCCGGCCTGCCCATCGCGGTCAAGGATTTGAGCAATGTGGCCGGCGTCCGCACCACATTCGGCTCGCCCATCTTCGCCAATCATGTGCCCGAGGCGTCCGACATCACCGTCGAAATATTGGAACGGAACGGCGCCCTGGTGATCGCCAAATCCAACACGCCCGAGTTCGGCGCCGGCGCCAATACCTTCAACCCGGTGTTCGGCGCCACCCTCAATCCGTGGAATTTGGACCTCACCTGCGGCGGCTCGTCGGGCGGCGCGGCGGTGGCGGTGGCCACCGGCCAGGTCTGGCTGGCCACCGGCTCCGACCTTGGCGGCAGCTTGCGCACGCCGGCCAGCTTTTGCTCGGTGGTCGGATTACGGCCCAGCCCCGGGCGCGTCGCCCGCACGGCTGCCAATCCGTTCGATACCCTCGGCGTGCAGGGACCGATGGCCCGCGATGTGCGCGACACGGCGTTGCTGCTGGATGCCATGGCCGGCCGCCACCCGGGCGACGTGCTTTCCTTAAATGACGCGCCGGCACCCTTTCTCGAAGCCGCCGAGGCTCCGAAATTACCGAAGAAGGTTGCCTTTAGCGCCGATCTCGGGTGCCTGCCGGTGGACCCGGAAATCGCCGGTATCTGCCGCCGCGCCGCCCAAAAACTGGCCGCCGAAGGGGTCGAGGTCGAAGAGATATCGCCCGATTTCATGGGCGCCGGCGAAACCTTTCAGACCTTGCGCGCCGCCGCCTTCGCCGGCCGCCACGCCGATTTGATGCGCAGCCATGCGGACAAGTTCAAACCGGAGATCATCTGGAACACGGAAAAGGGCCTGGCCCTCTCGGCCGGCGAAATCGCCAAGGCCGAAGCCGCGCGCGGCGCCTTGATCGCCCGCGTGGCCGAATTCCTTAGGCATTACGACCTGCTTCTCTGTCCGGCGGCGCCGGTGCCGCCGTTCGATGTAACCCAGCGCTATGTGGAAGCGATCGGCGATACCAAGATGGACAATTACATCGAATGGATCGCCATCACCTATTGCATTACCCTCACCGCCTGCCCGGCCTTGTCGCTGCCGTCGGGATTTACCAGCGATGGTCTGCCGGTCGGCATGCAACTGATCGCCGCCAACGGCGAGGAAGCGCGGCTGCTCAGCCACGCATCGGCGATCGAAGAGCTTTTTGCCGTTGCCACCGGCCTGCCGATTGATCCGTGCAATTAACCGAGGAAGGCCGATATTCCAGCTTGACCCGGCAAGGGTGTGCTGACACTTTCCCGGCCCATGCGAGTCTACCGACATTTTGATGCGATTGCAGCCGAACACCGAGGCGGCGCCATCGCCATCGGCAATTTTGATGGCGTCCATCTGGGTCACCAGATGGTGATCGACACCGCCGGCAAAGCGGCCCGTGCCGGCGCCATCCCGTGGGGCGTTCTGACCTTCGAGCCGCATCCGCGCATGTTTTTCGACAAAAACGCGCCGCCGTTCCGGCTGACGCCATTTCATATCAAACTGCGCCAGATCGAAGCCTTGGGCGTGGAATTTCTGGTGGTCCTGCATTTCGATCAAAAACTGGCGGGCATGGAGGCCGAGGAATTTGTCGAACGGGTCCTGGTGGGCGGATTCGCGGCCCGCCATATCGTATCGGGCCATGATTTCGTGTTTGGCCACAACCGGCTTGGCACAGCGGGCTATCTGGCGGACCGGGGCGTCGAGATGGATTTCGAGACCGAAAGCATAGCGGAAGTTCGGGGCGATGGCGGCGAGATCATATCCTCGACCCGCATCCGCCAATATCTGTTCGATGCCGATCCGGCCGCAGCGGCGCGGCTTTTGGGCCACCCTTACGAGATCGAGGGCCGTGTCGCCCATGGCGACCGACGGGGCCGGCAGATCGGCTTTCCGACGGCAAATATCGCACTCGATGACAACGTTCGCCCAGCGCTCGGCGTGTACGCCATTCGCGCCGGCATCGATGCAGGCGCCGATACGGATTGGCATGACGGCGTCGCCAATTTGGGCTATAGACCTACTTTCGGCGGCGAGCAACCTGTCCTAGAGGCCCATCTATTCGATTTCGATCAGGATATCTACGGCAAGCATTTGCGCGTGGGACTGATCGATTTTTTGCGGGCCGAACGAAAGTTTGACGGCGTCGAGGCGCTGAAGGCTCAAATAGGCAAGGATTGCAAGGAATCGGGTCTCCGGCTTGCGGCCGGAAACTGGCAAACTTAAAAATGGTTACGAATCTGAAATCGACGGTCTATTTGCCGCGCACCGACTTTCCCATGAAAGCCGGCCTCGCCAAGCGCGAGCCGGAATTGCTGGAACGCTGGGCCAAACTGGACCTCTATAAGCGCCTCCGCGAACAATCGGCGGGGCGCGAAAAATTTATCCTCCATGACGGGCCGCCCTACGCCAACGGCAATCTCCATATCGGCCATGCCCTGAACAAAATCCTCAAAGACGTGGTGGTGCGCAGCCAGCAGATGGCCGGCAAGGATGCCAACTATGTGCCCGGCTGGGATTGCCACGGCCTGCCCATCGAATGGAAGATCGAGGAAAAATACCGCGCCAGGAAACAGGACAAAGACCAGGTTCCGGTTGTCGAGTTTCGCCGCGAATGCCGCGAATTTGCCAGCCACTGGATCGATGTCCAGCGCGAGGAATTCAAGCGCCTCGGCATCATCGGCGATTGGGACAACCCCTACACCACAATGACCTTTGCCGCCGAAGCGCAGATCGTCCGCGAGCTTGGCAAATTCATCATGAATGGCGGGCTATACCGGGGCGCCAAGCCGGTGATGTGGTCGGTGGTCGAAAAGACCGCCCTCGCCGAGGCCGAGGTGGAATATCTCGACCATACCTCGAACACCATCTGGGCAAAATTTCCAGTCGTTGCGTCCGGTGCCTCGGGTGCCGAGCAGTCTGCCGTGGAGGCTGAAACCGGGGCGCTGACCGGCGCATCGATCATCATATGGACGACGACGCCATGGACTATCCCCGGCAACCGCGCGATATCGTATTCGTCTCTTATTGCTTACGGCCTCTATGAAGTAACCGAGGCGCTGGGCAATAGCGCGGCGAGCATTGGCGACAAACTGATACTCGCGGATTCGCTTGCCAAGCAGGTTATGGATGCCGCGGAGATCGCATCATGGACGAGAATCCGCGATGTTTCCGCCGATATGCTTCGGCATGTCCGTTGCGCCCATCCATTTAAAGGGCAAGGCTACGATTTCGAAGTGCCCCTGCTTGACGGTACCCATGTTACGGACGACACCGGCACCGGGTTTGTTCACACCGCGCCTGGTCACGGCAGCGACGACTACGAGATTTGGATGGCCAATAGCGGAGCACTGAATACGTTCGGCATCGACACCAAAGTCCCCGAAACGGTCGGCGGCGACGGCCTCTATTTCGAGCATGTGCCCCTGTTCGCGGGCATTCATGTGTTCAAGGCCGACGCCGCCGTGATCGAAGCCCTGGAAGGCGCCGATGCCTTGTTGGCCAAGGGCAAGATCCGCCATTCCTATCCTCATTCTTGGCGCTCCAAGGCGCCGCTGATCTTCCGCAACACGCCGCAATGGTTCATATCGATGGAGACCGGCGATCTGCGCGCCACGGCGCTGGCCGCCATCGAGGATACCGATTTTTATCCCGAATCCGGGCGCACCCGCCTGCGCGGCATGATCGAAACTCGGCCCGACTGGTGCGTGTCGCGCCAGCGCGCCTGGGGCGTGCCGATCACCGTGTTCGTGGACAAGAAATCGGGCGAGCCGTTGCGCGACGAAGCCGTATTGGCGCGCATCACCGAAGCGGTTGAAGCCGAAGGCGCCGACGCCTGGGTCACGTCACCGCCGGAGCGATTCTTAGGGCCCGACCGCAACCCGGACGATTACGAGCAGGTGAGCGATATCCTCGATGTCTGGTTCGATTCCGGCTCCACCCACAGTTTCGTTCTGGAACAGCGCAGCGACCTCGCCTGGCCGGCGTCCATGTATCTGGAAGGCTCGGACCAGCATCGCGGCTGGTTCCATTCGTCGCTGTTGGAATCCTGCGGCACCCGCGGGCGGGCGCCCTATGATGCGGTTTTGACGCACGGCTTTGTGCTCGATGAAAAGGGCGACAAGATGGCCAAGTCCGGCGGCAATGCCCTGTCCCCGCAGGATGTGATCGCCCAGAACGGCGCCGATATCCTGCGCCTTTGGGTGGTCGGCACCGACTACACGGAAGAGCCGCGCTTCGGCCCCGAAACCATCAAACAGCAGACCGACAGCTACCGGCGGTTCCGCAACACATTGCGATTCCTGTTGGGCAATCTGGCTGATTTCAACGAGGCCGAGAAACTGCCGGCCGGAGAAATGCCGGAACTGGAACGCTGGGTCTTGGGCCGCCTGTTTGCGCTGGGCACAACGATCCTGGAAGCCGGCGCCCGCTTCGATTACCACCAGATATTCATCGAGCTGCATAATTTCTGCGCCGTTGAGCTGTCCGCGTTCTACCTGGATATCCGCAAGGATTCGCTTTATTGCGACCGCGCCGATTCGCCAAAAAGGCGCGCCGCGCGCACGGCGATCGATCACATCTTCAATTGCCTGGTCCGGTGGCTGGCGCCGATCCTCTGCTTTACCGCCGAGGAAGCCTGGCTGGCGCGCCACCCGGGCGAAGATTCGAGCGTGCATCTGCAACAATTTCCGGAGCTTCCCGGCTCCTGGGCTGATCCGGAACTGGCCGAAAAATGGGAAAATATTCGCAGCGTCCGGCGCGTCGTAACCGGGGCGCTAGAGCTGGAACGCGCCGAAAAGCGCATCGGCTCCAGCCTCGAAGCCCATCCAACGGTGTATCTGGAAGATGGTTTGGCCGAGATTATGGCGGGCATCGATTGCGCCGAGATATTTATTACTTCGGACGCCACCCTGGAGAACGGCGCCGCGCCCGCCGATGCCTTCCGGCTGGAAGACGTGCCCGGCGTCGCTGTCGCCCATGGCAACGCCTCTGGCGAGAAATGCGTGCGTTGTTACCGCATCCTGCCCGAAGTTTCCGCCGACGCGGGAGACCAAGGCATCTGCACCCGCTGCACCGATGCGGTCGCCAATTTTCCGGCGGCGGCCGAATAAAGGCCGTGCCGCTTAATCCCTTCCGCTTTGGCCTCGGTATCGCAGTTGCGGCCATCATCGCCGATCAGGCGAGCAAATTGTGGATTCTTAGCATCTTCGCGAAGTCCCCCCAGGCCATTACCGTAGCGCCTTTTTTCAACATTGTGCAGACCTGGAACCGGGGTATCAGCTTCGGCTTGTTCAGCGACGATGGCGATTTCAATGCCTTGGTCCTATCGCTGATCGCCATCGCCATCGTGGTCTATCTGGTGCGCTGGCTGTACGGCACCAAAACCCGCTGGATGGGGTTGGCGCTCGGCCTGATTATCGGCGGCGCCCTCGGCAATGTTATCGACCGGGCGGTGCATCGGGCGGTGCTCGATTTCCTGGATGTGCATGTGGGTGGTTATCATTGGCCGGCTTTCAACGGCGCCGACAGTTTCATCACCTTAGGGGCGCTGCTGCTGATATTCGATTACCTGTTTGCACGGGGAGATGATGGTAATACAATGGATGATGCCAAAAATCAGCGCTAAGTTCATGACCATGGCCAGCTTGAAATTGCAGTTGGGCGCCGCCAATGCCGCGCGGCCCGCGCTGCCGGTTCTCGTGCTGGCGGCAGCGGTGCTGCTTGCCGGTTGCGAAGAGACCAAGCGCGCCCTCGGCCAAACCAAACAGGCGCCCGATGAATTCGCGGTCTACCAACGCGCGCCCTTGAGCCTGCCGCCCAACTATAATTTGCGTCCGCCGACGCCGGGCAAAGACCGCCCGCAATCGGTCAATCCGAGAGACCGCGCCGCCGCCGCCCTCGGCCAGGCGCCCAGGGCGCGCCCGCAAGAGACCGGTGGCGGCAAACCGAATTTGAACGCCTTGAGCCCGGGCGAGCTTGCGGTGCTGCGCATCACCGGGGCCCTCGAAGTCACCGGCGAAATCCGCACTCAGGTCAATCGCGAGAGCATCATCCTGGCCAAAGGGGCGGATGGTTTGACCGACAAAATTTTGTTCTGGCAGCAGAAGCCGAGCTTCGGCGTCTCGGTGGACGCGGCCAAAGAAAAGAAGCGCATTCAAGCCAACCAGGCGGCGGGCGTGCCCTTGAACGAAGGCGATACGCCGATCGTCATGCGCAAGAAAAAGGCCCTGTTGGACGGCGTATTTCGTTAAATCCGGGCGCCCGATGCGGCCCCGCTATCTTCCTTCCTTATCACTTTGGCGCGAGTTCGCTTGAATGCACAAGAGATGGGCTATATTCGAAAGATGTGTGGCGCGCGCTTAAAATTATGGCGCTGCAATGATCGATCAATGACAACGGGAAACCTTCGCTGATGGCGCATCCGATCCGATATTTATCCGTCCTTGGGTTAGCAATAGCGGCCCCGATTTTCGCGTTGATGTCCTGGCAACCGGCGGGCGCCGCGGTCTTCAACCCGGAAAGCTTTACGTTAAGCAACGGCATGAAGGTGGTGGTGATCACCAATCACCGGGCCCCGGTTGTCACCCATATGGTGTGGTACAAAGTCGGCGCCGCCGATGATCCGATGGGCAAGTCCGGGATCGCCCATATGTTTGAACATCTCATGTTCAAGGCGACCCGGCGGCGAGCATCGGGAGAATTTTCAAAGATCGTCGCCCGCAACGGCGGCCGTGACAACGCCTTTACCTCGCAGGATTATACCGCCTACCACCAAACCGTCGCCGTCGACCGGCTGGAAATCGTCATGCGCCTGGAGGCCGACCGCATGCGCGGCTTGCTTTTAAATCCGGACGAGATTGAAACCGAACGCAAGGTGGTGTTGGAAGAGCGCCGCTCGCGTACCGGCAATTCGCCGCGCGCCCGCCTCTCCGAACAATTCAATGCCAGCTTTTATCTCAATCATCCCTATCGCAAACCGATCATCGGCTGGGCCCATGAAATCAAGGCGATCACGCAAAAAGACCTGAAGGCGTTTTACAACAAATGGTACCGGCCCAATAACGCCATTCTGGTGGTCGCCGGCGACATAACCGCCAAGCAATTGCGCCCGCTGGCGATAAAACATTACGAATTGATCCCGTGGGGCATAATCCCCGAGCGCGCCCGCCCGAGCGAGCCGCCCCACGATGCCGCCCGGCGGGTGGTGCTCCGCGATGCCCGCGTGCGCCAGCCCAGCTGGCGGCGCGGCTACCTCGCCCCCACATTGGGAAGCGGCGGGAAAAAACATGTCTATCCGCTGCAAGTTGTGGCGCAGATATTCGGCGCCGGCGCCACCAGCCGGCTGAAACGCGCGCTCGTCATCGACCGCCAGATCGCGATTTCCGCCGGCGCCTATTATGACGGCGACTCCATGGGGCCCGGCGGCGTTCATATCTTCGCCAGCCCCCGCCCCGGCACCACCATGGAAGACCTCGAAGCCGCCGTGGACGAAGAAATCGCCAAGCTGATCAGCGGCGGCGTCACCGAGGAAGAGGTGGCGAGGGCCAAACAAAGAATGCAATCCAGCGCCATTTATGCCCGGGATTCGGCGGTCGGCGGCGCCCGCGCCCTGGGCTCGGCGCTGGCATCGGGGCAAACTATCGCCGACGTGGAAAACTGGCCGGAGCGCATCGGCGCGGTCACGCGGAGCCAGATCAATGACGCGGTGCGCTCCGTTTTTAAGGACAAATCCTCGGTGACCGGCCTGTTGCTGCCGGACACCAAGACCGAGGGGAATTAAAATGAAAAGCCTTGCCAGCGGCGGGCGCCCGGTTCTCCGCCGCCTCGCCTCGCGAACCGGATATTTGGCCGGATTGCTCATGGCCGGAGCCATTTGGATTGCACCGGCAGCCGCCATTGGAATCAAGCAAGTGCAAAGCCGGTCCGGGATCAAGGCTTGGCTGGTGGAAGATCACGCCAATCCGATCATCACTTTGAGATTTGCGTTTCGCGGCGGCGCGGCGCTCGATCCCGACGGCAAGGAGGGGCTCGCCAATTTCGTCGCCTCCACCTTGGACGAGGGCGCCGGCGATCTGGACAGCCAGGCGTTTCAGCGCAAACTGGAAGATCTCTCGGTCTCCATCAGCTTCAGTGCCGGGCGCGATACCTTTACCGGCAGACTTAGAACGCTGACCAGCAATTCCAGCGAAGCATTCGATCTTTTGCGCCTGGCCCTAGCCAAACCGCGCTTCGATTCCAAGGCGGTCGAGCGCGTTCGGCGGCAAATCCTCGCCGGGCTTCGCCGCTCGGCGGAGAATCCCCGCGCTATCGCCAGCCGCGCCCTGATGCAGCACTTGTTCCCGAACCATCCCTATGGCCGCGCCAGCGACGGCACGGCCGAGACCGTGCCCTTGATCAAGCTCGCCGATCTCCGCGTGTTTGTGCATCAGCGCATCGCCCGCAACAATCTTTTGGTCGGTATCGTCGGCGATATTACGGCGGCCCAAACCGCCGAAATGCTTGAGACTGTATTCGGCGGACTGCCCGGCAAGGCAACCCCCTGGACACTTCCCGAGGTCCAGGCCAGCGCCGGAATGCGCACCATCGTCATCGATAAGCCGGTGCCGCAAAGCATCATCCGCTTCGGCCACGCCGGCATCAAGCGCGACGATCCTGATTTTTTCGCCGCCTATGTGATGAATTACGTGCTCGGCGGTGGTGGCTTCGAGTCCCGATTGTACGAGGAGGTCCGGGAAAAGCGGGGCCTCGCCTATTCGGCCTGGAGCTATCTTTCGCCGATGAACGCGGCCGGTCTGATTCTCGGCGGCGCCGGGACCGCTAACGAGCGGGCCGGCGAGACCGTCGACGTGCTGCGCCAAGAATGGCGGCGCATGGCCGATAAAGGCGTGAGCCTCGGGGAACTGGAGGACGCCAAAACCTATTTGACCGGCTCCTATTCGCTTCGCTTCACCTCGTCCCGGCGTATCGCCTCCATATTGGTGGGCATTCAATTGCAACGGCTCGGTATTGATTATATCGGAAAACGCAATGGGCTGATCGCCGCCATCGGTCAGGCCGATGTCAACCGAGTCGCCAAAAAACTCCTGAAACCGGACGGCATCACCCTGGTTGTCGTCGGCAGGCCCAAAAACGTCCAGGCGCAACCCTAGTGGCCTGGGTCATCTAATTTGCACCCCTACGACGGCGTTGCAAGGTTTCCGGCTAGAAGCGCGCCGCGCCGTGGTGCCAATCCACCACAAAGGGTGCGCGACGACGACCGGGAGCCTTGCAACGCCGCCCTCTGGGTCACTTTTCCCGTCCCCTCGGGGTGTCGAAAGGGCTTACCGATGGGCCCGCATCGCCTGCGCCCTTCCTCCTACCGAGGAAACGGGAAAAGAGATCGTAGGGGTACAAATTAGATGACCCAGGCCACTAGCCCGATCAAGGGTTTAAGGCGGCGGCGCCCGATCGGCGGCGCGGGGCTGGTTGCGGTTCGGCGCATTTGCTAGAATGGCCGGAACCAAATGGGACGAAGATCAGGGGCGTGTATTACCAGCAAAATACCGATGGCTGCTTCGCCGCGACGATCGGCGGGACTGGTTTAGCTGAGGATGCGTATCGCGGCCTGCTCGGCGAAACCGCCGCCGCGCTCGATTATCTTCGCGCCGCGCACGGCGATGGCTCACTCCCGTTCCTCGATATGAGCGAAGCGGCCGGCGGGCTCGGTGCGCTGGAATCCATCGCCGAAAAATATATCGAGGCTTTCGATGATGTGGTCTTGCTCGGCGTCGGCGGCTCCAGCCTCGGCGCGCGCACCATTTGCGGGCTTGCCGCACCGCCGACAGCAGGCGAGCGGCCGCGTTTGCATTTCATCGACAATATCGATCCCGACAGTTTTACGCGCCTGTTCCAAACCATCGATCCGGACCGCACCGGCTTCGTTGTCACCTCCAAATCCGGCGCCACCGCCGAAACCATGAGCCAATTTCTGATCGCCCTGGACAGGATGCGCGATGGCATCGCCGGCGCCAATATGGGCGATCATTTCACCGCCATAACCGAGCCCGGCGCACGCCCCTTGCGCAGCCTCGCCGAAAAGTTTTCGATCCCGATCCTCGATCACGACGCCAACACCGGCGGGCGCTATGCGGCGCTCAGCGTGGTCGGGCTGCTGCCGGCCCTGATCGCCGGGCTCGACGCCGGAGCCTTGCGCCAGGGCGCCGCCGACGCCTTGCAGCCATTGCTGGATGGCGCGCCGCCGGAAGATTTCGCCCCGGCCATCGGCGCCGCCATCAACGTCGGCCTCGCCCGGGGCGCCGGCGTCACCGCCACGGTGATGATGCCCTATCTCGACCGGATGGCGGAATTCGGCGCTTGGTACCGGCAGCTTTGGGCGGAGAGTTTGGGCAAGAACGGCCTCGGCACGACGCCCATCCGCGCCCTCGGCACCGTCGATCAGCACAGCCAGTTGCAGCTTTATCTGGATGGGCCCGCCGATAAGCTGTTCACCTTGATTTTCGCGCCGGCCAAGGGCTTGGGCGGTGTTATCGACCCGCAGCTGGCCTTGCAAGCCGGGCTCGACTATCTCGCCGGCCACCGCATGGGCGATCTGTTGGACGCCTCGCAGCGGGCCACCGCCGCCGCATTGACGCAAAACAAAAGACCGGTCAGGATCATCACCATCGATATTT
>JAYGEH010000449.1:0-7395 GCA_046582475.1 Rhodospirillales bacterium
TTCAGTCTAGTCCACATTCTACACATAATTGTTATGATCACGATACACATAATCATTCACACAAGAATAATTTGTATGGTAAGTGATTGTTATTAAATGTAGAAATGGTGGAACGAAGTCTTACGAATGCGATGTTCTACCAACTGAGCTAAGGCGGCACATCTGTCTTAACGATGCCCGCTTAAATACCGCGCTTTCGAAGTTTTGACCAGGGGATTCAGGGTGCCGCGAGCCGGGCCAGATCACCGGCGGCGGCGGCGATGACCGGCGCCCAATCGCCGGGCTTGGCCTGCCGGTAAAGCTTGAGGCTCGGATACCAGGGGCTGTGGTTGCCCTCCACCATCCAGCGCCAGTCGGGCGCGTGGTGCAACAAAAGCCAGGTGGGCCGGCCGAGGGCGCCGGCCAGATGGGCGACGGCGGTGTCCGACGTGATCACCAGGTCCAGGGCCAGGATCAGGGCGGCGGTGTCGGCCAGCGGCGCCTCGCCGGTTTCCAGGAGATCGAAGGCTGCATCGGGGCGCGCCAGGCCGTCGCCGCCCGGGCCCTTTTGCAAGCTGACCCAGGAAACGCCGGCCGCATCCGCCAGCGGCCCAAGCCTATCCAGGGGCAATTGGCGAAAGCGTTCCACCGGGCTCGCCGGGTTGCCCGTCCAGTTGAGGCCCACTTTCAGCCCGGTCAAGGGCGCAAGCCTTTGCCGCCAATCCTGGCGGCGCGCCGCATCGACCGCCAGATAGGGCACGGCGTTTGGCAAATTACCCAGGTTGGTGCCGAAAATGCGCGGCAAATCCAGGAACGGCGCGTGGCTATCGAACGCCGGCAGGGGATCGCCCGCCGCGATCACCGTGTCGGCCAGGTCGGCGCCGACCAGGGGCGCCAGGCCGGGCGGGCATTCGGCGATGACGCGGGCGCCCCGCGCGCGCACCAGGGCGGCGTAGCGCACGAAATGGATGGCGTCGCCCAAACCCTGTTCCGCGTGCAGCAGGATATTGGCGCCCTCGATGGGCGCGCCGCGCCAGAGGGGGACGGCGAAATCCCTTGCGGGGGCGGGAAATCCGGACCATTGCCAGCGCCAGGCCATTTCGGTGAAGGCGTCTTGCAATTCGCCACGGCTGGCCAGCGCCAGGGACAGGTTCCAATGGGCAAGGGCGAAATCGGGATCGAGGGCGATGGCGCGCCGGTAGCTGGCCACCGCGTCCGCCGCCCGCCCGCAATCCTTCAAGGCGTTGCCGAGATTGTTGTGGGCTTGCGCATCTTCGGCGCTTAAACGCACCGCCGTTTGCGCCGCCGCCAGGGCGCCCACGAAATCGCCCCGGCTGCGCAACACGCCGGCCAGATTGCTATGCGAGCGGCCGTGGCCGGCATCGATGTCAATGGCCCGGCGCAAGGCCTCTTCTGCCATCTCGTCGTCGTCAAGGGCGCGCCGCACCATGGCCAGATTGGCGTAATAATCGGCGGCCCCGCCGTTCAGAGAAATCGCCGTCTCGATCAAATCGGCGGCCAGGCCGGCGTTGCCTTTCTGATGCACGGCGACGCCCAACAGGTGCCAAAGATCGGCGTTTTCGGGATGCAAATCCACCAGTTCCCGGTACACCGCGATGGCGCCGTCCACGTCGCCGGCCCGATGGCGGCGCATCGCGTCTTCGATCCTGGTGTCAATTTCGCTCATCACAGCTCCCGCCATATTGGCGCGCCGGCCCGGCGGCAGAAATCAAGAATTCGCGTCCGGTTCCAGCGGCGCGGCGCCGGGATTGGGCGGCGCTTCGGCGGCATCGGCCACCGCCTTAGGCGGGCGTTCCAGGCGCGTGACCCTCGGCGGTGTATCCCAGGAGAGGGAATCGAATTCCTCGCAACGGCCGCAGACCGGCTCCCACTCGGCCACCACGTTGCCGCAATGGCCGCAAATCCAGGCCGGGTCGGGATCGGCCAGAGCGGCCCGTTTCAACCAGTCGTGGGCGGCCTCGGAATCGGGGTTTGCGCCCTCTTCCAGCTCCGCCATCATGCGGCAAAAGCGGCCCGGGGGGTTCTCTGTTTTCACCGCATCCAGATGCTCGCGCGCCTCGGTCCAAAGCGCCGCGGCCAGGGCCGCCTGCGCCACCGACAGATGGCTTTCCATATGGTCTTTGTTGTTGCCCGCCAGCTTTTCGATGGCGTGCAGCTTGTCCGACGGTTTGCCGCCGGGAGCCAGCTCCTCCATCAGCCGGGCGAGGCCGGTATGGGGATTGCGCACCCAGGCTTCCTCGATGATCGACACCGCTTTCCGGCGTTTGCCGGCGTCGGCCAAGAGGCGCGCGGTGCGCAGCGCAGCCGGCACAAAAGACGGCGCCAAGGTGTTGGCCCGTTGCGCCATTTGCAAGGCGTCGCCGAGCCGTCCCTCGGCCTCGGCTTCGATGCTGCGCTGATAGTTCAAGACGCCGCGCCGGCGGCGGCCGGAATCGGCGTCGATGAGCTTGGCGCGGATGGATTTGCGCACCGTATCCTCGGCCGCCTCCCAATCGCCGTTTTTGATTTGCAAATCCAGCAAGGTGGCGCTGACCGTATCGGTTTTCGGTTTGAGATCGCTGGCTTTCTCGGCCAGCTCCATGGCGGCCTCGGTATCGCCTTCGTGCAGGCGCTGGTTGAGCATGCCATGCAGGCCAAGAAATTCGGTCTCGGGCTTTTCGGCCATCGCCTCGAAAAACTTGCCGGCGGCCTCGTCGTCGCCGGAAAGTTGCGCCGCCTGCGCCGACAGCAGCATGGTCAGGGGCGGCTCGGCCAGCAAAGTATCGGCCTTGCGGGCCAGGCGGCGCGCTTCCTGGGCATCGCCGGCGGCGACCGCCACCATGCCCTGGGTCAGCGCCTTATAGCCGCGCCGCCGCCGCCATTCGCGCCTGGCCCGCACCATGCGCCGCGGCGCGCGGCGGAAATAGGACCAGATGCGGAAAACCGTGGCCAGCAATAGCGCCACGATCAGGAGCCCGGTGAGAAGCAGGCCGGCGGTGGTCTCCACACGGTAGCCGAGCCAATCCAGGGTGACGGCGCCGGGATTGTCGGCCAGCCGTGCCGCCAAATAACTGAAGCCGGCCAAGAGGATGAAAAACCAGAGGGCTCTGATCATTTACGGCTACTCTTGCCCTCGAGTTCCCGGAAACCGTGGGCGCTGAGCGCATCCAGGGCGCGGCCCGCGTCGATCAGCAGTTGGGCATCTTTATTCCAGGCCGCCGCCGCCGCCTTGGCGGCATCGGGCAGGCGCTCAAGTTCGCGCATCGCCACCGTCAGGTCGCGCCGGGCAAGGGCGCGCTCGGTACGGGCCGCGATGGCCTCGATGCCGTCACCCTCAAGCTGGTCGATGCGCCGCCATTTCACCGATTGGGTCAGGCGGTTGAGGGTGCGTTGCACCCAGCCGTCGCCTTGCGGCAATTGCTCAATGCGCACCAGCGTTCCAGCCAGCTCGGAAAAGCGGTCGCTCAGGCCGGCAGCGGTTTCAAGCCCGCCGGCGGCATACGGGCGCAACAGGGCGATCGCCGGCGGCACCGGCGCCATATCGGCGAACAGGGACTGCAAAGTATCGAGCTCGGTGGTGAACGGCTTTGCCCCATGGACCGCATCTTTAAGCTGGCCAACCACAAAGACGTAGCGGGTGAGCCTTTTATGTTCGGCGGCGGCGGCCGGATCAGCCTGGTTGAGGGCGGCAAAGCGGCGCTGCAGGGTCTCGATGCGTTCCTGGGTGCCGGCCTCGATTTCCGATTTGGAGCGCTCAAGGGCATCCAGGCGGCGCGTCAGATCGCCCACCGCCTGCGACCGCGGCGCGCGGTCCTGGGCGGTGATACCCAGATCCCGGACGGCGCGGCGCACGCCTTCGATCGACCCTTCGAGCTGCTTGATGCGCGCCAGGCTGTCATCCAGTTGCGATTTCAGCCGGCCCCGCTCGGCTTGCAAATCTTCCAGGCCGGGAATCGGATCCTTGGCTTCTTTTTCGAGCCGCGACAGGCGGCTGGTCAATTCGGCGATGCGGCTCTGATTGGATTCGGTGACCACCAGCCAGGGCGCGATATCGGCGGCATAAGGCGCCCACAGGGGGCGCAGCGCGGTGGCGATACCGGCCAGCGCAATCACCGCCAACAGGGTCAGGAACACGGTGCGCACCGGACGGCCCCCTTGGCGCCGTCCGGGCGCCCTGGAAACCGGCGTGGCGGCGGCCGCGATCACCGATTCGGGCATGGCCGCCGCATCGGTTTCGCCGCCGCTGGCGGCGGTTTGCGCGGCGTCCGGCTGATCGGGCTGCGGCGCGCGGTTGGGGGCCACATCGATGCCGGCCAGTTCGGCCACCCGTTCGATGAGCGCGTCCTGGGTCGGCGCGGCGGCGATTGCGATGCGCTCCCATTTCACCTCTTCGACGGCATCGCCCACGGCCCTGGAGAGCCCGACGATGGTGATCTGGCGGCAGGCGCGCAACAGCCGCGCCTTGCGCACCAGCTCGCAAAAGATGGTTGCCGAGCGCGGCGAGAACAGCAGCACGGTATCGATCTCGCCGCCTTTCAGCTTGGCGATGGCGGCGGCGGAAAGGGCGCGCGCCGGCGGCGTTTCGTAGAGCACCTCGCGGCGGCACCGGAAACCGGCCTTGGTTAATTCGCCGGCCAGATCGCCGGCCACCTCGGTGCCGGCCACGTGGACCAGGGGGCCGCGCTCCGGCTCCAGCAATTCGACGGCCAGTTTGGCCAGCGCGCCGGCGTCGCCGG
The DNA here is from genome assembly GCA_046582475.1 of Rhodospirillales bacterium. GTDB lineage: Bacteria > Pseudomonadota > Alphaproteobacteria > Rhodospirillales > UBA2165. Next base: position 4,716 of record JAYGEH010000449.1, read on the forward strand.
ACGCCGAGTGCACTTGTTTGAAGCCATGGCCGCGCGCCGTCTTGGCGGTGGCGTCGCCGACCGCGAAAACCGGGATGTCGCGCCGCGGAGAGCGCTCGGCCAGGGCGCGGACGCCGTTCGAGCTGGTCAACAGAACCGCCTGCACGCCGTCCAGCTCGACATCGTCGCCTTTGACGATTTTGACCGACATCAGCGGCTCGCGATCGGTATCGATGCCGATCTCTTCGAGCGCCTTGGCAAGCGCTTCGCCATCCTCGCCGGGTCGGGTGACCAGTGCGCGCATCGATCCTAAGCCTCGCCCTCGGTTGCATTGGGCACGCGGATGATATTCGGGTTCTCCGTTTTAATCGCTTCGATCATGCCGGGTCCAGCATTTAACAACAGCTCTTCGGCCAATCTCCGGCCCAGATCGTCGGCCTCGGCCTCCGGGCCTTCGCGCTCCGCCTCGGCGGTCTCGGTGCCGTCGGGCCTGGCGATCAGGCCGCGCAGGCGCAAGGTCCCGGCGCCATCGGTTTCGCCATAGCCGGCGATCGGCGTCTGGCAGGAGCCGCCGAGCACCGCCAGCATGGCGCGCTCGGCCGAGACCGCGATGGCGGTGGGCCAGTGGATCAGCGCGGAAAGGTATACCTGGGCGCGCTTGTCGCCATCGCGGCAGGTGGCGGCCAGCGCCCCCTGGCCGACGGCGGGCAGCATGTCCGAGGGATCGATGAGGCAGGTCACCGCGTCCGGCCGGCCCAGACGATTGAGCCCGGCGGCGGCGAGAAAGGTGGCATCGACTTCGCCGGCGGCCAGTTTTTTCAGGCGCGTATCCACATTGCCGCGAAACGGAACCACCTCCAGATCGGGACGCAGTTTCAAAAGCTGGGCTTTGCGCCGGGTCGATGCGGTGCCCACCCGCGCCCCGGTTTCAAGCTCACCGATGGTCCGCGCCTTGTTTGATATAAAGGCGTCGCGCACGTCTTCGCGCGGCAAGATGGCGTTGAGGGTGATGCCGACGGGCAGAAACGTGGGTATGTCCTTCATCGAATGGATGGCGATATCGATGCGCTCTTCCAGCATCGCCTCGTCCAGCTCCTTGGTGAACAGTCCCTTGCCGCCGAGCTGGGCGAGGAGCACGTTTTGCACCCGGTCGCCGGTGGTCTTGATAACCACGATTTCCAGTTTGCCGCGCTCCTTCAGATGCGGGTTGGCCTCCTGCAAAAGCGCCGCCACCTGGTTGGTTTGGGCCAGGGCCAGGGGGCTGCCCCGTGTTCCAATTCGAAGAACGTCGCTGTCCGTCATGCTTTGCTATCTCGGATAGTGAACTTCGCGTGTTAAATCATTGCATGCTAAGTTAAGGTCCTGGCGCTTGCAGGCCGCGTCAATGGTTGGACATTGTATACATGATCTTACTGGGTATCGAGACCAGTTGCGACGAAACCTCGGCCGCCGTGGTATCGGGCGGCGATCGCGCCGCGCCCAGCATTTTGAGCAATGTGGTGCTGTCGCAGGCCGACATCCACCAGCCCTATGAAGGCGTCGTTCCGGAAATCGCGGCGCGCGCCCATTTGTCCCACCTCGACCATATCATCGCCCGCGCCATGGCCGAGGCAGACACAAGGTTTGGCGCCTTGGACGGCATTGCGGTGGCCGGCGGGCCGGGCCTGATCGGCGGCGTCATCGTCGGCGTCATGTCGGCCAAGGCCATCGCCGCGGTGCACAAACTGCCGTTCCTGGCGGTCAACCATCTGGAGGCGCACGCGCTCACCGTGCGCCTCACCAAAAATTTGCAATTTCCCTATCTATTGCTTTTGGTATCGGGCGGCCATTGCCAGCTTTTGGCGGTCGCCGGCGTCGGCGCCTACCACCGGCTCGGCACAACCCTGGATGATGCCCTCGGCGAGGCCTTCGACAAGACCGCCAAAATGCTCGGCCTCGGCTATCCGGGCGGGCCCAAGGTGGAAGCCAGGGCCAAGGCCGGCGATGCCAAGCGGTTCAAGTTGCCGCGCCCGATGCGCGGGCGCCCGGGCTGCGATTTTTCCTTTTCCGGGCTGAAGACCGCGGTGCGCCGGCGCGTCGAGGCGCTGGGCGTACTCACTGATACCGATATCGACGATATTTGCGCCGCCTTTCAAGACGCCGTCGGCGATGTGCTTGAAGACCGCGCCGGCCGCGCCCTGGAGATATTTACCGGCCGCTTCGGCGCGCCCAGCGCCCTGGTGGTGGCCGGCGGTGTCGCCGCCAACCAGTATTTGCGCGCCCGGCTGTCCGAGTTGGCGGCGGATCACGGGTTGCAACTGGCGGCGCCGCCGCCGCATTTGTGCACCGACAACGGCGCCATGATTGCCTGGGCCGGGCTGGAACGGTTGCGCCTCGGCCTCGCCGATGACTTGGATTTCGCGCCCCGGCCGCGCTGGCCCCTGGACCCGGACGCGGGACCCGCCTTGGGCGCCGGGGTGAAGGCGTAAAGGCAATGACGGCTGCCCCATATAAGACTAAGCTGTGATCCTTCGAAACGTGCAATGAGAATACGGGAATGAGCAAGATCGGGATCGCAGGCGCCGGCGCCTGGGGCACGGCGCTGGCCGCCGCCATGGTGCGGGCCGGCAACGAGGTGGTTATCCAGGCACTGGAGCCCGAGGTTGCCGAGGCCATCAACAAGCGCCACGAGAACGCGATCTATCTGCCCGGCGTGGCCTTG
>JAYGEH010000469.1:0-13399 GCA_046582475.1 Rhodospirillales bacterium
ACCAGGGCGGTCGCGGCCGTGTCGCCGTTGACCGCGGAGATCAGCGCATCGCGCACATCGCTTAGCGTGAAACCGTTGCTCACATCGTCGGCGGTGACCGTGTAGGAAACGCTGGTGTCGCCCGACGCCTGACTGATAACGATGGTGAATACGTCACCGGCTTCGGCACTGCCCGATAAAGTCAGGCGGGTCAGCGCCTCGGCTTCGACCAGATCGCCGACCGTGCCGTCGCTGTTGATATTCGATATGAGCTGTGTGCGCGCGTCGCGGAGGGCGTCGCTACCGGACAGGGTATAGAGCACATCGGTTCCGTTGACGGTAACCGTATAGGCATCACCCGCTTCCGCCGTGCCGCCCAGGATAATTGTGTTGCCGGTCAGTTTGGCGGCGTCCGCCGTATAGGTAAGGGCGCCGTCATTGCCGACGGCAACCGAGCCTTTTTCACCATTGCTGGCGCCGGTATCGAGGGCGGTGACCTCTTTGGCGAGCACGCCATCGATGAATTCCTCGATTAGGTCTTGCGAGCCTTGTACAGAGGATATGGCGTTGACGGCGCCGCTCACGCTGGCATCGGCTGCCTGGAAGGATTCGAAGGCTGCGAGCGCCACATCGGCGATACTGGCATCGAGGCCGGCGATGATCGCGGCGAAGTCGACAAACGCCTCGGCCTCGGTCTTGAAGGCTTCGGCCTCTTTCGCCGCCGCCAGGGCTTCTCCGGCGCGGGCCTGCATTTCGGCGGCGGTATTCGCCGTGATTGTCGCTTCGGCCTTGATGGCGGAGGTCTGCGCGGCGCCGACGATGGACACCGCCTTGCCGAGGACATTGATCATGGAATCGGTTAACTTCAAACCGCCGCCGGAGACGGCACTTTGCACCAAATCAACCTTGGCTTTTACGCCATCGACCAACGTCGACAGATCGTCCACCGTGAGGGTGCCCAGATTGGCGCCGGCGGGCACATCGGTTTCCTTGGCGGCCTCGGCGGCGACCTTGCTGTTGATCGTCGTTTGCAGAATCTCGACAATTTTGGCTTCGGCGGCCGCCAGCTTGCCCGATCCGGACGCCCCCGAAGCGGCGTCGGCGACGGCCCGGACCACCGTGTCCATGGCGGCAACCGACGCGGCGACCAAAACCTTGACGCGCACCGCGGCGAGCTGCGCCTCAAGCGCCGACGCAGCCAGGTTATCGAGGATATCTTTATATACGACCAGAAAATTTTCGGTTTCCACCAGACCGAATAGGGCGGCGGCGGTGAGCTGGATACCAAGCGCCGAGGAGGCAACGGCGGTTGCCGCGCCGAGCGCTTCCAAAGGCGCCGTCACCGATTGGATCAGGGTATTGGATTCGCTTTGGGTGAGACCGGCCGCGCTGCCGCGGGCGATCAATTCCGATTCAACCGACGCCTTCGACGACGCCGCCGACAATTCCGCCGTGCTGGCCACCGTCGCCGCGCTTTGTGCGGCGGTAACAACGGCAAGGATGGCTGCGGCCCCTCCGCTGAAATCCGCCGACAGCGATTCGACGCGCGCCAATATCTTCAGTATCTCGCCTCTCAAAGCTTCGGAAGGTTTGAAAATAAATTCTGGGAACAAACCGAGATCAGGAATTGGAGGCAGCTCGAACTGCAATACCGATTCGCGTCCCAACTCAAGCGCCGCTTCCACGAGTCCGGGATCGAATTCGCCAAACGGCTCTTCTTCTTCGCCGCCGGCGGCGGTATCGATATCTTCCAGATTCTCGGCTTCGTCGGTGGACACCGTGTCGAAGCCGGCCGAGCCCAGCGCCGCGTTCAGGTTGTCCAAGGTGCCGCCATATTTGCTGTTAAAATCTTCGGCGGAATATTGGAACGCACGGATCGAGCCGTCGGCACTGACCGCGACCGCGCCGAACGGGCTGGTGATAACCTGGATGCCGCCGAGCGGCGTGGTGACGGTGATTTCACCGGGGGTGCCGTCGGCATCGTTGATCAGCACCACCTCGGTGGTTTCACCGGACTCGACCGTGCCCGAGGTGCCGCGGATACCGATGGTAGCGACCGGGGTCTTGAGCACCATGGCGTCGGGATCGGTCTTGGCGAGCTGCCCCGACACGAACGACATCACGCCGGCCACCAGCGTAATGCCCAGATTGCCGGTCTGCTCGTCCGGGTCATAAACCATTTCGTCGATCACGGCGCGGGCATCGGAGTCCAGCGAGAAGACGGTGTCGTCGGCGAGGACCATACCGATAGAGGCATCGGCACCGGTTTCGACGACATCGCCCTGGAAGATGTCGTCGCCCTGCTGCGCGGTTATTTTGGTGCCGTCAACGCGGGTGATCTGGACAATGCCTTCGATGGTCTCGATCTGACCGATGGGTTCGGTGGCGCCGCCGGCGGCCTGGGCAAATTCACCCGGCGCGACCGGGCCGGCTAAGCTGGCGACCAGCTTGGCGTCAAACACGCCTCCGACGCTGGTGACCAGTTCGGGCGGGTTGTCGAGGTTGAAATAATCGCGGACGAGTATTTCCTTGCCGTCGTCGCCGACAAGCAAAAGATCGCCGCCCTGGCGTACAAAGTCTGCATGTTGCAGCCAGGCATGATCAGGGACCAGGATAGTATCCTGTCCACTGGAAGCTTCGATGACTAAAGTATCGTCCGCCCTCGAATCTATTGAGTCTGTTGAGTCCAAATCGCCACTCCGTTTTTTACGTCGCGCGATTCCCTCAAGAAGCATCTTTACAAGAAGTACGGGGACTACTGGATTAGAAGACGGAACGACCGTTGTGCCTTCTGAACCCGCAACTGTTTATTATACCGACTTCTCTTTTTTATTTTTATGCACTTCCGTCCCGCGTTTCTCGCTTGGCGGAAATATCCAGAAGACTTAGGCCAAATTCTTCGACCTAAAAACGCCTCCCAGGTCACGACACCTAAATACGATACCGGCCAAACCGCCGATTCGTACGCATACTATACACAATACAACAATTTTCGCTACAGAAAACTGCATCTATGGTGCAATTTCCCCGGTCGCGACCGCCTCTGCAACAAAAACTTCATTGTTTGCAATAACTTATCCGGTACAATCGGGGCCGCGCTCGACGAAACCCCAGCCAAAAGTATCATCCCGGCCGGGCGGGCCCAAATCGCGGGCACGCTTGGCCAGCCTTTTTTTCATATTTTGACTACTGACGCTCTTATTGGCTTTGGCGATTTCGAGGCCCGCCAGGGCGGCGATAAAGGGCGACGCGAAGGACGTGCCGCTCTGATAGCGGCCGCCGCCGCCGGGTGATGCCGTCCAGGCTTCGACGCCGGGCATGGCGAAATCCACATAGGCGCCCTTGTTGGCCATGCGGTAGATGCGGAAATTGGAATCGACGGCGGTCACCGCGATGACGCTGCCATAGGCGGCCGGATAGGCCGGCCGGTCGCGGCGTCCCCAATTGCCGGCGGCGGCGACCAGCACGACTTTTTTCAAGGCCGCCCGCTGCACCGATTTTTCGACGATCCGGTTTTTCTTGCCGGCGATGCTGAGATTGATGATCTGCACCTTGTTGCCGACCAGCCAGTCGGTGGCGCGCAGCATGGCGAACACGTTGCCGCGCAGACGGCCGTTGGGCATGCGCTCGAATATGTTGGCGGCGAACAATTCGGCTCCGGGCAGCAGCCCGCCCCAGCCGCGGCCGAGCTTGCCGACCATCATCGCGGCGATGGCGGTTCCGTGCCCCGGCGGCCCTTGCTTGCGCTTCTTGTTGTGAAAACTTTTGAAGGTGACCTTTTGTCCGCGCAAAGCGGGGTGGCGCTTATCGACGCTGGTGTCGATCATGCCGAGGCGCGTGCCGGCGCCGCAATTGGCCGGACTGACCTGCCATTCCGCCGCCCACATGGCCCAACTTTGGCCGCGCTCTTCCGGTGACGGGAAGAGCGGCCGCTTGCCCGGCTTGATGCCCTTGGGAGCCGCTGGCGGAATGGCCAGGGATTTGTCTTGTGATGTATTTTGGGCCAACTCGTAAAGGTGATTGGCGTCGGCGGTGATGCCGGGAAATTGTCCGGTGATGGTGGCCAGGGCCGCCGGCACGTTCTGGCCGGGCGGTATCTGCATGCGCAGCAAAAGCATGCCGAGATTGGCCAGGTTGGCGGTGTCCAGGGTGACGAAATTCAAATTCGCGGCGGCGGCGGCGAAGCCCGGCGGCGGGTCGGCGACCACAATCTCGCCGATTTCGAAATCGATGCCGGCGCCGGGTGATAGCGCCAATGCCTGGCCCTGCGCCTGGCCGCCGGCGTCGGGCGCCGCCGCCGGCGGGCCGGATTTCTGCCGGGCGCCGGTTCCGATCCTGACGCTGCGCCCGCCCTTTTTCGACTTGGAAATTGACGCGTCGCGCTTTTTCTTCTTGACCGGTTCATCGGGACTGATCAGGACATCAAAATTGGCGATCACGGTCCACCCGCCCAACGCGACGGCGGCGAAAACGGCAACGGAAATTATAAATCGTTTCATATCCTCGGCCCGGGGTGATTGTTCTTGGGTGTTTTTTTGGAGCGCGCGAATATTAACACGGAAAGGGTTCCGTAACGTAAAAATATATTGCTCCTGGAACGCGCGCCCGGCGCTGCCATAGTGATCCGATGCGCCCGTTGAGGGCCGACAGTAGGAGTTGCAATGGCGGACAATTCCGATAGCGGCGGCGAACAGGCGGACCCGGCTGCCGGCGCCCCGGAGGCGCTGGCGGATGCCATCCGCCTGCACCAGGACGGCCGCATGGACGAGGCCATCGCCGCCTACCACTCGATCCTCGGCACCGATCCGGACGACGCCGCCACGCTCTCCGCACTCGGCGTCGCGCTCCGCGCCTTGGACCGCAACGGCGAAGCGCTGGAGGTATTGGCCCGGGGCACCGAACGGCATCCCGATCACGCCGATCTCGCCTACAACCTGGGCAACGCCCGGCGCGATGCCGGAGAGGCGGACGCCGCCATCTTGTGCTACCGCCAGGCGCTTGGGCGGAACCCCGCCTATCTCGGCGCCGCCACCAATCTGGCGCTGGTGCTGAACGGCGCCGGGCGCAACCGGCAAGCCGCCGAGGTTTGCACCAAGGCGCTGGTGCTGCACCCGATGCAGGCGGAGCTTTACACCAATCTCGGCGTCGCCCACTGGTATCTGGGCGAGCACCGGGCGGCGGCCGCCGGCTACCGGCGCGCGCTTGCGCTCAAACCCGGCGAGGCCCAGACGCTCTACAATCTGGGCCTGGCGCTGGAGGCTTTGGGCGCGCCCAAAGAGGCCGCCGAGAACTTGCGCCGCGCCGTCGAGCTATCGCCAAAATCCCCGGACTATCTGGCCGGCCTCGGCCAAAGTCTGATCAGCATGGGCGATATCCCAAGCGCCGTGGAAGTGTTCAAATATTCCCTCGCCGAGGACCCGGACAATCTCGACGCCCATCTCGGCATGGCCCGCGCCAACCTGTTGGCCGGCCACCTGACCGCCGGGTTCGAGGAATATGTCTGGCACCGCCGCCGCGCCATCAACGCCGAGCCGGATCTGCCGGGTCCGGCCTGGGATGGATCGGACCCGGCTGGCAAAACCATCCTGGTCTATGGTGAACAAGGCCTCGGCGACACCATCCAAAATGCCCGCTATATCCCGCTTTTGGCGGCGCGCGGCGCGCGGGTCATTCTCTCGTGCCATAAATCGCCGATGCGATTGTTCGGAACCCTGGACGGCGCGGCGGAGATCATCGATCAGGATACGCTGGTGCCGGACTATGACGCCCATGTTCCGATCATGGAATTTCCGCGCCTGTTCGAAACCGCGCTGGATAGCATCCCCGCCGACTGCCCCTATCTCAGCCCGCCCGAAGGCACCGAATTTTCGAGCCCGAAACATATTTTCCGCGCCGGTATCGTCTGGTCGGGAAGCGCCAGGCATCAGAAAGACCGAATCCGATCCTTCGCCCTCGACGATCTGGCGCCGCTCTTTGACATTCCCGGACTGATTGTATTTTCCCTACAAACCGGTGAGGCGGGCGAAGACATCGGCGCCTCCGAATTCGGCCATCTCTTGCAAGACGCCGGCTCCGATCTGACCGATTTCGCGCACACCGCCGATCTGTTGCGGCAGTTGGATTTGCTGATCACCGCCGACACCGCCATCGCCCATCTGGCCGGCGCCCTGGCCCTGCCGGTCTGGGTATTGCTGCCGTTCGCCCCCGACTGGCGCTGGATGCTGCGCCGCGACGACAGCCCCTGGTATCCGACCATGCGCCTGTTTCGCCAGCCCGCCCCCGGCGACTGGGCGAGCGTTATCGCCAGCGCCGCCGAAGCGCTGGCCGAAGCGGCGGAAGAAAAACGCCGCAAGGCTGCCGAGGACGGCGCCGCTTAAAACCCGACCTGGTCGCCGCCTTTCAAGGCCAGGCGTTGGCGGGCTTCGGCAGGGGTCGCCACCTCCAGGGACAAATCCTCGATGATGCGGCGGATCTTGGTCACCTGCTCGGCGTTCGATTTGGCCATCTCGCCCTTGCCCAGATAGAGGCTGTCTTCCAGCCCCACCCGAACATTTCCGCCGAGAATGGCGCCGGTGGTGACGAAACTCATCTGGTGGCGGCCGGCGGCCAGGATCGACCATTCGTAATTCTCCTCGCCGAACAGTTTGTTGGCCATGCGCCGCATATGGGTCAGGTTTTCGATATCGGCGCCGATGCCGCCGAGGATGCCGAATATGGTCTGCACAAAGAACGGCGGCTCGACCAATCCCCGATCGACGAAGTGGGCCAGATTGTAGAGGTGCCCCATGTCGTAGCATTCAAATTCGAAGCGCACCCCATGGCCCTCGCCCAGCTCTTTGAGCACCCATTCGATATCCTTGAAGGTGTTGCGGAAAATAAAGTCCCGGGTCATCTCAAGGTATTTCGGCTCCCATTCATATTTCCAATCGAAGGGTTTATCGAGGATCGGATAGAGGCCGAAATTCATCGAGCCCATATTGAGCGAGGTCATTTCCGGCGAGGCCCGGAGCGCGCCGGCGCAGCGTTCCTCAAGGGTCATGCCATGGCCACCACCGGTTGTAATATTGACCACCGCGTCGGTGGATTGCTTGATCCGCGGCAGGAACTCCATGAACACGTCCGGGTCCGGGGTCGGGCTGCCGTCGTCCGGATTGCGCGCGTGCAGATGCAGGATGGAAGCGCCGGCCTCCGCGGCGGCGATGGCGTCGGTGGCGATCTCGTTGGGCGTGATCGGCAGATACTCCGACATGGTCGGTGTGTGGATCGAGCCGGTGACCGCGCAGGTGATGATGACTTTACCGTCTTTCGCCATGATGACGCCTCCTCATTTCCGTAGCCGAAATCAAACGGGAGTCAAAGCTGAGAGGGTGGCGATGTCAATCCAATAAATTTTCCATGATGCTTGGCCTGTCCAAGCCGCGCGATCAGGTGTTAATATCAATACCGAGCCAAAGCCGGCGCCAAACTGGAGGCAGCTTCGATGCAGATAACCACTCTCGATCACGTCAATATCGAGACCGACGATGTGGATCGCTCGGCCGAATTTTATGAACAGGTGCTGGGCCTAAGGCGCGGCCGCCGGCCGGAATTCGACCGCCCGGGCCATTGGATGTATGTGGGCGATCTGCCGATCGTGCATATCATTGCGCGACAACCGGACAACGCCCTGCTCACCGGTTCCAAGGATGCGGCGATCTCCCACTTCGCCATGCAGATCAGCGACTTCGAAGACGCCCAGAAGCGCCTCGATGAATGCGATATCCAATACCGCGTCAACGATGTGACGGGCTCGGCCTTGCGCCAATTGTTTTTCGATGACCCGGACGGGGTCCTCATCGAGCTGATCCTGGTCCCGGAAGGCGCGAGGTAACGGATCGTGCCGGACACGGTGGACCAGCCTGGCGAAATAGAGTCGCTCACCCTCGACACCAAATATACGGCCACCCGGGGGCGCGTCTATATCACCGGCAGCCAAGCCCTTGCCCGCCTGCCGATGATGCAGCGGCAGATGGATGTGGCGCGCGGGCTCAACACGGCGGGCTACATATCGGGCTATCGGGGCTCGCCGCTGGGCGGCTACGACACCGCGCTCTGGCGCGCCGCCCCGCATCTGGAAGAACACCACATAAAATTTCAGCCCGGCGTCAACGAAGACATGGCGGCCACCGCCTGCTGGGGCACCCAGCAAACCGGCATGGTGGAGCCGGCCAATTATGACGGAGTCTTTGCCATCTGGTACGGCAAGGGCCCCGGCGTCGACCGTTCGGGCGATGCCCTCAAGCATGGCAACTATGCGGGCTCGGCCCCCAATGGCGGCGTTCTGGTGTTGACCGGCGACGACCATGGCGCCGTGTCCTCGACCACTGCGCACCAATCCGAGCAGGCGCTGGTGGCGGCCATGATCCCGATCCTCTATCCCGCCTCGGTGCAGGAATTTATCGATTACGGGCTCTATGGATTTGCCATGTCGCGCTATTCCGGCGCCTGGACCGGCATGAAATGCGTCAACGATATCGTCGAAAGCGGCGCCTCCATATCGATCGATCCGGATCGGGTAAAGCCGGTAAACCCGGTGGATTTCCCGCTCCCCGAAGACGGCGTTCATATCCGCTGGCCCGACGCCCCAAAGGCCCAGGAAGAGCGCATGATCACGGTCAAGCTGAAAGCCGTACAAGCGTTCGTGGGCGCCAACGGGCTCGACCGGGAAACCCACATCTCCAAGTCCAAGCGGCTCGGCATCGTCGCCGCCGGCAAGGCCTGGCTGGATGTCTGCCAGGCGTTCGAAGAGCTGGGCTTGAGCGACGCGGCACGCGCCGATCTCGGCATTTCGGTCTTCAAGCTGGCCCTGACCTGGCCGTTGGAGCCATCCCGCATCCGCGCCTGGGCGGCGGGCTTCGATGAGGTTCTGGTCATCGAGGAAAAGCGCAACTTCATCGAGGATCAATTAGCGCGCGTGCTCTATGAATTGGACGCCGATGAGCGCCCGCGCCTGACCGGCAAGACCGATCAGCACGGCGCGCCCCTGGTGCCCGCCCATGGCGAGCTGTCGGGCACCACCGTCGCGCAAATCATCGCCAACCGGTTCCTGGAAGAGGATGGCGAGAACTGCCTGGGCGCGGCGGGCGCCCGCCTTGCCGCCGCCACCGATGCCAGCAATCTGCCGGCGGCGGCGCCGGAACGCTCGCCCTGGTTCTGCGCCGGCTGCCCCCACAACACCTCGACCAAGTTGCCCGAAGGCAGCCGCGCGCTGTCCGGCATCGGCTGTCACACCCTGGCCATCTACATGGACCGCGGCGCCGGCGCCTGGACCCATATGGGCGGCGAAGGCGGCACCTGGATCGGCCAGGCGCCGTTCACCACCGCCAAGCACATGTTCCAGAATATCGGCGACGGCACCTATTTTCATTCCGGCTACATGGCGATCCGCGCGGCGGTCGCGGCACACGTGAATATCACCTACAAAATTCTCTACAACGACGCCGTCGCCCTCACCGGCGGCCAGGCGCTGGATGGCGATCTGATGCCCTGGGACATCACCCATCAATTATGGGCGGAGGGCGTGAAACGCATCGCCGTGGTTACCGACGAGCCGGACAAATACGGCGGCTCTGTCACCTGGGCGCCGGGGGCCAAGGTCTTTCACCGCCGGGAAATGGAACGGCTGCAAATCGAGTTCCGCGATATCCCCGGGGTCACCGCCATTGTCTACGATCAAACCTGCGCCGCCGAGAAACGAAGACGGCGCAAGCGCGGCCGCATGGTCGACCCGGACCGCCGCGTGTTCATCAACCAGGACGTATGCGAGGGCTGCGGTGATTGCAGCACCACGTCCAACTGCGTCGCCGTATTGCCGGTGGAAACACCCTTGGGCCGCAAGCGGGCCATCGATCAATCTTCCTGCAACAAGGACTATTCCTGTGCCGATGGATTTTGCCCCAGCTTCGTCTCCGTCTATGGCGGCGAGCTGCGCCGGGCCGAGGGCGCGGCGCCTTCCGGCGGCGAGCCGGCGGCGAGCCTGCCCGATCCCGAAGCGGCGGCTTTCGCGGGTACTTACTCGATTCTTTTGACCGGCATCGGCGGCACCGGGGTGATCACCGCCGGTGCCCTGCTCGGCACCGCCGCCCATCTCGACGGAATGGGATGCAGCGTCCTCGACCAGACCGGTGTCAGCCAAAAGAACGGCGCCGTGATGAGCCACGTGCGCCTGTCGCGAAACCCGGACGGAGCCTCCGGCACCCGTATCGGCACCGGCGGCGCCGATCTGGTGCTCGGCTTCGATATGGTGGTGGCCGCCGGACGCGAGGCGGTCACGGCCATGCATGGCGAGACCACCCGCGCCGTCATCAACGATCACATGGTGCCGCTGGCGGCGTTCGCCGAAAATCCGGACATGGACCTGAACCGAAGCGGTTACACCGATGTCATCGGCGCCAAGCTGGGCCAGGACGCGGTCGATTTCCTCAACGCCACGCAGATCGCCATCGGCGTATCGGGCGATGCCATCAGCGCCAATATCCTGCTGCTCGGCTTCGCCTACCAGAAAGGCCTGCTGCCCATATCGCGGGCCTCCCTCGCCGCCGCCATTGCCCTCAACGGCGTCGCCGTCGAGGAAAATCTGCGCGCCTTCGCCTGGGGACGCGTCGCCGCAGCCGATCCAGAACGTATTCAAGAACTGACCGGCACGGTTGGCATTGATGCAAGCGCAGCCGAACCCGGCCTCGATGACTTTATCATCAACAATGGCGAGGAATTGCTTGCCTATCAGAACCAGGCCTACCAGGCGCGCTATCTGGACCGCATGCAGCGGTTGCGCCAAAAAATAGGCGAAGCCGCCCCGGACCGGGACCAATTGGGCCGGGCGGCGGCGCGCAATCTTTACCGGTTCATGGCCTATAAGGACGAATACGAAGTGTCGCGCCTGTTCACCGACGGCCGGTTTCGGGCGCGGTTGGAGGCCCGCTTCAGCGGTGATCTCCGTCTCGGTTACCATCTGGCGCCGCCCTTGTTCGCGCCCACCGATCCAGTCTCCGGCGCGCCCCGCAAATTACAGTTCGGCGCCTGGATGACGCCCGTGTTCAAGTTGCTGGCGCGGCTTAAATTTCTGCGCGGATCGCCGTTCGATCCTTTCGGCGCACTCTCCGAACGGCGGGCCGAACGCAAGCTGCGGGATCAATTCGAGGCTCTCATTGACGACATTGCCGGGCAACTGTCGGCGGCCAATTATGACGCCGCCCTGGCGCTGATTACCAACTACGATCAGGTTCGCGGCTTCGGTCATATCAAGCGCGCCGCCATGGAGAAGGCCGGGCGGGAAGCCGGTCCCTTGCGCGCCGCCTTCCTGGGCGAGGGCCAAGGCGCACGCGCGGCGGCCGAGTAATCACGCCCGGATATTGTGAGAAGTTGAGGCTCAAGACGATGAACATTCTGCACGGTTTTCCCAAGATCGTTTTCGAATTCGGCGCCGTTCAATCCCTGCCCGAAGAATTGGCCGCCCTCGGCATCAAGCGGCCGCTGATCATCACCGACCAGGGTCTGATCGAACACGGCGTCTTCGAATATGTGCGCGGCGCCCTTGACGGGCGCAACGATTTTGCCCTGTTCGACAAGATACCGGAGAACCCGACCATCGCCGGCGTCATCGCCGCCCTCGAGGTCTATAAGGCCAATGATTGTGACGGTATCGTCGGCCTCGGCGGCGGCTCGGTTTTGGATTCGGGCAAGGCACTGCGCGTCGCCGTCAGCCACGATGGCCCGATCATCGATTACTTGCTGGACCCGGAAAAGATCAGCAAAAATGTGGCCCCCTATATCACCATTCCGACAACGGCGGGCACCGGCGCCGAGATTACCTTCGGCGGCGGCATACACCCGGAAGCCAACGCCCATTCCCTGGGTATCCGCTCCATCCATGTGAAGCCCGACACCGCCATTTGCGATCCGCAGCTGACCCTGACCCTGCCGCCCCGGCTGACCGCGGCCACCGGCATGGACGCCCTCGGCCACGCCATCGAGGGGTTCCTCTCGAACCAGTTCAATCCGCCATGCGAAGCCATCGCCCTCGACGCCATCTGGCGGGTCGCCGCCTTTATCGAGCGCGCCGTCGTCGACGGCGATGATATCGAGGCGCGCTCGGAAATGCAGATGGCGGCGCTGCAAGGCGGCATGGCCATCTATATGGGCCTGGGCCCGATACACGCCCTGGCCAATGCCTTCGGCGATTCACCCCTGCATCACGGCACCCTGGTGACCGTATCGGCGCCCGCCGTCATGCGCTTCTATGAGGCCCACCTGAACGAAAAACTGACGCTCATTCACGCCGCCATGGGTCTGCAGGAGAGCATAGATATCGCTGCCGGCATCGAAGCCCTGAACGAACGAATCGGCATGCCAAAGACGGTGCGCGAGATGGGCTATGAGGGCTCCGACCTCGACACCCTCGTCCAGGTTACCATCGACAGCCATTTCAACCGGTCAGCGCCGGTGGTGCCTTCGGATGAAGAATTCCGCGCGATCGTGGTCGAGGTTCTGGGTTAGAACGGCTGCCAAACAAAAACCGGCGCGCGCTCCCAAAGCGCGCCGGTTTAATTTTTGTCGGATGCCTCCGGTTTACCCTCTTAGTTGCGGCCCTCCGGGGCGGTGATGTCGCGGATGCCGTCGCCCATCATATTGATGGCGATGGCCAGGAAGAACAGGCAGATACCGGGGATGGTCACCAGATAGGGTTTGAAGAACATGAAGTTGCGGCCCTCGGCGATCAGGTTGCCCCAGGTCGGCGTCGGCGGCTGAATGCCGAGCCCGAGGAACGATAAAGTCGCCTCGATCAAAATGGCGATGGCCATTTCCAGGGTCAGGATGACGATGATCTGGTTCATCACGTTGGGCAGAATCTCGGTCAGGATTATGCGCGGCACCGAACAACCGACGGCTTCGGCCGCGGTCACGAATTCCTGGGCGCGGATTTGCTGGGTCACGGTGCGCAGCACGATGGCGTAGCGGTCCCAGAACAAAAACGCCAGCACCAGCACCAGCACGAACACCTCGCCGCCGAACACGGAGACCAGGGAGAGAGCCACCACCAGGCCGGGCAGAGCCAGCTTGGCGTTGATCAGATACATGACAACGGCGTCGACGCGGCCGCCGTAGTATCCGCCGATCATGCCGATCAGCGATCCGATCACCGCCGCGATCAGCGGCGCGACGATGCCGACGATCATCGAGACCCGGGCGCCGTGAATAACCCTTGAGAGATAATCGCGTCCGAACGCATCGGTGCCGAGGGCATTGAGCCAGCTCGATTTGGCGCCCCAGATGGGATTGATCAGGCGCCGCGAGATATCCTGGTCGAAGGGATCGAAGGGCGCGATCAGCGGCGCGAAAACGGCGACGATGAATACCGTCAGAACGACCGCCGAGCCGACCA
>JAYGEH010000479.1:0-5381 GCA_046582475.1 Rhodospirillales bacterium
CCAATGATCCATAAATTTTGAATTTACAGCGGGCTTATCCTGCTACTGTTCGTCACCTTGCATCTGTCCAATCTGACCCTCGGTCTGTTTTCCATCGAGGTGATGAACGTGGCGCGCGTGGTTACCATAGAGCCGTGGCGGACGCTGCCCGGAACCGTGATATTGGGCGGCGCCCTTTTGCTGCATGCGTCGCTGGCGTTCTGGTCCCTATTCCGGCGTCACACCCTGCGCCTCAAGGCCTTGGAGGCGACGCAGATGATCCTGGGCTTCTTCATCCCGCTGCTCATGTTCAGCCATGTTTTCGCGGCGCGCGGCATGTTGGAGTTGAAAGATGTTACGTTTGATTACGCGCTGGAATTTCTGGCCTTGTTTGTTTTCCTGCCCGAATTCACGTTTCTGCAGGCGCTTGGTCTTTTGGTTGTCTGGATACACGGTTGCATCGGATTTCATACATGGCTGCGCCTGAAATCCTGGTATGGAGCATTGCAAACCTATAGCGTTGCTGCTCCCGGCGGTTGCTCTGTCGGCGTACTTTTCCGTGGGACTCCGGATCATGGAACTGGCCAAAGATCAGAAATGGGTGGCCAGTGTCGTGGTCAACGCGCGCTATAAGTCCGAATATACGGATTGGGCATTCGGGATCACCTATTGGTTCAGCGGAATTTGGATTGCGCTGATCGCCTTTGTTCTCATTGCCCGGGCGATCCGCAACGCGGTCTTGAAAAATCGCAAATCGGTCAAACTCTATTACAAACATTTCCGCGACAGCCAGGTCATTGACATCCCGCCCGACTGATCGGTCTTGGAAGCCTTGCGCGCATCGGGAATCCGCCACGCGTCGGTCTGCGGCGGCCGCGGCCGGTGCACCACCTGGCGGGTCAAGGTGGGCGAAGGCATGAAACATTTGAGCGCGCCGAATCCCGCCGAAATGACCGTCCTTAAACGCATTTCGGCGCCCGCCGACGTGCGCCTTGCCTGCCAGTTGCACCCCGCCGTTTCCCTGGAAATCACGCCTTTGCTGCCGGCGACCGCGGCACCCATTGATGGCCTTTCGGGCCCGGGCTATGTCCAGGGCCAGGAACGCAAGGTGGTCATCATGTTTATCGATATCCGCGAATCCACCAAACTGGCCGAGCACAGACTGCCCTTCGACGTGGTCTTCACCCTGAACCAATTTTTTGTCGAAATGGTCGACACATTGGAAGATACCGGCGGCCACTACGCCCAGTTCAACGGCGACGGGCTGATGGTTCTTTATGGCTTGGACTGCGATTTGCAAGAGGCATCGGTGCAGGCCCTGCAGGGCGTCCAGCAGATGATGCGGCGCCTGGAAATCCTCAACCAGCGGCTCAGCGTGGAGTTGCACCAGCCCTTGCGCATGGGTATCGGCATCCATTGCGGCGACGCCATCGTCGGCCAGATGGGGCCGCCGAAAACGCCGATCATCACCGCCCTCGGCGACAATGTGAATATCGCGGCGCGCCTGGAAGCGATGACCAAGGAGTTCGGCGCCGAGGTGGTGGTGTCATCGGATACCGCGGCTGCCGCCGAAGTCGATTTCTCCGCCTACCCCCACCACAATGTGGACGTGCGCGGCCGCGAAACGCAAATCGGCGTCTACGCGTTGGAAGACACCAAATCGATCCCGGTGCCGGCGATTTGAGCGCTTAACGTCGCCTAAACCGTGCGCACCTCAATCACGCCGGGGATGGCTTTGACCGCCTGGGCCATGGCCGGCGACACGGAATATTTATCGGGCAGGCGGATTTCGACTTCGGTTTCCGCCTCTGAGTCCGCCAGCAGCCGTGAGATCAGGACCACCTCGCCCCTTCCTTTGGGCTCCTGGCCAAGCACTTCCTTGATCGAGGTGAGCGGCTCCGGCCCGTCGATGAACACTTTCAGCGCCATATCGGTGCGCGCCGTGGCCTGATCTAAATCCTCCAGGGATTCCACCGTGATACGGACGCTTTCGCCGCTGAACTGAATGGCGCCCTTGATATAGACCGCCCTGCCGTTTTCCAGAAGATCCCGGTGCGCGCTGAGAATTTCCGAAAAGACCGTAACCTCGAACTCGCCGGAACCGTCGGTTAGCTGCACGAACGCGTATTTGTTGCCCTTTTGCGAGGTGCGCTCCCGTTTCGAATTGACCACCCCGGCGAGGCGCACCGGCCCGTCTTTACCCGCCGCCAGCGCGTCCTGATAACGCACCGCCCGGAGCCGTTCCAATTCCGGCCCATAGGCATCCAGCGGATGCGCCGACAGATAAAAGCCGACCGCGCCGAACTCTTCTTTGAGCCGGTCGACCGGCAGCCAATCGGCGGTCTCCGGCAAGGGCACGTCGGCAGCAACCAGATCGTCGTCGCCGAACAGGCCGATTTGGTTGCTTTCCCGCTCCAGGCGCGCCGCGTTGGCGTGGCGGATCAAAACTTCAGCGCCCTCCATCAGGCGGCGGCGGTTGCTGTCGAGCGCATCGAAGGCGCCGGCCCGGATCAGGTTTTCCAATTGGCGCTTGTTGAGCACCTTGGCATTCATCCGCCCGGCGAAATCATGGATGCTGGAATAGGCGCCGCCCTCTTCGCGGGCCGCGACGACGCTTTCCATGGCGCCCTCGCCCACATTCTTCAGGGCCGCCAGGGCATACCGGACGGCGCCGGTATCATCTCCGGTTTCCTCGACCGTGAAGTCCGCGTCCGAAGCGTTGATGTCCGGAGGCAATAGCAGGATGTTCATGCGCTTAAGCTCGTCCTTGAAACTGGCGAGCTTGTCGGTGTTGTGGAAATCCAGGGTCATGGATGCGGCCATGAACTCGACCGGGAAGTTGGCCTTCAGATACGCCGTCTGGTAGGCCACCAGGGCATAGGCGGCGGCGTGGGATTTGTTGAAGCCGTAGCCCGCGAACTTGGCCATCTGGTCGAAGATTTCCGTGGCCCTGGCTTCGGGCACGCCCCTGGCCACGGCGCCGTCGGTGAATTGCTTACGCTGGTCGTCCATCTCTTTTTGGTCTTTTTTGCCCATCGCGCGGCGCAGGATGTCGGCGCCGCCGAGGGAATATCCGGCAAGCTCCTGGGCAATCTGCATGACCTGCTCCTGATAGATCATGATGCCGTAGGTTTCCTTGAGGATCGCTTCCAGGGTTGGATAGAGGTAATCGGGCTTTTCCCGGCCATGCTTGCGGGCCACATAGCTCGGGATATTGTCCATGGGTCCCGGCCTGTAGAGGGACACGATGGCGATAATGTCCTCGAAACAGTCCGGCTTCATATTGCGCAGAATGTCGCGCATGCCGGAACTTTCCAACTGGAACACGCCGGTGGTTTCGCCGCGGCAAAGAAGCTGAAATGTCTTGGCGTCATCGAACGGCAAATCGGCCAAATCGATATCGCGGCCGCGGGCGTTCATCAATTTCAACGCGGTCGACAAAACCGTCAGCGTCTTGAGACCAAGGAAATCGAACTTGACCAGGCCCGCCGCCTCCACCGGTTTCCAGGAATACTGGGTCACCGGAATGTCGGAGCGGGGATCGCGGTAGAGGGGGATCAATTCGGTCAGCGGGCGGTCGCCGATGACGACGCCGGCGGCGTGGGTCGAGGCGTGCCGGTAAAGCCCCTCCAGCTTTTTCGCGATCTCCACCAGCCGCGCCACGGTAGGATCGGTTTTGATTTCTTCTTGCAGTAGCGGCTCGCCATCGATGGCTTGTTGGAGGGTTACCGGCGACGCCGGATTGTTGGGCACCAGCTTGCAGATCCGGTCCACCTGGGGATAGGGCAATTGCAGCACGCGGCCTACATCGCGCAAGGCGGCGCGCGGCTGAAGGGTGCCGAAGGTGATGATCTGGGCCACCCGGTCGGCGCCATATTTTCCCTGCACGTATCGAATCACTTCGTCGCGCCGGTCCTGGCAGAAATCGATGTCAAAGTCGGGCATCGACACCCGTTCCGGGTTTAGGAAGCGTTCGAACAACAAACCGAAGCGCAGGGGATCCAGATCGGTGATGGTCAGGGCCCAGGCGGCAACCGATCCGGCGCCCGATCCTCGGCCCGGGCCGACCGGTATGCCTTGGCCCTTGGTCCACCGGATAAAGTCGGCGACGATCAGGAAATAGCCCACATAGTTCATATCTTCGATAATGCCGAGCTCGTATTGCAACCGCTCCCGGTAGGGGCGCGCGGCGGCGTCCCTTTCGCCCTCGCTCATATCGCTGGTAAAGATTTGCGCCTCGAGCCGCGCCTCCAGCCCCTCGCCGGCCAGGGCTTCGAAGATTTCGGAATCGCTGCGCCCGTCGGCCGCGCTGGGCGGGCGCGGCAGCAACGGCTCGCGCCCCTCCGCCATGACGCCGCAGCGCTGGGCGATGACGAGGGTATTGTCGATAGCCTCGGGCAGGTCGGCGAACAGGGCGCGCATTTCCTGGGGCGATTTGAAGCGATGCTCGGGCGTCAATTTGCGCCGCCCGGTCTGGCTCACATAGGCGCCGTCGGCGATGCAGATGAGGGCGTCGTGGGCCTCGTACATATCATCGGAAATAAAGAAGCATTCGTTGGTCGCCACCAGCGGAATATCGCGTTCATAGGCAAGGTCCAGCAGCAACCCTTCGATGGCGCGCTCCCGGTCCAGATTGTGGCGCATGAGCTCGATGTACAAACGATCCCCGAAGGCCGCCTGCAACCGGTCCAGCAAACTCTCCGCCGCCGGCGTCTGGCCGCCCGCCAGCAAGCGTCCGAGCCCTCCCGCCGGCCCGCCGGTCAGCGCGATGAGCCCGCTCGCCTGGGCTTCGATGTCTTCCAAGGACAATCGCGGCTCGGCCCCCCCATACGGGTCCAGATGGGATTTGCTGATTAATTTCAACAGGTTGCCATAGCCGGTTTCATTTTGCGCCAGAACCACAAGCTGGTCGGGGGCTTCGGCGGCGGCCGCGCCGGTTGGCCGCGCGGCAGCTTGCGCCTCATCTCCAGTGCCCCGATAGGGCGTCACCGCGAGCTGGCAGCCGATGATCGGCTGGACACCGGCGGCGGCGCATTTGCTGGAGAATTCCATGGCGCCGAACAGATTGACGGTGTCGGTCATGGCCACTGCCGGCATGTGCATGCCCTGGCATTGCTTGACCAGATCGGGAACCTTTATGGCGCCTTCCAGAAGCGAATAGGCGGTGTGGACGCGAAGATGAATGAAATCGGCGAGCGGCATTCTCGAAGGATTTCAGATTCGTTTGTCGCTGTCACCGACTTATCCCCAGAATTTTGAATAAAACGGGGGATAAGCTGTTACTCCCCTGTGCCCCCTTAGTTGCCCTCGTAGCGGAAGCGGTAGGCGTCGCCGGCGCGCTCGACGGTGCCGAAGGTGGGCGCTGGGAAGTGGGCCGGGGCGACGATCAGATCGGTGCCGAC
>JAYGEH010000508.1:0-13878 GCA_046582475.1 Rhodospirillales bacterium
CGGTTTACCCCCATAAAACCCCATAAACCCCCACAAACCCCCATACCCGTTTCACCAAATTATGTTGCACGAGATTAATTGAATGATACACGCGTTAAAAGAAAATAAGGCTACTCCGGTTCTTCTTCTCACCGCCTTACCGTCTCCTGTGGTGAGAAAACTGTTAATCGATGCCGGGGGAGCGCCACGCATACCGAGGTGCCAAGTACGACGCCAGGCTGGCCGACCCTGCCGTTCCCAGCCGGGCGGCGCCAATTGCGTCATAAACCGTCATAAACCGTCATAGGCGTAAGGGGGTGAAATGATATCGAGAGAAATTAATACGATAATGCAATTAAAAGAAGAATTAGCACAGAGATCACAGAGATCACAGAGGAAGAGGAAGAAGAATGCGCTGCCGGCGGCGCTCCCCTCTGTGATCTCTGTGAACTCTGTGTTTCAACCTTCTTTCTTAAGGCCGGTGCTGAGCGCGGCGAACCTAACTCGCGGCGTTCCGCAAGACCACCTTGTCGGCGCCTTTTTGCACCTGGACGTAGCGGACGCCAGGATGCTTGCCCAAGGTTTCCATCAGCGTTTTCAAGGGCTGGCTGCCGCCCAGATATTGTTTGGGCGGACCGGCGGCGCGCATGGCGTTGATCTCCTGGTCGCCTTGCATGATGGTGTGCATCAACAATTCTTCGTCCGAGGCGCCGTCCAGACCCAAGCTTTGCCGGTATTCCTGGACCGTCGGCGGCGCGGCGGCGCCGGCGGGCGGCGCCAGCTCGGCGGCGCGGGGGTTGGCCAAGAGCTTGTCTTTCAGGTTCTGATCCATCCACGGCGCACCGGAATCCTCGCCATAGGCGCCTTGGGCGAAGCGGATCAACTCATCGATCACCACCTTGTAACGCTCGCCGGTGGCAATATTGAGCGCCGCCTGGGTGCACATATATTGGGAATAGGAGGTGATCATGATGGGATAGCCCAAATCCTCGCGGATCATTTTCTTGAATTGGATGGCGTTGCCGGGGAATCTCGATCACCTGGAAGCCGGCCTTGTCGATGTCGGCGGCCACCGCCTAGATCTGGCCGTGGCGCATGCCCATGGCCCAGAGGCTTTGCGAGCCGTCGCGGAAGCTGGTGTCGAGAAATTTTACATCCATGGCCGAAGCCTCGCCTGATAGTGCCGGGCGCCAGGGCCGCCGGCCAATTGCGGCTTTCGCGACCGCCGATCAACCTGATAGTCTTTAAGCAACAAATGCAAGGGGGAGAGACCATGAAATTCGCGCATTTTTCCCATGTCTGGGGCAAGCCCGGCATGACCGCCGGCGAGCGTTACGACCAGCTTTGGCGCGAAGTGATGCTGTCCGACGAACTCGGCTTCGAATACGGCTTCTGCGTCGAGCATCATTTCCGCCCCGATGAAAGCTGGATGTCATCGCCGGCCCTGTATGCGGTCGGCGCCGGCGCGCGCACCAAAAATATGCGCTTCGGCGCCATGGGGTTCCTAGTGCCGCTGCATCATCCGGCGCGCCTGGTGGAAGAGATCGCCATCGTCGATCAGATGCTCGGCGGGCGGCTGGAAGTCGGGCTGGTGCCGGGCATCACCCCCGATCCGTTTCCCCATTTCGGCCTCGATTACAATGATCGCAAGCCGATAACCATGGAATTCGTCGATTACATGCGCGCCGCCTACGGCGAAGAACAGCCCTATTCGTTTAAGGGCAAACATCATCAGGCCGATGGCACGCTGCTTTCCGTGCAGCCGGTGCAAAAACCGCATCCGCCGCTGTGGATGCAGAGCCGCGATCCGCAGACCTTGGAATATTGCGCGGCCGAAGGCCTCAATACGGGCTTTTTCATCTCCTTCCCCCGGGAAGAAGCGGCGCCCCGCTACCGCAAATATTTGGACGACAGGGCCAAGGCCGGCCACGCCGCCAAGCCCAATATCGGCTATTCGACGGTGGTCTATGTGGACGAGACCGACGACAAAGCCATGGCAACCGCCCTCAAGCGCGCCAGCCGCGCTTATGTGGGTTTCCTGCGCCCGGCCGCGCCGGGCCAAAGCTTCGAAGACCGGGTCGCCCAATTGTCCGCCAGGTTCGTCGCCCGCGGCGAGCTCGGCGCCGCTGAGATCATGGGTAATATCTTCGATCCCCAATATCTGGCGGATCACGATCTGGCGTTCATCGGCTCGCCCGATACGGTGGCCCGGAAACTTCGGGTCGCGGCCGAAAAGGGCCTATTCAATGTGTTCATGGGCGAATTTAATTTCGCCGATTTGCCGGAGCAGGATTTGATGCGCTCGATCCGCCTGTTCGGCGAAGAGGTGATTCCGCAACTGCGCGGGTTCGAGCCGTTCTAGACAACCCGGTTCATGATTTCGCGGCCGGCGAAAAAATCGATGAGGATGGCCAAAGTCAGGGCGTCCTTGGCGGCGCCCGCCTCGAGGGTATTGCCGGCCAGATGCGGTGTCATTACCACATTGTCCATATGCGTCAGCGCTGCCCCGTCGCCCTCAATAATGTCCAATCCGGCGCCGCCGATGGCGCCCGATTGGAGGGCGCCGACCAGGGCCGCGGTATCCACTACCGAGCCGCGCGCCACATTGACCAGCACGCCCGCGGGTCCGAGGGCGGCAAGCACGTCTTGGTTCACCAGATGCCGGGTGCCTTCACCGCCGGGGCAGGAGAGGACCAGGTGGTCAGCCGCCTCCGCCAGTTCCAGGGGGCTGGCGTAATACCCGTAATCCACATCGGCGCGGGCGGTCCGGTTGTGATAGAGAATGTCCATGCCGAAAGCTTCGGCCCGTTGCGCGATCAGCAGCCCGATATGGCCGAGGCCGATTATGCCCAGCCGCTTGCCGTGAATAGTTTCGGTCTCAACGCGCGGGCCCTCCGCCTCGCCGCCCCTGGCCCGCATCAGCGCGTCGCCAGGCAGCACGCCGCGCACCACCGCCAGCAACAACGCCAAGGCATGATCGGCGACTGAGGTTTCGTTGGTGCCGCGCCCGTTGGTAACCTGAATGCCGCGCCGCCTGGCTTCGTCCAGATCGATGGCGTCCAGCCCGACGCCTTGGCCGATAATCAGCTCAAGGCCGGGCAGGGCATCCATCATGGCCTTATCGATGATGCGCGGTCCGTCGGAAATGATGGCGCGGATTTTGGCGCCCTCGGCCGTATCGGCGAGCCTGAAGTGCGGCGCCAGTGCAGCGCGGCTGGCATCCGTAATGGGGCAGTTGACCAGCACCGCCGGGCGCTGATCCGGTGTTGGGGCGTCGCTCACACCTTTTCGATAACCACCGATCCGCCCTGGCCAACGCCGACGCACATGGTACAGAGGGCGCGATCGGCGCCATTGCGCATGAGCTGATAGGTGGCGGTGGTCACCAGCCGCGCGCCCGATGCGCCCAAGGGGTGGCCGAGGGCGATGGCGCCGCCTTGCGGGTTCACCCTTGGATCGTCATCGGCAATACCGAAATCCCGGAGCACGGCCAGGGATTGGGACGCGAAGGCTTCGTTCAGCTCGATGATGTCCATGTCATCCATGCTGAGGCCGAGGCGCTGCAACAACTTGTTCGCCGACGGCACCGGGCCGATGCCCATGAGCCGGGGCTCGACCCCGGCGCTGGCCATGCCGAGGATGCGCACCCTGGGCTGCAGCCCATGTTCCTTGGCCGCCGCCTCGGAGGCGATAACCAGGGCCGCCGCGCCGTCGTTGACGCCCGACGAATTGCCGGCGGTAACGCTGCCGCCTTCGCGGAAGGCGGCGGGCAATTTGCCCAAGGCCTCCAGGGACGAATCGGCGCGCGGATGCTCGTCCCGCTCCACCACCACATCGTCGCCGCGCCGCTGAGGTATCGTGACCGGAATTATTTCTTCGGCCATGCGGCCATCGCTTTGCGCGGCGGCGGTCTTTTGCTGGCTCGCCAGCGCGAAGGCGTCCTGATCCTCGCGGGTGATCTGGTATTTTTCGGCCAGGTTCTCCGCCGTCACGCCAAGGGCATCGGTACCGTAGGCGGCATCCATTTTGGGATTGATGAAGCGCCAGCCGATCGTGGTGTCGTAAATTTCGGACTTTCGCGAAAAAGCGGTCTCGGCCTTGGGCATGACGAAGGGCGAGCGCGACATGCTTTCGACGCCGCCGGCGACGATCAGGCCTGCGTCGCCCGACTTGATCGCCTGCGCCGCCGCGCCCACTGCGTGCAGGCCCGATGCGCAAAGCCGGTTGACGGTGACCCCGGATACTTCCTTGGGCAGGCCGGCCAGAAGGAGCGCCATGCGCGCCACGTTGCGGTTGTCTTCGCCGGCCTGGTTGACGCAGCCATAGATGACATCATCGACCTTGTCCCAATCGACGCTTGGGTTGCGCTCCATCAGCGCGGTGATCGGCAGCGCCGCCAGATCGTCGGTGCGCACCTTCGATAAGGCGCCGCCATAGCGGCCGATAGGCGTCCGGATCGCATCGCAAATAAAAGCTTCGGTCATGGCTGTTTACGGGGGCTGCCCGTCTCCCTAAGGCGTCGAATGAATTGGTTGGGTTCAGATTAATGAATGCGGCGGCGCTCTGCAATCGGTGCGTATGGTTCTGGCGGCAGGCGGATCGGCGGTTTATGATTGGAACCATTCCAAACAGAGGACCGGTAAAGCCATGAGCGAAGACTTGACGAAAAAAATATGTGTTCCCTGCCAGGGCGGCATACCACCGCTTGAGCGCGGCGCCGCCGCCGGATATCTCGAACAGACGCCGGGCTGGGAGCTGGCAGACGGCGCCGGCCGCATCGAACGCAAGCTCACTTTTGGCGATTTCGCCGAGACCCTCGCCTTCGTCAACCGCGTCGGCGAACTGGCCGAAGCCGAGGGCCATCACCCGGATATATCCTTCGGCTGGGGGTATTGCGATATCACCCTCTATACCCACAAGATCGGCGGCCTGCACGAAAACGATTTCATCATGGCCGCCAAGATCAACGGGCTGGCCTGACCGGCCACTAGAGGGCGAACTCGGTCATATAGCGCTGGATATTGCGCTCCATCTCGGCGTTAAACTCGGCCATCAGCTTTTCCGTGATGGCGAACCAGATCTTGCGCCGGCCGGTCAGCGTAATGTCCTCGGGCACGGTCTTGCGGCGTTCCGACTTGGCCTTGACGAAGGCGCGGCGAAAGCCGTTTTCGTCGAACACCTCGAGACTGGCCGAAACGGTGACCAGATAGCTTTCCGACTGTTCCTTGGTGAAGGTGGCACGGATGCCGTCGTCAATCTTTAACCGCGTTTCCGTGGCGTCGGCTTCCAAAATGGTGAAGCGCGCCGTGCCCTTGGAGCCGGCCGCCTGCAGCCGGTCCTCGGCCCAGCGGCGCAAGGCCTTGACCGGCGGCACCGGAAATTTGTGGCCCACATGGGGCGCCAGCACGTTGGGCGCCACTTTGTTTTCGATCTGAATATCGACAACGCGGAGATTGATGGCCGGCAGGTGGCGGAAGGTGATGTCGGCAAATTCGACGAACGGAGATTCCGTGGTGCAGGCGCCGAGAGCCAGCAATACCATCAATGCCAGGATGCGGCGGATAGGCGGAATTGCAATGTTGCGGAGCATGCGGTCATGGTCGCATGGGCCGCGTGCCGGTTCAAGTGCCGCGCAGTTGCCCGATCTGGCCGTCGTCGAATTCATAATCGGTGTGGCAGAACTCGCAGGTGGCGACAATGAGGCCATCATCGGTTCTCATATCGGCCAGGCTGCCCGGCTCGAACGACGCCAGCGCCTCGGCGATCTTGTCCCGGGAGCAGCGGCAGCGGAACTCGATGGGCCGACTGTCAAACACGCGGACGCCGTTTTCATGGTAGAGGCGATAGAGGATGCCGTTGGTGGGAAATTCAGGATTCAACAATTCCGCCGTGCTTAGCGAACTCATCAGGACAACGGCGTTGCGCCATTCCTCTTCCCGGTCTTCCTCGGTGCGGTTAAGGCCCGGCGTATCGGGGAGCCGTTGCAGCAAAAGCGCTCCGGCGCGCCCGGTCTGGGCTTCGGTATCCCAATCCGCATCCAAATCCGAAGCCAGCAGGATCGCCGTCTCCAACTGCTCGGAGTTGCGAAAATAGAGCTGGGCGCATTCCGAAAGAGAAGCGCCTTCGAGGGGCGTGATGCCCTGATAGCGGTCGGTGTCGGCGCCTTGATCGACGGTGAAGGCCAGATGCCCGGTGCCCATCAACTTGGGGATCGACTGTTCGATCTCGGCGCCCGCTTCGAACGGGGCTTCTTCATAGCGGGCAAAACCCCTAAGGCCGCCTTCCGAGTCCACATCGGCCACCAACAGATTGACTGGGCCGCTGCCCTGCGCCTGCAGATTGAAGACTCCGGCATATTTCACCGTCGAGGCCAGCGCCGCCGCCAGCGCCAGGGTTTCGCCGATCAGGCGTGCCACCGGCGCCGGATAGTTGTGCTGTTCGAGAACCTTATCGAAGGCGCTGCCGATGCGCACCAGCCGGCCGCGCACGTCCGAGCCTTCGATCTGGAACGGGCGGATAATATTGGGAAAGCTCGGCGCGGATTTTTTCGCCATGTGCTTAAGATCAATCGGCGCCGAGGCACCAGGCGAGGATACCCTTCTGCGCGTGCAGCCGGTTGCCGGCTTCGTCCCAGACCACCGAGTGCGCCCCGTCGATCACTTCATCGGTTACTTCATCGCCCCGGTGCGCCGGCAGGCAATGCATGAATAAGGCCTCCGGTTTGGCCTTGGCCATCAGGCTTGCGTCCACCTGATAGGGCGCCAGCAATTGGTTGCGCCGGCTTCGGTCCTCGTCGTCGCCCATGGAGACCCAGGTATCGGTAACGATGCAATTGGCGCCGGCGGCGGCTTCACCAGCATCCTCGGTGACCAGAATCTCGGCGCCTTCCGATCTGGCCCATTCGACCAATATATTGGGCAACGCCAGCGAGGCCGGAGCCGCGACGCGGAAGCCGAAGCCAAACCGCACCGCCGCATGCAGCCAGGAAACCGCCACATTGTTGCCGTCGCCGATCCAGGCGATCTGCTTACCTTCGATGGCGCCCAGATGGTCCTCGAAGGTCATGATATCGGCCATGATCTGGCAGGGGTGGGAGGCGTCGGTCAGACCGTTGATCACCGGCACGGTGGCGAACTCGGCCATTTCGGTCAGCTTGCCGGGATCGTCGGTGCGGATCATGATGGCGTCTGCATAGCGGGATAAAACGCGCGCCGTATCGGCGATGGTTTCGCCCCGGCCAAGTTGCGAATCGCGCTCGCCCAGGACCACACAACTGCCGCCCATTTCCTTCATGCCGACCTCGAACGACACCCGCGTCCGGGTCGATGGCTTTTCGAAGATCA
The DNA here is from genome assembly GCA_046582475.1 of Rhodospirillales bacterium. GTDB lineage: Bacteria > Pseudomonadota > Alphaproteobacteria > Rhodospirillales > UBA2165. The sequence continues at coordinate 7,323 of JAYGEH010000508.1, forward strand.
TGACCATAACCTTGCCGGCGAGCAGCGCCGCGCCGGATGACTTGTCGGCTCTTAAGCTGCCCGCCGTGGTCAGCATGGCGCGCAAAACCTCGCCCTCGAACTGGTCAAGATCGAGAAAATGCCGTTGCGTATCTGGCGTGTCGCTCATGGTGCTTCTTTGGGTGCTTCGGCGCCGCCGCAAACCTTGTCAAAGGCTGCCACCGCCTCGTCGATTTCATTTTTTTGGACGATCAGCGGCGGGATGAAGCGCACCACGTTGTCGGCGGCCGGAATCACCAGCACATTCTCCGCTTCCATGGCCTTCACCAGATCAAGATTGGTGGCGTGGCAGGCGATGCCGGTCAAAAGTCCCTCGCCGCGCACGTCTTTCAGAATTTTGGGATGCTTTGCCGCCAGCCCGGTCAGGCGTTCCTTGAGATAGTCGCCCATCTCCCGGACGTGGCCCAAAAAGCCGTCTTCGAGGATTACATCCAGCACCGCATTGGCCGCCGCCATGGCCACCGGGTTGCCGCCGAAGGTGGAGCCGTGGCTGCCCGGCGCCATGCCGGTGCTGGCGCGCTCATTTGCCAGGCAGGCGCCGACCGGAAAGCCGCCGCCGAGGCCCTTGGCCAAGGAGACCACATCGGGCTCCATCCCGGACCATTCATAGGCAAACAATTTGCCGGTCCGCCCGACACCGGTCTGCACCTCGTCGAAGAACAGCAACAGGCCAAACTCATCGGCAGTGGCGCGCAGCCGTTGCAGGTAATCGGGCTCGGCATACTGTATGCCGCCCTCGCCCTGGATGGGTTCGACCAGGATGCCCGCCGTGGCATCCGTGATCGCGGCCCGCATTTCGTTGATATTGCCGAACGGCACTTGATCGAAGCCATCAGGCATGGGGCTGAAACCCTGCATGTGCTTTTCCTGCTTGGCCGCCGAAATGGTCGCCAGTGTGCGGCCGTGAAAGCTTCCCGAACAGGTGATGATCCGGTTCTTTTCCGGATGGCCGGCCTCGACCTGATAGCGGCGCACCAGTTTGAGCCCGCATTCCACCGCCTCGGCGCCGGAATTGCAAAAGAACACCGACGAGGCAAAGCTGTTATCCACCAGCCGTTGCGCCATGCGCTCCTGCTCCGGAATCGTGTAGAGGTTGGAATAGTGCAGAACCTTGTCCACCTGGGCGTGAATGGCCGCCAACAAATGCGGGTGCCCGTGGCCGAGGGACGTCACCGCGATTCCCGATCCGAAATCTAGAATGCGCCGGCCGTCTCCGGTGTACATATAAACGCCTTCGCCGCGTTCAAACGCGATGTCAGACGGTGCGTATGTGGTCATGACAGCGGAATTCACGGCGGCTCTCCTTGGTAATGGTGGGCCCTTCAATACTCAGACCCGCAAAGATCAAAAGGGACGGTGCGGTGTCCGCGCCGTCCCGGAAAGCCGCGCAGTATCTGCGCGTCGGCTAGACCTGTCAACGGCAAAGCGGGGCCCGGGATCATGGCGGCTTCTGGGCTCGGGTGGGCGAATTTGGTAGGGTGGTGAGGCACGAAGTCAAACCTCCCAGGGCAATCCAATTGGACAATTCTGAACCGAAAGATAAATCCCAGCAAAAGCAGCGCAAGCCGCGCAAGGCGACACCCAAGTCTTTGGAAAACGCGGCCCATTACCATCTCGGGCGATTTGCATCCTCGTCGGAAAATCTGCGCCGAGTGCTTGGCCGCCGGGTCGAACGCTCGGCCCGGGCCCATGACACCGACCGCGCCGAAGGCCTCTCCGCCATCGACGATCTCATTTCCAAGTTCGAGCGCGCCGGCTTGCTGAATGATAAAGTCTATGCGGCCGCGCGGGCGGTCAGCTTGCACCGGCGCGGCGCATCCCGGCGCGCGATCCAGGCCAAACTGCGGGAAAAAGGCATCGCTTCGGACCTGATCGAAGCGGCCATCGCAGCGCTGGCGGAAACCCATGATGAGCCTGAGTTCGCCGCCGCCGCCTATGTGCGCCGCCGCCGGCTTGGACCCTACCGGGAGGGCGAGGCCCGCGCCGAACGGCGGCAGCGGGACCTCGGCGCCATGGCCCGGGCCGGCTTCGGCTATGGATTGGCGATCCGCGTTATCGATTGCGATGGCGCCGAGGAACTGGAACGGGATGCGGCTAGGGAGAATTAGTAACTGCGTAGACCGTGACTTCTTCGGTTTTTCCCCGAATCGGCATGGCCCCCATGGCGGTGAATTCGAAGGCGCCGGTCCCGCCGGCCCCAGAATCAATCAAGGATTTGGTTTCTTCGGATATCATGACCCAGGTGCCGAATTGCTTGTTCAATTGCTCCAGGCGCGCGGCGATGTTTACCGCATCGCCGTGGACCGTGTAATTTAAACGATCGCCCGCTCCCACCGAGCCGGCAAAGACGTGGCCGGTGTTGACGCCGATGCGCGTGTTCATCTTGCCTACCGCCTTGAAATCGTGGGCCGCCAGGGCGTCCTGAATGTCCAGCGCCGTCCGCACCGCCGCCAGGGCATGGTCCTGGTTTTCCACCGGCACGTTGAAGGTGACCAGCAGCGCATCCCCCTGGAACTGGTTGACGATGCCCTCATGGCGGTCGATGACGCCGATCACCAGCGCGAAATATTCGTTCAAAAGATCGACGATCTGGGCCGGGCTCAATTGCTCCGATATCGACGTAAAACCCTCGATATCCGTATAAAGGATGGTCGCCAGCTTGTTCTGCGGCTCGAATTCACCCTCGTTGCCGAGGATCGCCTCGGCCACCGATTGCGGCACATAGCGGCCGAAGGTTTCCTTGATGAAATCCCTTTCCCGAACCTGGTCCAGCATATCGTTGAAGCCGGCCGCCAGACCGCCGATTTCATTGTTGGCGATGACCGGCGTCTTGACGTCGAGATGACCCCCGGCGTGCCGTTTCATGGCCTGGTGCAAAAGTTCCACCGGGCGCGCCATGCTGCGCTGGATGAAATAGAACGAAGTTCCGGCCATGACCACGATGAGAATAAAATCGAACAGGAACCCGTCCGCCGTGGCCATACCCTGCAATTGCCGCACCTCGGAGAAGGCAAAAATTTCGAGCATGGCCAGAACCATAGGAATGACGCCGACGGCAACGAAGGCGGCCACCGCCTTGCCTCGGAGGCGGGCGCCGGTGGGCGATAGGAGCCCGCCCGTGGTCTGGAATATGTGGATCTTCAGCCCCGCCGCGTAATCGTCGATTAGGAAAAAAATAAGGATGCCGACAAAGGCGCAAAACAGAACAATCATCGAAATATAGAATGGCGCCGTGACAGCCGGATCACAGCCCGGGCAGGTGGCGCCCAAAACAAAAAAGCCGAACGCCAGCAAGGCGGCGACAAGGAGCGCCGCCCAGCCGGCCGAGGTCAGCGCCAATCGGTTGATGCGCGGCACGGCGCCGGCCAGATCAACTTCGCCCAGCAAATAGCGCTGCACCGGGCGGAAAATGTACCAGGCGCCGGCCAGGTTAATGACCACCAGCACTGTTAAATTCATCGGCAGCGCAATGATCAACCCTTCAAATTGCCCGGCGATGGTCATGAAGGTGACGAAGGCGATTATATGAATCACGGCAATGCCGAGCATGCGCACGAGATATCGGGTTTGCATCGGTTCAGGGTAAACCGGCCGCTTGGGCTGGGCAATTGCCAAACTCGATTACCGGCGCCCGAATGTAATGGTACCCCGGCCCCGCCGCCAGGCCGCCAATTGCTGGCGACGCTTGGCGGCGAAACTGGTTTTGCCTTTTACCAGCTCCTGGTCTTGCCGGCGCATCCTAATGGCGCGCCGGCGCGCGGCGGTTTGGGCCTGGTAGTTGGGGCCCATGCGGCCGCGCCGCCAGGCGTTCAATTCATGCAGGGAACGCACTTTCCTGCTACCGCCCCGTTCCGCATGGAGGCGGGCGCGAAAGCGCGCGTTCAAGAGCGCCGTCAGAGACAGTTGCGATTCCGGGTCACGATAGGCCGGGTCGGGCGATGCCAAGGGGCCGAGATTGCCGAGGCTGCCGCCGCCGACGCCTTGCCAGAGCGACAGCACCTTGTCCTTGTAGGCGACGTTGCGCAACGGATCGCTGGAATGGTAATTGGCCGCCGCCTGCGGCCAGGATTGGGCCAATCCATGCAAACTCTTCAAAAATTTGGCGGCGTAGGCCACGTTGGCGGTGGGTTCGAAGGCCTCGTTCAGGCTGGCAAAGGCGCGCGGATGATAGCGCAGATTGATCTGCATGCAGCCCACATCGATATTGGTGACGCCCGCTTTTCGCAACCGGTGCACGGCGGCGATGGCTTCGATCTTGGATTGGAAGTAGAGACCCTTGCCCTTGGCCATAACGGTCCAGGGCCAGGCAAATAATTCCTGCTTTTTTTCCGACCAGCGGCCCGTTTCGGCGAGCGAGATGGCGGTCAGAAGATGCCGCGGGATGCTCTCTTCCCGCTCCGCCTTCTCGGTGACGGCGCGGCAGGAATTTGCTTTAAAATCAGGCGGTTGCTTGGCTGCGGCGGCGTCGGCCCAGAGGCCGTACCCAAGCGTCAGAAGAGCGGTTAAGCCCAGAATTTTCATGCCCATGACATTCATTCCCGTTTCGCCGATTTTCTCGGTCTGGTGAATGTCTCGCAATCCCCGTGCCAAGCGGCCGGGGCGTTCCGGAATTTTAAGTCTGAAAGCTTTTTATTCAGCGGCCAATTGGGTGCGCTCGGCGGCGGCCAGCACCTCGATCAAATGGTTGAGATTTTCCTTGAGGGCGGCAAAGCCCGGCCCCCGTTCGACGCGCGCCTCGTCCATATAGAGGTGGCGGTTGATCTCGATTTGCAGGGCCTGAACCTGATTGCGGGGTTTGCCGTAGTGGCGCGTGGTATAGCCGCCGGAATAGGGATTGTTCTGGCGCACCACATAGCCGGCGGCGCTGAGGGTGGTGTCGGCCAATTTCATCAATTGGGGCGCGCAGGTATCGCCATGATCGTTGCCGAGCACAAAATCGACCCGCTGGGCGCCGTGGTCCCGGTCCATGGGCCCGCCCACCGAGGGCATGGAATGGCAATCGATCAGGATGCAGTGTCCGAACCGGTTCTTGGTTTCCTGGATCAAACCGGCCAATGCCCGATGATAAGGGATATAGGCGGCTTCGATGCGCTGCTTGGCTTCGGCGAAAGTGATTTTACCGTCATAGATTTCCTGGCCGTTGGAAACCACCCTGGCGACAGTGCCGAGACCGGCATAGACGCGCGCGCTGGAAGTGTTCACATAGCGCGGCAATTTGTCTTCGAACATGCGCGGGTCCAACTCCCACGCCTCCCGGTTGGGATCCACATAGGCGCGCGGGAACAAGGCTTTTATAAGCGGCGCGCCGTAGCCGGGCGCATCGGCAAACAATTCATCGACAAAACTGTCTTCGGATTTTCGGATTTCCAGGGCGTTGAGACGGGAGGCGGCGATAAAGTGTTCCGGATAGTTGCGCCCGGAATGGGGTGAGGCAAAAACATAAGGGATCGATTGGAAATCCGGACGATAAATTTCGAAGGCCGCCGGTTGCGGGCCGGTATCCAGATCGTTCGCCGATTTGTCCAAGATTCTCTCCAATATTGCCGGCACGGGGCGCCGGTATCCTTTCCATTGCCCAAGCAGCTTACACGCGCCAAGGGCCCAAAAAAAGTTAAATATCCGCCAATTTTGCGGCAACGGGGTAAAGCCGGTGCTTGCCTAACTTCGGCCATTCAATATATAACCGGCGCGGAAATAGGGCGCGTAGCTCAGCGGGAGAGCACTGTGTTGACATCGCAGGGGTCGCTGGTTCAATCCCAGCCGTGCCCACCATTTTTCCTCAATAAAACCAATGCCGTAGCCGGTTAACGGCATTTCGGCATATCCCTCACATATCGGCCTGTCACAACTGTGTCACAGTGATGGGAGATTTTGTGATGGCAACATACAGAAAAAGACTTGGTAAATGGCAAGTTCAAGTGCGCCGTCGGGGGCAACCTGCCGTCAGTCGTACATTTACTCATAAGATAGATGCTGATGTGTGGGTTCGCGATATGGAACGCGCGGCTGCTCGTGGTGATCTTGCGGACATGATAAATCCTCGCGGCGACAATTCTGTGGGCCAGCTTCTCAAAAAGTATCGCGATAAGGTGACCGTTCAGAAGCGCGGCCATGGGCCTGAGACCCACGTCATCAACGCCATGCTCCGTCAGGTATTTTGCAATATGCGCGTATCCGAGGCTTCTCCGGCGGGCTTCACCAAGTACCGCGACCAGCGTCTAAAATCGGTTATGGGCGTCACAGTGAAGCGGGAAATGGCCATTCTCCAGCACGCCTTTGATATTGCCCACGACGAATGGGGCTGGGATGTTCCATCAAACCCAATCAAGTCTATTCGTAAACCAGCATCTGGTAGGGCGCGGAACCGGCGATTGATGCCAGGCGAGGAAACGCGACTGCTGACGGAAGTTGGGAAATGTCAAAACTCATGGATAGTCCCTTGCGTTAGCTTGGCCATTGAAACCGCGATGCGCCGATCAGACTTGCTAAGAATGACTCGGAACGATATCAACTGGGA
>JAYGEH010000452.1:0-26252 GCA_046582475.1 Rhodospirillales bacterium
GCCCAGTTGGCCCATATTACATTCCCCTGATCCAGATATCCTGATAACGTGATTCTACCCGATCAAAGTTCCGTGTGGGTATTTTTAGAGGTGCCCTAATATCATTATGTTGAAAAATATTTTTTTCGCGAACCCGGGTTCTATTTTGACCATTTTAATGATGATCAACGAGACGAGGCATACGAAGCCATTAAAAAATACTACCCTGTTGGGACCCCGGTCGTAAATTTAATTGCCGATTTCGCTGAACAGGGTGTTCGATGCCAATTAATAAAGAGCGGCATTATTTCTTGTGCGTATAGAGGATTCAATTGGACGCATATGACCGAAGTATGGTGGCCAATTCGCATTAGACCCAAGGACGGATTTATAGAAGAGATAATTTACGGACCATTCAAATATCCGCGATTCCGGGACCATTTCCGGCGACAGCAATTACACCATGTCCCGAATTACACCGAAATACTCGTGCCGATTGCCCGAATTATCGCCTCGGAAAAACTCAACTAATTTGCCAAAAATGCCCCATGGGCCATCCCGACAAATATTTGTGTGGGGATGCGCAGTTGACCCCTTTGGCGAGTAGTATCGTGACAGTATAATTAATTATTGAAATATTATAACAATAATTAAGTATACGGTCACGAAATGGGATGGGGACGCGCACGGGCCAACCGGGCCATCCCCCGCGCGCGTTGAGGCTAAACGCCGGCCATGAATATCCTTGATTTTGTTCCATTTTTGTGCTGAGCTCCTGTCTCTTTCAATTCAGGCTGAAAAGCAGCATTTCCGCGCCCCCAACCGAGGCGGGGATTGGGTCTGCGTGCCTGATAATGGCATGCGCTCCTTGCATAAACATACGGGGTTCTGGCGCTGCTGGGTCGGCAAATCGCAATGGGTGGGGCGGGAAATTGTCCATAATTGATTAAGAAAGTTTATAAATGATGATGATTGTACAGGCTGCTTTCGGTGTCGCATGTCGCACCGAGCCATGCATCCCGTGCATGTGGGCTAGGCAACCTAGCGAGGTGCCAAGACCGACGGCCAATCGGCGGAACTCCGATCATATATCGAGGTGCCAAGTTCGACGCCGGTCTGGCCGAGCTTCGATTACAAACAGGTGCCAAGACCGACGGCCAATCGGCCTACCCGTGGCCATCCCCGATTGGCCTGGGCAAGTGCGCTATGCGCTCGGTGCATAATTAGATGAGGTTGGGGAGCCGAAAAATGTCCCCAAATGTGTATGAATGTTAACAAATGTCAATGATGTTAATGGTGATACCGCGTGTTGCATGTCGCACCATTATGCACCAGGCGCATGGGTCGCCCGGATATACCGGGCGATGACGGGGGAGCGTCTAATTTCCGTATGTACTCCGCCTCGACGGGCGCTTGGCCGACCCAGCCAATCCCCAAACGCCCCGGGCCTGGGTGTTACCCCCATAAAACCCCACCGCCCCCCATGGTCGTTTCGGCGGTTTGTGTCGCATTTCGGGAAAACATACCAGGGGTGGTAGTTTGGTATTGCCGAGCCGATTAATGGTACGTGTGTCTCCGCTCCCCTGGTGGGAGTTGGTTGGGGGAAGGGGCAGGCTGTACATGGCGTGTATCGGAAGGTTTAATGAGTTTTAACGGCTTTAACGAGGTAATCTTTATGATAGACACAAACAGCGACGATTTACCGCAAAAGATTTTCCCATGCGCGTCTTGATGCTCGGCACCGGGGCGGCGGCGCCCGATCCGGAGCGCGGCGGCTCGGCCATCCTGATCACCCACGGGGGCCGCCACTATCTGTTCGATTGCGGCGCCGGCGCGACGCGCCAGATGATCCGCGCCCATGTGGACCCGACCGAGGTGGATCATGTGTTCCTGTCGCACCTGCATTACGACCATATTGCCGATTTTCCCTATTTCCTGCTGACCAGCTGGATCTGCGACCGGGAAAACGCGCCGGTGGTGGTGGGACCCGAGGGCACCCAGGATTTTATCGACCATTTGTTCGCCGGCGGCGCCTTCGCCAAGGATATCGAGGCGCGGCTTCAGTTCCCGAGGCGCCAGGGCAACACCCACGTGCTCACCCCCGATGTGCGCCAGTACGAGCCGGGGGTCGTATTCGAAGATGATCTGGTGCGCGTGACGGTGTGTTGCGTGGAACATATCCCCCGCGAAATATCGCCCTGCTTCGGCCTCCGGCTGGATACAAATGACGGAAAATCCGTGTCCTTCTCGGGCGACACATCGCCCTGCGACCGGTTTATCGAATTATCCAAGGATGTGGATTTGATGATCCACGAATGCACCTTCCCGGAAAGCGCCATCGCATACCGCAAGAAAATCCAGGTCGGCACATGGTCGCACACCAGCCCGAAAGAGCTTGGCGAAATCGCCCACGCGGCGGGCGCTTCAAGCCTGGTGGCCACCCATTTCGGCAGCTTCGATACCACCAATCCCGTGGTCCGCAAGATCATGGGCGTGCATATGCCCATCGATATCATCGGTCCCGAATTGCTGGACGAAGTGGCCGCCGGTATCAGGCAAACCTACAAAGGCGATATGCGCCTGGCCCATGATTTGATGCGCATCGATTTATAGGGAGAAGAAGCGATGGCCGAGCCCAGCCAGTTCGTGACCAAAGTCTTGAATATCATGACGCCGCTCGGCGACGTCAGGGCGAAGCGCATGTTCGGCGGCTGGGGCCTGTTCCTGGAAGGCACCATGTTCGCACTCATCAACAAAGGCGATGAGTTGTTCCTGAAAGCCGACGGCGAAAACAAGGATGCGTTCCTTGCCCAAGGCTCCGGCACCCACGGCAAGATGCCCTATTACGCGGCGCCGGCGGGATCGCTGGAGAGCTGGCAAGCCATGGAAGGCTGGGCCAAGGGCGCCGTCGCCGCATCCTTGCGCGCCAAAAAGAAATAACGGCGATGCGTCTTCGCCTTGCCCCCTTGGCGCTACTGGTTTCGCTGGCGGCCTTGTCCGGTTGCCAGACAATACCCAAACCAGCCACGCCGCCCGCCGGCGCCGACGCCCAAATTGAAACGCCGGGCACGGAGTTTACCGATTGCAAGGGTTGCCCGGAAATGGTGGTGCTGCCCACCGGCGAATTCATGATGGGCGCGACAAAGGAGGAATCGGGCGGCGTTTTTCCGGAAAGGCCAAAGCACCGGGTCGCCATCGCCCGCCAGTTCGCCATCGGAAAATATGAGGTCACGTTTGCGGAACTGGATGCCTGCGTGGCCGATAAGGGCTGCCAGCGGCGCCCGTTCGATCAGGGCTGGGGGCGCGGCAGCCGGCCGGCGGTCAATGTTTCCTACCAGGACGCAAGGCAATACGCGCGGTGGCTGTCGGCAAAGACCAAACAGGCATACCGGCTGCCCAGCGAGGCCGAATGGGAATATGCCGCCCGCGCGGGATCGAAAACCGAGCGGTTTTGGGGCAACGATGCGGAGCGCGCCTGCGCTTACGCCAATGTGGGCGATCACACCGGCACCTCCAGCCGCGTCGTGCCTTCGGAGCCGTCCATGCATCGATGCACCGATGGCTACCGGACGACGGCGCCGGTGGGAAGTTTTAAGCCCAACGGCTTCGGCCTCCATGACATGATCGGCAATGTCTGGGAATGGGTGGCCGATTGCTGGAACCAAAACTACGCCGGCGCGCCGGCCGACGGCTCGGCCTGGATGGCCGGCAATTGCAAGATCCGCATCGGGCGCGGCGGCGCCTATAATTCCTACCGGGGCTATGCGCGGGCCGCCGCGCGGGTTCCCGGCCCGCCCAATAAATTCGACCGGCGTCTGGGCTTTCGTATCGCCAAGTCATTGCAAACAAAAGCTAAATAGACATGATCTTAAGTTCAACCGAAGCCGGCGGAGGCTTTGGCGGCGCGGCACCAGTGAATTGCGCAACTTAGCCCAAGCGCGCTTCCGCCGTGACCGCCAGATCGCCTTCATGGTCGGTGGCCCACATAGCGACGCTGTCGCCGTTCAGTTTCCCGAATACCGAAAACGGCCCCAGATCGATCACCGGCTTTTCCGAGCGGTAGCCGAAATGCTTCAGCGGCCGATCGGGCGCTTCGGCGCGGCAGAGTTCCATCATCAGCAGGCTCACCAACGTGACCGGCACCACCAAGCCGGCGAAGCCTTCCACCTTGGTGGCGTAGTCGCGGTCGTAATGGATGCGGTGGGAGTTATAGCGGGACGCGGACAGGCGGAAGAGAATCACCGGATCGGCGTCGAAAGTTTTGCTCCAGGTGGGTTCCGACGGCATCACCGGCGGCGGCCACATCTGACCGGGGCCATCTTCGGTATAGCTCAGGAAATCCCGTTCCTCGACGGCGCTAAGACCTCTGGGCGTTGAAATAGAATCGCGAATGGTGATCACCACGGTCGGCCCGGCGCCGTAATCCTTGATCACCACATCGGTAATTTCGGTGTCGCGAACAATATCGTCGCCAACCCGCATGGGGTCGTGAAAATCGGCGCGGACGCCGATAATGCGCCGCCTTGGCAAGGGCGCCGCCGGGGCCGGGCCGCCGGATATGGGCTGTCCGTCGGTGCGCAGGTTGGAGAGCGGCGCCAGCCCTGGAAAGAAGGCCCCGTGCCAGCCGGGCGGCACCGGATCGCCCTTATGCCGAGACGGGTGACCGACCATTAGGGCGCCGGCCAGGCGGCCAACCTGGGATGCGGTGACCACGTCTTCGGAACTGTGTTTATTGCCGATGTGCTTTTTTAAGTCTTCCAGTTCATCGGTCACCGCAGCCTCCCCCATTCAGTGTCGCAAAATAATCTTCAAGCGGTGCGCGCCGCTTTCACCCAGCATGCTGATGGCCCGGCCAAGCTCTGTAAAGGGCTCGGTATGGGTAATCAGGGGCTTCAAATCGATGCTGCCGTTTTCTATAAGCTCGATACAGGCGGGGAAATCTTCGGCCCGGGCGGCGCGTGCGCCGATCACATTCAACTCCTTGAAGTAGAGCTCGTAGAACGGAAGCTTGGCCTCGTCGGCGGAATAAATACCGAACGGCAGCACGCGCCCGCCGATGCGGGCCAAGTCCATGGCCTCCGCCAGGATCGTGAGGTGGCCCACCGATTCCACCACCAGATCGGCGCCGCGCCCATCGGTGGCGCCAAGGATGGCCTGCCTGGCTTCCGCGCCGTGGCTGGCCACCAAATCGGCGCCTTGTTCCATGGCCAGTACGCGTTTGTATTCGTTGCGCGACACGCCGATGACCGGATCGGCGCCAAGCACCTTGGCCAATTGGATTTGCATCAGCCCGGTCACGCCGAGGCCGAGCACGGCGACCGCCTCGCCGGGCACCAGACCGGAAAGGGTAAAGGCGTGACGGACCGTGGTCAGAACCTGGATCAGCGGCGCAACCTGGTCGTCGATATCGTCGGACAGGGGATAAATATGCGAGCTGGGCGCGGTGCAATATTCCGCGAAGCCGCCATCGATCTCCCGCCCCATAAGCTGGCCGGTGGGACACAGATGGGTCTGCCCGGCCTGGCAGTGGAAACATTCACCGCAAAACAACACCGGGTCGACGAGCACTCTCGTGCCGGGCCCGCTGCCGTCGGCGGCGGTGCCCTCGACGATCTCGCCGACGATTTCATGGCCCATGACCACCGGCAGGCGGGCCGGAATGGCGCCGGTGAATATCTTAGAGTCGGTGCCGCAAATACCGCTATGAGTTATGCGCACCAGGGCGCCGCCGGGTGCGGGAACGGGCATCGGTAATTCGCGCAAGGCGACCACGCCCGGCGCCTCCAAAACCATCGTTTTCATGCTGTTTTTCCCGTCTCAAACCAGTTGATTCAAAATATTGCTCAATTCCGCCATCCGGTGCGCCGCCGTGTGATGGGCGAGGAACCGCCGGTGCCCGGCCTCGGCAATGGCCTCGGCCTCGTCCGGGTGCGACAAGAACCTGTCGATGATGTCCGGCAATTCGCTCAAGGATTGGAAATATACCGCTTCCACGTCCGGTTCAAACAGGGCGGCGGCGTCGTCTCGCCAATCGGTCACCGCCAGGGCCCGGCAGGCGGCGATCTGAAACACCCGGTGATGGCAGGAGCGCGGCCAGGGCGTGCAGTTCAGGTTGATGCGGGTGGACGAAAACAGCGGCGACAGATCGTCCCAGGCGCGGCCTTCACCGAGATGGATATTGGGCCTGTGCGAGACGCCGCCGCCGATTCCGGTGATGGTCAGATCGCGCCCGCCCATGGCTGCGATCACCAATTCCCGCACCAGCGCCTTTTGTTCGAAATACATGGCGTGGGACAATAGCGAAAACGGCAGCGACCAGACGTCCCAGTCACCGTCCAGGCAATCGAGCACATCCATATGATCGCCGGCCTGGCGCAACCGGGCGATGATACCGTCGGCGGCGCTGTTCATGTGGTGATCCCAGAACATGCGCCATTTGCCCCGCTCGGCATCATAGGCGTTGACCGTGGCGGCAAAGCCCACATTGCATTGCAGGCGCGGCTCGAGCGCCACCGGGCGGAAAATCTGGGGATCGATATGCCAGGGCGGTAGATAGAACAGATTTTCAAAGCCCAGCGCCTGCATCTGCTCGATAACGCGGCTATCGGCGATGAACAGGCCTTTGTGCATGGGCCCCATGACGTCCTTCAAAAGGAACAGATGCTTGACCGGATTGTCGGTCCAGAGGCTGACATAGGGAATTTCCATGTCGTCCAGGAAAAACGGCTGGCTCGACGTCATCAGAAAATTCTGCAGGCTCGAGCCCCAGAGAACGGCCACATCAATTTCCAACCGGCCGGCCAGCTTGCGGTAGCCGTCGATGGGCAGCACCTCGTCCACATAGACAACTTCGTGACCGAGATCGGCGAGCGCCTGTAGCGCCGGCGCCCGCTGTGCGTCCCATTGGCTGCGCAGCATGGATAGGATGCGCAATGGGCGCGCCAATGTCTGACCGGTTCTGTTTTCCAGGACGCGCATTCCGGGCCCTATTTCCCTGACCGGCCCGAGCGCCAATCGGCCGCCCCGCCATATTGGTAAGCCAGCAGATCGGGATGGGTGTAGCAGCGGTCAATATCCAGGTAATTGTCCATCAGAACCCATTTCCGAAATTCCGCGTCGTTTTCGAAGCCATCCAATTGCGCCGTCATACCGTCTTTCAGCCCTTTTTCAACCCGCGCCGCCAATTCCCTTGGCGCCGTGCCGGGGTCCCGGAAGTAGCGCGCCGCAATCGCCGCGATCTCGGCGCCGGTGGGCGCCTGGAATGGCGCACCGGAGGCGCGCAATGTCTGGAACGCCCGCGCACAACCGGAGGTGACGAACTTGGCATAGACCGCATCCAAACTCAGCCGGCCGGCCGGGATATGGTGCTCGACGCCGGCGCCCGGGTGATAGCGCGCCTTGTAGCCCGCCGCGCCCGCCGTCCGGCCCACATGAACCTCGCCGTCGCCATAAAACCGGATAAGGCTCGCCGGCATGGCGCCGGGATGAAAGCCGCCGGCCTCCAGTAACACCAAGCGGCGCACGGCGAAGTTCGATCCCCACACCATGTTGTTCGGGATATCGCGGATATCGGGCCCGGCGTCCAAGGCGCCCAGAAACGGCAGGGTCTGGCCGCCCGGCTCGCCGAGGGTCATCGCATCCAGCCAATCGGGCGGCGCGGATTCGAAGGCAAGCCGGATCGGCCCGGTCGCCAGACCGACATCTTCGGCGTTGAACGCGTCGGCCAGCGCGCCCAGCCAGGTTGGGTCCGGGCAAACATCGTCGTCGATAAAACAGGTTACCTCGCCGGACGCCTGGGCCAAGGCCAGGTGCCAGCCGACCAACTGACCCGGCCTTGCATCGTAGAGATATTTGAAATCGGGAAAGCGGGGCGCCGCTTGATCGCACACCAATTTGGTCTCGTCGGTGGAGCCGTTATCGGCGACAATCACCTGCAACGCGCCGGCATCGTAATCCAAGGCATGGACCGCATCCAGCGTTCGGGCGAGGCTTTGCGCCCGATTGCATGTGGTGATGGAAACCGTGAAGTTCACCGCTGCCCCTCTTGCCCGTCAGACGATCATTCCCGGCCCGATCCGGAAATGCCCGCATCCAGGATACGGTCCAGACAGGTCCGCGTCCAACCGCCCAGCAACGCTTTATGGTCTCCGGCGACCGACAATGTTTCCGGCGACAGCCCATATCCCTGGCCATCGCCCAAAGTGACCCTGGATGCCACCAGCGTCCACCTTCGCAGAATATCGGCGGCCTCGGCGGCCCGCCCGCTGGCCAACTCGGCCTCGATACCAATCCGCAAAAGGCCCGGCAATTCACCGGGGTAGAGGTTTACGGCGCGGTAAAATGCCTGGCGCACCGATACCGCGTCCGATCCGGCCGCCAGGCGGGCGCGGGCCAGCAAACGCCAGACCGGCGCCGAGCGGTCAAACAAAACCGCCGCCGCGTCCAACAGGCCGAGCGCCTCATCCAGGCGATCCTCGTCCAGCGCGTCGGAGGCGAGAAAGGTCATGGCGGCGCTTTTCACTATGCTTCTTGGATTGGCGCCGCCGGCGCCGTGACCGGCGGCGGCCCCATAGAAATCGCCAAACGGGAAAAGATCGGATAGCACGCGTACCCGGTGGCTAAGCGGGGCGTCCCGGGCGGCATCGAAATCAAGCTCCGATCCCTGGTCGATCACGGTCATGAAATTGGCCGAGGCCCGGTTCTTATGGCCCAGGCTCCCTTGCACGCAGGCGCCGTTAAAGCGCAGCATCAGATTGCCGGGAAAGGCTTGCATGCCGGTGCCATAGAATTGCAGGGCCAGGTCCGCGAAATCGCTGTTTTCCGGGGCAAGGATAGCGGCGTAAAAGGCGGCCGCCGCGGCGTAATTATAATGGGCCGCCGTTTCCGGGTTGGCGGCGTTCAGATTGGCGATGCGGGTGTAAACCCGTAGCCCGTACGCCTTCTCGTAACCGCGCAACTCAACCGGAATACCGGTGCGCGTTTGCGCGGCTGACGTTTTTGGCCGTTTCCCAGTCAGCAGGCTCTGAAACAGACAGAATTTTAAAAACCGTTCCTCCCGCCCGGGCGAGCGCCAGAACACCGTGTCCATGTCCGCCGCTGAATAATCCTCGGCCGCTCTCTCTATCCAATCATCGCAATCAGGCACGAACGGGTCCACGCCGGAACCCAGTAAATCGCCGAAGGTCCGCGTTTCATCCGTCAGCACACGGGCGCCGGCGCGCAAGGCATCGACGCTGCGGGTTTGAATGCCACCCCGATAACGCCAGACCGTTGGCACAAACCGGGCGCCGGCGATACGCATTGCGTATTCGTTTTCGCTCAGATATCCATCGAGAATTTGCACGCGGAGTTGCGCATCATCGCGGCAGGCTAAGCGGAACAGAAACTGCGCCTTGTCGCGCATGTAAGATGCGAAAGCGCGCCCGGAAAAAAAAATATCCGCATCTGCGGCGCTATTTTCGCGGCGCCGAATATCTTGCCCGTAGTTGTCGTGCCCCGGAAAGCTGACTACCCGGCTCGAATACCGGGCCGCTAGCTGGGCACATTCGGATGCGGAATTTACGACCACGATATCGGCCGATGCGTGGTCATGATTGCGCGTCGCAAGGAAGAAATCTATGTCCGATGACCAAAGCGCAACCGGCGCCGTTTGCCCGCCAAGTCCCGCCGGCAAATAGGGGCCGAAGGCATCGATCCCGACGATCAACGCCGGATCATTGCCGCTGCCTTTTTTGGCCCAAAGCTCCGGCCACGGAATTCCGAATTCCTCGGGCGCCACGGAAACCAGGGCCACATCAAAACCGTTCGCCTCGCCGAACCCCTTGGCCTTGGCACCGCCAGGCATGGTTATGACGGCAACCGGGATGTCCGGCGCCGCGATCAGCGCCTCCAACCGGCGCGCGGCAACCGCGTCTGCACCGCCCTCGATGGCGACCAGATGGCTTAGCGCCGCATCCCCATCACCCAGGCACCAATGGCCATAGGCGGCGACAAGGCGGGCGCGGCCGTTGGTGGGCGCGCCGAGCCGTTCGAGGCCAGGCGCCACCGCCCCGCACAGTATGGCCGCCAGCGCCCGGATCGGCGAAGAGGCCCCGGCGCTCAGAAATGCCTCGGCATAATTGCCAGCATCGAAGGCCGCATCGGCGCTGGAATAGGGATAAGAAAACTTACCGGCTTCGGGTTTGGGATCAATCCTGTCGTCGGCAATGGCCATGGCGTCAATCGACGGCGAACAAGGCGGCGGCGACCCTCCGGTCTTCACCGATCAGGACATTGAAGGTCCGGCAGGCGGCGCCGGTATTCATGCATTCGATAATGATCCCGGCGGCGCGCATTTCCGATCGCAAAGCCGCCGGCAAAAGGGCGCTGCCGGCACCGGACCCCAGCAACAAAATCTCAGGTTTGGGCTCGGCGCCGATGACCTCGGCAAAATCGTCCGGCGTCAAATTTTCGAAAGCAACCACCTTCCAGGCAAGAGCGCGTTCGGCAAACACCAGCACCGGCCCGCTATGGCGGACATCCGAGATCACGAATTGGCCGGAGCCGTAGCTTTGAATGATCTGACGGCCGGCCGGCACCAGTGGCGTAATGTCCAGCGACATGATTTCTGGGGCCCGGAGCCGCCTCCTCTTGTCCTAAAATTTGCGTGTGCCGGCGGAATCTATCCGGCGGGTTCGGCCTGTTTGCCGGCGCCGCTGGTCTGGACACCGCGGTTCACGTTCAGATGCAACAATAACGGCACCGCCACGCAGATCGAGGAATAGGTGCCGATAATCACGCCCCAAATCAGCGCGAAACTGAAACCCCTGATAACTTCGCCGCCCAAGACATAAAGCGAAACCAGGGCAAGCATGGTCGTCAAACTGGTCATCACGGTCCGCGACAAGGTTTCGTTGATCGCGTTGTTGAGAAGTTCGGTGAGCGGCATGGCCTTGTATTTGCGCAAATTTTCCCGCACCCGGTCATAGACGACAACGGTATCGTTGATCGAATAGCCGGCGATGGTCAAAATCGCGGCTACCGTGGACAAATTGAACTCCAGCCCGGTCAGCGCAAATATGCCGATGGTCGTGATTACGTCATGCAGGAGCGCAATGATCGCGCCGAGCCCGAACTGCCATTCAAAGCGAAACCAGATATAGGCGAGAATACCGACCATCGCCAACAAGACCGCGATGACGCCGTCACGAAACAATTCCCGGCTAACCTGCGGGCCGACAAATTCCGTCCGCCGGTATTGAACGCCCGCACCGAGCGCCTTTTTAACCTTTTCCACCGCCACCTGTTGCGCTTTTTCGCCGCCCTCCTGCTTCTGAATGCGGATCAAGATATCGGTCGGCTGACCGAACTCCTGCAGGGCCACTTCGCCAACGCCGAGACCGGAAAGATTGGCGCGCATTTCGGCGAGCTTGCCGCCTTCGGGCATGCGCACTTCGATCAAAATACCGCCTTGGAAGTCGATACCGAAATTAAGGCCGCGCGCCAGGAACAGGCCAAGGGCGAGGGCCACGAGAAACGCCGAAAAGATAAAAAATATTTTCTTGCGCCCGATAAAATCCAAGTCAGGTTTGATGGGAACCAGATTGAGCGGTTTCATGGGCGGCTCCTACAACGGCAGTTCCGTCGGCCGCGTACGCCGCAGCCAGGCTACGACCAGAAGCCGGGTTAACATAATCGCCGTGAACAGGGACGTGATGATACCGATGGTGAGGGTCACCGCGAATCCCTTGACCGGACCCGATCCAAAGAAAAACAGAATGGTGGATGCGATCAGCGTGGTCAGGTTCGCATCGATAATCGTGGTAATGGCGCGGCTGTATCCGGCATCGATCGCCGATATGGGCGTGCGGCCGGAGCGCACCTCTTCGCGGATTCTCTCGAACACCAGCACGTTGGCATCCACCGCCATGCCGATGGTCAGCACGATACCGGCGATGCCCGGCAGCGTCAGCGTTGCCTGCAGTATGGAAAGCGCGCCCAAGATAAGAATCATGTTGGCGATCAAGGCGACATCGGCAAAAAGACCGAAAAGTCCATAGGATACCGCCATGAAGAGGACCACAAGGACCATGCCGACGATGCTGGCGATTTTGCCCGCCGCGATACTGTCGGCGCCGAGGCCGGGCCCGACGGTGCGTTCCTCGAGAATGGTCAGTGGCGCCGGCAAGGCGCCGGCGCGCAGCAACAGGGCCAGCTCCGTCGCCTGCTGAACCGTAAAGTTGCCGCTGATTTGGCCGGAGCCGCCCAATATGGGCTCACGGATGACCGGCGCGGTGATGACTTCTTTGTCCAAAACGACGGCGAACGGGCGGCCCACATTGCGTGCCGTGATATCGCCGAATTTCTTGGCTCCCAGGGTATCGAAGCGAAAATTGACCACCGGCTCGTTGGTCTGGCTGTCAAAGGACGGCTGCGAATCCACCAGCCGGTCGCCGCCGACCGCAACCCGCCGGCGCACCAGATAGTGAGACCGGCCCCCTTGACTCCTGCCGGATTTCTGAGCGGGGAGCAGCATCGCCCCCGGCGGTACGCGGCCGCGCAAGGCTTCTTCGACCGAGCCACTGTTATCCAGGAGGTGGAAGGTCATTTTGGCGGTGCGGCCCAAAAGCCGCTTCACCCGTTCGGGATCATCGACGCCCGGAAGCTGCAACAAAATGCGGTCATCGCCCTGTTGCTGGATGGTGGGCTCGCGCGTGCCGGTCTCATCGATGCGGCGGCGCACGATCTCGATGGACTGCTCCACCGTAGCGCGGCGTTGTTCGTTGACTTCGTCTTCGCCGAAGCGGAGGGTAATTTGATTGCCGGCAACGACCAATTCCATGTTTTGCCGTTCCGCCAAGATCAGTTGGCGGGCATTTTCCACATTGGCCGCCTCGCGGATGGTAACCGATACGGCATCGCCGCGAAGGCCGAGCCCGGTATAGCGAATGCGTTCGCCGCGCAACACCGAGCGCACGCTTTCGACCGCCGACGTCAAACGTTCGCGCAAGACCGATTTGACATCCACCTCCAACAGAAGGTGCGATCCGCCTTGCAGATCAAGACCCAGATTAACCTGTTTATGGGGCAGCCATTCGGGCACCGCGGCGGCAAATTTTTCACTGAATAGATTGGGAACCGCAAAGATCAGACCGAACGCGACGACGCCCAATACCAAGATAACTTTCCATTTGGAGAAATAGACCATTTGGACCCGATATCCGTGTCCGGCGCCCCTAAAACCGCTAGCGTCCGCCGCCGAGCAGCTTACCCAAAAGCCCGCCGGGCGCTCCGCCGCCGGGCGTTCCGGCCCCAGGCGCCATGCCGCCGGCCGCGCCGGTCTTCGAAAACACACCCGAAACACCGCCGCGCTGGACGCGGATTTTCACGCCCTCGGCGATCTCCACGTCAAGCTCGTCATTGTCGCGAACCTTTATGACCTTACCGAGGATGCCGCCGCCGGTGACGATCCTGTCGCCGCGGCGAATGGCGCCCAGCATTTCGCGGTGCATTTTCGCGCGCTTCTGCTGTGGCCTGATCAAAAGGAAATAAAAGACCGCGAAAATAAGGACCAGCGGAACCAGCGTGGAAAATCCATCGCCGCCGCCAAAGCCTTGAGCGTAAGCCGGAGAAATAAACATCGAGAACTCCTTAAACCCATTGATGGGCGCGAATATAGTCCGCCGCACGTCCATTGCAAACGGTTAGAACGGGTTGCCGGCCAATTCGGCGCCCGCCTCACGTCCAGTTTACTTATTTGGGGGCCGCAAATGTATTTTTGCCCAAATTCGGCGCGGCTATGGCGCTTAGATTATGGCGCTCAGGGCAAACTTGAAGCCGGTGACCAACTTGGGCAGCGTACCCACGTTACGCAGGTTCGGCGGACTCGGGCGCTCTTTGATATCGGTAAGGATGTTTTCGGAAAGCTCGCACAAATCGATTAGGTTTTCATCACCGATCCGGTAGGCGCGCCTGTCGATACCGGCGAGCGTCATTAGCAGCTTTTCAATGCTGCTAAAAAAATCTTCACCGATGGCGCCGTTTTCATAGTCGGGCAGGATTTCGCGCACCAGGGCATCGACCAGCCTGATATCGGCGCGCAATTTCCGCAGGTTCAATTGCTTGGAAGCGGCATGGATGTCGCGCCATAATTCCTCCCGGTCGCCGCCAAATCCAAGTACCCGCATGGGATTTTGGACCTCTAACTCCTCGGTGGAAATCACATCGTCGTCGCGGGCCTCGGCGCGCCGGGTCGGGCCTATATATTCGGACGTGACCACAAACTTTTTGCGGCGCGAAGCCAATTCGTTCATGCGCCGGACAAACACATCCCGCGAAAACGGCCGCATCATCAGATCATCGGGGCCGGCGTCGATGGTATGCGCCAATTCATCGCGCTGGGTCGAGCCGACCATGCTGACCAGAACCATAAACGGATTTTTGCCGACTTCCTGTTCGCGCACGCCGCGCATGATATTCCATGGCGCGCCCGATAGGGACTGCATGTTGCAAAGGCACAAATCCGCCTCGTCGTTGGCGACAGATTTTTTTACCAGATCAAAATCGCCCACAACCCGGATTTTTTTACGCCCAGGATGCCAAACTGGCGCTGGATTTCCTTACCGCTGTCGACGCGCGGTTCGCCAACCAGAATTCTGATGCCCGAAAAATCGATATTCGCTTTTGGTAGCGCCGAGATAATCGCCTCCTGTCAATATTCTGCGTGCGATTCTCCAAGAACACGGCAGTAGGCGCTTTTTGACCAGCTCAAAATTATTATCCTGCACTACCTTGCGCGAAAAGCGCATGGGGATTGGGTGAAATTTATTATTACTGTGGTATTCCCTAGGTCCAACTTCGCCGGTTTTGACCAGGGATGCAAGGGAAATATTGGCCGGCGGCGTTCCGCCATTGACGATAGCTGGGATTTTGTTAGTGTCCCGCGAATCTCGGAACTGGAAACGGAATTACCATGGCCGAAGACGATCTACGCCCCCTTTTAGAACGCATTGCAGACGCCCTGGACCGGCTCTCCCCGGCTTCGGCGCGCGCCTTCGATATCGATTGCGCCGATGCCTTCGTCTGGCACGCGACGCCCGAGGCGCTGGAACCGGTTCATCAGGTCAACCGCATCGATCTCGATCTTTTGCGCGGCATCGAGCAGCAGCGCGATATCTTGCTGGCCAATACCGAACGGTTTGCCGCCGGTAAGTCGGCCAACAACGCGCTTTTGTGGGGGGCCCGCGGTACCGGCAAAAGCTCCTTGGTCAAAGCCCTGCACGCCGAGATCAACGCCACCGCCAAAGACAAGCTGGCGCTGGTTGAAATCCACCGGGAAGACATTCCGTCCCTGCCCCGCCTGCTGGCCTTGCTGCGCGGCGTGCAGCGCCGCTGCCTGCTGTTTTGCGACGACCTGTCGTTTGAGGCCGATGACACCAGCTTCAAGTCCTTGAAAGCCTTGCTTGAGGGCGGCATCGAGGGCCGGCCCCGGAATATTTTATTTTATGCCACCTCCAACCGGCGCCACCTGATGCGCCGCGACATGATCGAGAATGAGCGCTCCACCGCCATATCGCCGTCGGAAGCGGTGGAGGAAAAGGTCTCGATGTCGGATCGCTTCGGCCTTTGGCTCGGCTTCCACCCGGTGCGCCAAGACACCTATTTCGAAATTATCGACGGCTATGTGGAGCGCTTCGGGCTTGACATCGAGCCTAAGCAGTTGCGCGCCGAAGCGCTGGAATGGTCGATGACCCGGGGGGCGCGCTCGGGCCGTGTCGCCTGGCAATATGTACAGGACCTGGCCGGACGCCTGGGCAAAAATATCGAGCCCGGCGGCGGCTAAAACTGAAATAATTAGACTAAGACGACGACGCCGCGGCCAATTGCCCCACCGGATCGATGGCCCGCCGGCCGCGGCGGATCTCGAAATGAAGCTGCGGCTTGGTGACGCTGCCGGTGCTGCCGACGCGCGCGATCGCCTGGCCCCGGCGCACCTTCTGGCCGCGCCGGACGAGCAGCTTTTCGTTATGGGCATAGGCGGTCACCCAGCCGCCGGCATGGCGGATCAGCAACAGATTGCCAAAGCCGCGCAACTCGTTGCCGGCATAGGCGACGGTCCCGGACCCGGCGGCGCGAACCGGCGATCCGCGCGGCGCCGCAATGTTAATGCCGTCATTGTGCAATCCTTCCCCCTTGGGCCCGTAGCCCGAAACGACGCGGCCGCGCACCGGCCAGATGAAGCGCCCCTTGGCGGCGGCGATCTTTGGTGGCGGCCGCGGGTCCGGCGGCTTCTGCTTCACTTCCGGTTTGCGTTTCGGTCCAGGCACGGCGGCCGTCGTCCCGGCGCCGGGCAGGGATAATATCTGCCCCGAGTAGATGTTGTAGGGCGGCGCCAAGCGATTGAGCCGGGCCAGCTCGTAGGCATCCACACCGAAGCGCCGCGAAATGCCGTAGAGGGTGTCGCCTCGGGCCACCCGGTAGCGGCGCGGCGCTGGAATTTTCAGCCGCTGCCCTGGTGCCAGCCGGTAGGGCGGGCGCAGCCGGTTGGCATCGATGATGGCCCGCGCCGAGACGCCGTGGCGGCGGGAGAGGACGAACAATGTCTCGCCCGCCTGTACGCGCACGTGAACAGCGGCGGCCCTCGGTGACCGCCGGACATTTGCGCTATTTTGCTTGGGCGCCCGTGCCCCGGGCAACGCATCGCCCGGCGGCGGCCATTGCAAGGAGCCGCAGGCGGCCAGCGCCAGCATGGCCCCCGACAGGACCAGAACCCGGTGCGCGTTAAATTTCCATTCTGGCATGCTCATGCCTCGCCGGCGGTAATTGGCGCCAATTCTCAAGCGACCGATTGCCCCGCCTCTTCGGGGATCAGCGGCACGAAGCGGACATCGGAAAGCTCTTCGGTCTCGAAGCTATCGCCGTCGCGGCTGACCCGGAGTATAGTCTGCAACGCATCGTCGATGCCGATCGGCACCACCATGGCGCCGCCGTCGGACAATTGATCGGCCAGCACCGGCGGCACGTCGGCGGCGGCGGCGGTGACGATGATCCGCTGGAACGGCGCCTGCGCCGGCCAGCCGAGGGTGCCGTCGCCGGACTTGGCGACAATATTGTGCAGCTTCAACTCGGCGAACCGGACCTCGGCGATGGCCAGTAATTGGGCATGGCGCTCGATGGTGTAAACGCGCCGGCATAGGGCCGCCAGCACCGCCGTCTGATAGCCCGACCCGGTGCCCACTTCCAGCACCCTCATGCGCACACCGATGCGCAGCGCCTCGGTCATCAGCCCGACGACGCTGGGCTGGCTCAAGGTCTGCTGATGGCCGATGGGCAGCGCCGTATCTTCATAGGCCGAAGCCCGGAGCGCGTGCGGCACGAACGGTTCCCGCGGCAGCGCTTCCATGGCCGCCATCACGTCCCGGTCGGTGACACCGGCGCGCCTGAGCCCGAGCACCAGGCGCGCCTTGCGGTCATCGAAGTTCATTATTTTGGCCCGCTCTTGGCGCCGGGGAAAAGGGATTTCAACCGGCGCATCATGGGCCGGTGGCTCAGATCCAAGCACAGCGGCGTCACCGACACCTTGCCGTCATCGATGGCGGCCAGATCGGAGCCTTTCGCATAGGTGACCGAGACTTTCTGGTTGCCGATCCAGTAATAGGGCTCGCCCCTCGGATCGCGCCCGGTAAGGATTTCGTCGCCCAACTTGCGCCGGCCTTCGCGGGTAATCTCGATGCCGGTGACTTCGGCGGCGGGCCGGGCCGGGAAATTGACGTTGATCAGCACATCCCGGGGCCAGGCGATGGCGGTCAACTTGCGGATCACGCGGCCCGCATAGGTTTCCGCCGCCGACCATTCGGCCGCCCCGCCGCTATTCAGAACCTCGTAAGGAACCCGCTGGCTCAAGGCGATGGCTGGAACGTCGAGAAGCGTCGCCTCCATGGCCGCTGCGATGGTGCCGGAATAGGTCATGTCCTCCCCTAGATTACTGCCCCGGTTGATGCCCGATAGCACCAAATCCGGCTTCAAGCCTTTCATGATTTGGTTAACGGCGAGTAAAATACAGTCGGTGGGCGTGCCGTCGACGGCGTAGCGGCGGGCCGCGATTTTGCGGATGCGCAGCGGCCGGCGGAGGGTCAGCGAATGGCCGGTGCCCGATTGCTCGTGCTCCGGCGCCACCACCCAGACCTCGGCGCCAAGGCCAAGGGCGATCTTCTCCAGCCGCTTGATGCCGGGCGCGCCGATGCCGTCGTCGTTGGATATGAGGATCCGCGCCGAGGCCAGCTTGATCGGCGTCTTAGCCATTGGCGGCGATCACCTCGAGCCCGCCCATGTAGGGCCGCAAGGCTACCGGGACCTGCACGGAGCCGTCTTCGTGCTGATAGTTTTCCAGCACCGCGATCAGCGTCCGCCCGACGGCCAGGCCGGAGCCGTTGAGGGTGTGCGGAAAGCGCGTGCCCTTTTTCCTTCCCTGGACCTCTTTCGGCCTGAAGCGGGCCTGCATGCGCCGCGCCTGGAAATCGCCGCAGTTGGAGACCGACGAGATTTCCCGGTAGCGCTTCTGGCCGGGCAGCCAAACCTCGATGTCGTGGGTCTTTTGCGCCGCAAATCCCAAATCGCCGGTGCACAAAACCACCGTGCGGAACGGCAGCTCCAGCCGCTTCAGAACTTCCTCGGCGATGCCGGTCATGCGATCATGCTCAAGCCCCGATTGGTCCGGATCGACAATGCTGACCAGTTCCACCTTGGTGAACTGGTGCTGGCGGATCATGCCGCGGGTGTCCTTGCCGGCCGATCCGGCCTCCGAGCGGAAGCACCAGGTCATCGCCGTATAGCGGCGCGGCAGATCGTCTTCATCCAGGATTTGACCGGCGACCAAATTGGTCAGCGGCACCTCGGCGGTGGGGATCAGCCAATAGTCGTTGTCCGTTTTGAACAAATCCTCGGCGAACTTCGGCAACTGGCCGGTGCCGAACAGGGCGTTGTCGCGCACCAGGGCCGGCGGGTTGACCTCGGTATAGCCGAACTCCGTGGTGTGCATGTCCAGCATAAAGGCTGCCAAGGCCCGTTCCATGCGCGCCAGGGCGCCCGACAATATCACGAACCGGGCGCCGGACATCTTGGCTGCCGTTTCGAAATCTATCAGCCCCAACGCCTCGCCAAGCTCGAAATGCTCCTTGGCCGGAAAGCCGAGATCCCTGGGCTCGCCCCAGCGGCGCAGTTCCTGATTGTCACCCTCGTCTTCGCCGTCGGGTACATCGGCGGCGGGGATGTTGGGCAATCCGGCCAGCGCCGCCTCCAGCTCAGCGGTCGCCGCGCCCGCTTCTTTTTCGGCCGCGCCTTGTGCATCCTTGGAGCGCGCAACTTCTTCGATCTCGGCCGCCGCGTCCCCGCCCTTGGACTTGGACTGGCCGATGAGCTTGGAGAGCGCGTTGCGCCTGGTCTGCAATTCCTGCGCCGCCGTCTGCGCTTCGCGGCGGCGTTTATCGATGGCGATCAGCACACCCGCCTGCGGCTCCAGCCGGCGCCGCGCCAACCCGGCGTCGAACACATCCGGCTGCTCACGAATGGTTTTGATATCGAACATGGAATTCCCTAAATGCACCGCCCAATTCCATCAAACCCAGCAATCGTTCCGGAAATCAACTTTGGTTGAAGTCGGTTTCCTCGGCCGGGTCATCGTCCCCGTCCGCCTCTTTGGCTTTTTTGCGCTCGATTATGCGGACGGCGATGATGGAGATTTCATAGAGCGCAATGATCGGCAAAGCCAGACCAACCTGGCTGATCACGTCGGGCGGCGTCAGGATGGCGGCGGCGACAAACGAAAGAACGATGGCGTATTTGCGCTTGGAAGCCAGCCCGGCGGCGCTGGTGAAGCCGACCCGGGCCAACAGGGTCAGCAAGATGGGCAGCTGGAAACTGATACCGAAGGCGAAGATCAGGCGCATTACCAGGGACAGATATTCGTTGACCTTGGCTTCCAGCTGGATCGGCAAGCCGCCCGCCAGACCCTCCGATTCGAAGCCTAAGAAAAATTTCCAGGCCAGCGGAAAGATGAAATAGTAAACAATGGCGCCGCCGGTGAAAAACAGGATCGGCGTCAAAATCAGGTAGGGCAGCAGGGCGCGTTTTTCCTTGGCGTAGAGACCGGGCGCGACGAACTTCCAAAACTGCCCGGCGATCACCGGGAACGCCAAAAACAGGGCCGCAAAGAACGACACCTTGATGTAGGTGAAAAAGGCTTCGTGCAGGGCGGTGTAGATCAGCCGCCGCTGGCGCCCTTCCTCGGCCATGACGTCGGCCAGCGGCTGCACCAGAAACCCGTAGATATTTTCGGCAAAGAAGTAGCAAACGAAAAACAAAATTATTATGGCGACGAAGGATCTGACCAGCCGCGTGCGCAGTTCGACCAAATGCTCCAGGAGCGGCATTTTCTGGGTGTCATTGGCCGCCGCCGCCGCCTCGCTCACGACGCCACCTTTGCCGAGCCGCCTGCATTGTCATCGGCGCTTAACGTTTCGCCGCTCCCGGTTTCGTCATTAGCGGTTTCGTCTTCGGCGGGCTCGGCGCCGGATTCGGGCGCCTCCTCATCGACGCCGCCGGCGACTTCATCGTAGGGCTCGGCGTCAATCTTCGAAAGATCGCTGCCGGTATCGAACTCGCCGCCGTCGAAATCGCCATCGGCGAATTCCAAATTGTCCCGAATGTCGTGGTCGGGATCGATGGTGTTTTCGATCAGGCCGCCGGCATCCAGATCGGCGCCGGCTTCGATCTGGCTCTTGATCTCGTCCAATTCGGATTCGCGGACCATATCGTCAACATAGCCCCGGAATTCGCGGGTCATGGATTTTGCCTTGCCCACATAACGGGCGACGGTGCGCATCACGCGCGGCAAATCCTTCGGCCCCACGACCACAACAACCAATACGGCAACGATCAGTAATTCCGGCCAGCCGATATCGAACATGATGGTCTATGGCCCCTTAAAGAAGAGCAGGTGCTCGACCGATTTGGAAAAGATCACGCCTGTTCGGCGGTCTTTTTGTCTTCTTCCTTGGTGGCATCGGAATCCGGACTTTCGGCACTGAATTCGGATTTGTTGTCCGCAATTGCCTCGTCGTCCTTGATGCCCTTTTTGAAGGATTTCAAACCTTTGCCGAAATCGCCCATAAGCGACGAAATCTTACCCTTGCCGCCGAACAGAACCAGCACAACGGCCAGAACGACCAGCCAATGCCATATGCTGAAAGTACCCATAATTATCGTTCTCTCGCAATTGCTTAGATGAATTGACGCGCATAATGGCAGAATCGGCGGCGAAGGGCAATCGCCGGGCACGGATAGTTGATTTGGCGCGGCGGCCCGGCCCCCCGACCCTGCGCCATCCCGGGCCGGGCGGGGTACCTGGTGCGACATGCGACACGCAAATAAACATATACATCATCGTCATTTATTCACATTTGTTGACATCCACGGACATTTTGGCGCGACATCGGCCGCCGGCGCTTGGGGATGGCTGGGTCGGCCATGCGCCCGTCGGTGCGAAGTTTTTTCCTCGGCGATTAGCCCCTCGGTCCGGTACTCCCCGTGGTGCGATATATTTTCGGTAAACGGGTCTGGGGGTGGTTGGGGGTTTATGGGTGTAAACGGCTCGATTCATGCGCAAATGTCCGCTTCGCCACGGCGGTTGGCGGGCGTTATCGGGTCTTCCTATTCACAATGTCCAAGAGCAGAAGACTAATATGGAACGTGGCCGGAACAACGCAAGGGGATAGGCTGGAAAATCTGTCCCGGCGCAGGTTTAATACCATCCAAACGGACCGGCCCCGGCGGATGACACAGGCCACTAGCGAACACCGATCGAATTCAATCTGAGCAAGATTAAGCGGAATATATTTGCCCGATGAACATTGCCGATATTTTGGACGAATATGCAACGACCAGGAGCCATCATCCAGCCATTGAGGACGATGGCCGGGTTATCACTTATGGCGAACTGGCCCCGGCCCTGGACGCCGCAGCCAGCAACCTCCAGGAGGCGGGTATTGCGCCCGGCGACCTGGTTGCCGTCATGCTTGAAGATTCGGCGGATCACTTGATAATTCTGTGCGCCCTGGCCCGTGCCGGCGCCTGCATCTATTCCCTCGGCCCCAATCTATCCGCATCCGGCTTGACCGATCGCCTGGATAGCATAACCGTGAAGGCGGTGATTACGCGAAACCGGCCCGGCCCGGCCAGGGAAACCATTTGCCTGCGGCCCGAGGAAATCTGCCAGCCGGCGGCGGCGCCGTTCAAACGGCCCGGCGTTTCCGGCGATCATCCGCTGCTGTATAACCAGTCGTCGGGAACGACGGGCCGGCCGAAATCGTTTTTCCGCAGCCACGATGAATTCGTAATTTGGGCACGGCGCTACACAAATGCTCAAGGGTGGAGCGCTGACGACCGGTGTCTTTGCTTAACCCGCATGTCCTTCAATGTCGGGCGCAGCATCAGCCTCGCCATGCTGCGGCTGGGGGCGACGGTGGTGATCATTCGTTCTCAAGAGCCGGAAGAATTTGCCGCATTCGTGCGCGAAAAACGCATTACCTATTTGAAACTGGCGCCCTCGCAGATGATTGTATTGATGGAATATGCGAAAGAAAAACCGGCATTGTTTCCGAACTTAAGGGCGATGGTGGTCGGCAGCGCGCCCGTCACCAACGATCAGCGAAAACTGGCGAGACAACGGTTAACGCCGAATTGCTTTGAACAAATGGGTTCCAACGAAGCGGGATTGCTGGCCTTTGCCACCCCCGCCGACCAGGACGCCCATCCGCAATCCGTGGGCCGGGTCATCGGCGACATTGAAGCTGAAATCGTCGATGGCGATGACACGCCGCTTGCAATTGGTGAGGTTGGGCATCTCCGATTCCGCGCCGCCGGATACCCGGCCGGCTATGTGGACGATGCGCAAGCATCCCGGCGTGCTTTTCGCGGCGGCTGGTTTTATCCAGGTGACCTGGCGGCAATCAATGGGGAAGGTTATCTTTTCCTGAAAGGCCGCGCCGATGACGTGATCAACAATTCCGGGATAAAATTCTATCCAATCGAGGTAGAGACCGTTCTTTTGTCCCATGACGCGGTCACCGAGGCCGCCGTCATCGATTGGCCACACGACGAATTTGGCAGCGTGGCCATTGCCTTCGTGGTTTTGGCATCAAAATCGGCGCTCAAGGAACTGCTGCATTATTGCGCCCAACGGATGGGCGCCTACAAAGTTCCGGTTCGTATTGTCGCGGTTGCGGAAATGCCCAAAAATCCCATGGGAAAAATCTTGAAGCGGGAGCTCAAGCAAACCCTTTTTCGTCAAATTTACGCAAACGGGTCAAATCCTTGATCACCGATGCATGTCCGGATTGCCCGCCTCGTGGCCGGGTTTTCCCGCCTCGGCCATATCCAGGCCCGTTAATGAATCGTTCAAGCCTGGCATATAACACTTTCCGGCATGTTCAAAATTCGATGCCTGTTCATCCATTTGCCGGCCGCCCTGTTGGTAATCTTGGTTGGCCCGCTGGCCCATGCCGAGACCCTCACCGGCATCCCCTACACCATCGACGGCGACACCATCCGCATCGATAATACCCGCATCCGGCTGCATGGAATCGTTGCGCCCGCGCCCAAACAAACCTGTAAGCGGGCGGATGGCAAACCCTGGCGATGCGGCTGGGAGGCGACCATGGCCCTTGCCAATATCGTCGGCGAGCACTGGGTGACTTGCGAGCCGCGCCATATTGACCGGTATCAACATGTGGTTGCCGTATGCCGCGCCGGCGTGCTGGATATCAACGATTGGATGGTCCGCAACGGATGGGCGTCCGCCCAGCGCCGGCTCAGCCGTGACTATGTGGACGCGGAGCGGGAAGCCAAGGCGGCGAAACGCGGTATCTGGCAGGTGCGCGGCCGGGCGCGATAAGCGCTAGGCATAGCTGCGTGCCCGGGGTTGAGGAACGATCATGGCGATTATCGATATCCACACCCACATGATGAACGAGGCCTGGGTCGCCGCCATCGGCGGCCATCCGGGCTACGGGCTTACCGAGGCGGGCGGCAAAAAGATGATTGCACTGAACGGCCGCCCCTACATGCCGGTCGAAGACGCGATGCTGGATTACCGCCGCCGCATTGCCGACATGGACGCCGCCGGCGTCGATGTGGCCATCGTGTCCCTGACCACGCCCAGCGTCTATTGGGCGGACGCGGCGCTGGCGGCGACGCTGGCGCGCAACGTCAACGATGATATGGCGGACCGCCAAGCGGCCTGGCCGGACCGCATCCGCTTCCTGGCCACCCTGCCCTGGCAGCATGGGTCAGCCGCCATCGCCGAATTGGACTACGCGGTGAAGCGCGGCGCGGTGGGCGTGTTCGTCGGCGCCAATATCGAGGGCCTGTCCCTGACCGATGCCTCCCTGGCAACCGTTTGGGCGGAGATCGACAGGCGGTCGCTGCCGGTCTTGCTACATCCGGCGCCGCTACCGGTCGCCGAATCCATGGATCTGATCCAGTATAATCTGGTGCAGGCGGTGGGCTTCATGTGCGACACCACCATCGCCGTGGCGCGCATGATCTTCGACGGCTTTTTCGATACCTATCCCAACCTCAAGCTGATCGCCGCCCATGTGGGCGGCACCCTGCCCTATATCGCCGGCCGGCTGGACGCCTGTTACGAATTCATGGAACCCTGCCGCGAACATATCTCGGAACGCCCAAGCGAATATCTCCGGCGCATCGCCTACGATTCCATTGGCTACACGAAAGAGGCCATCGCGCTCTGCATCCAGGTGGGCGGCCTGGACAATGTCATGTTCGGCTCCGACTATCCGCACCTGATCGGCCATATGGGTCCGGCCATCGAACGGGTAAAAGCCTTGGCACCCGAAACCCACGCGCCCATATTCGACAAAAACGCCCTTCGCATTTTTGGTCTATGATGGGGCCATTGCGCCCGGCAATTATCTGGAAGGCAAACCATGATCACACCAAAATTCCAAACCGGCCTTACCCATTTCGATGAAGCAAAAGCGACCGCGGGCTACACCTTGTTCTCGCCTGCCGGCCTGACTCAGACCCACCTGATCGATATGAAGGGCGAGATCGTGCATCAATGGGACCTGCCGGACATCCCCGGCAACTATGCCTATTTGCTGGCCAACGGCAATCTGCTGGCGGCCACCCGCACCGCCGAGGGACCCAAGGGCCTTCCCGCCAAAGGCGGCCGCCTGACGGAACTGGACTGGGACGGAAATATCGTGTGGGAACATATCGATGATATGCAGAATCACGACTTCCGCCGCAAAGCGAACGGCAACACCATTTATGTTCTTTGGGATCTTTACGATGCGGAAACCAGCAAGCGGGTCCAGGGCGGCGTTGCCGGCACCGAGCACGAAGACGGCGGCGTCTACGGCACGATCATCCGCGAGGTCAACCCGGCCGGCGAAACGGTTTGGGAATGGCGCTCGGCGGATCATGCCGAGATGGATGACTTTCCGCTGCATCCCCTGGTTACGCGCAGTTTCCTTTGCGCCAACACGGTGTTTCCCTGCGCCAACCAAGACGTCATCGTCAATTGGCGCCGCAATAACACCATGGTGATCATCGACTACGCGAGCGGCAAGATTAAATGGCATATGCGCGACCACGCCTACGGCCAGCAGCACGATGTGCAGATGCTGGAGAACGGCAATATTCTGTTCTTCGCCAATGGCGCCAACGTCGAAGACGCCGGGCCGGGCGGCGGCTCGTCGATCGTCGAAATCGATCCCGAGACCAAGGACGTGGTGTGGATGTACCGGGGCGCCCCGCCGCGCACTTTCTTTAGCTGGTTCATCAGCGGATGCCAGCGCCTGGCTTCGGGCAACACATTGATTTGCGAAGGTGTCGCAGGGCGCTTTTTCGAGGTCACGCCGGAAGGTGAAATCGTGTGGGAGTATGTATCGCCGTTCGTCGTCGATGACGAGGGCAAACCCTACCATGGCAACAACCAGGTCTTTCGCTGTTACCGCTATTCCGGCGACTCGCCGGAGATCGGCGGCAGGCTTCCCCTTGATCAGACGTGAGGCCGTCGTTCTCGTTCAATTCGATTGCCACGCCATCAATAGGCTTGAATATGGTCCCAATTACTAGGGTCAGAACTCATTAACCATTAGATGATACAATGGTCTGGAACTTAATCTTGGGAGTTTCAGGCGATGAGGCGTTTATTTTGGTTATCGGATCGACAGTGGGCGTTGATCAAGCCGCACTTGCCGTACCGTGCGGCG
>JAYGEH010000454.1:0-1747 GCA_046582475.1 Rhodospirillales bacterium
CGCCGCACGGTACGGCAAGTGCGGCTTGATCAACGCCCACTGTCGATCCGATAACCAAAATAAACGCCTCATCGCCTGAAACTCCCAAGATTAAGTTCCAGACCATTGTATCATCTAATGGTTAATGAGTTCTGACCCTAGGGAAAACCGGTAACCGGTCCCACACCTATCGATACGATACTGTATTGATTCCTTCGACGGCGGCACGGTACCATCAGACGGCACCGTTCATGAATGGCGTAAAAGCATGCCGAGACGATCACGGGAGGATCGATTGCAGCAGTTAAAACAAATGGATCGGCCCCGGCCGGATGACGATACGGATTTTTCGGCCGAAACCGAGCACATGCATGTGGTCGATTTCCTGTCCTACCGGCTTTCCATGCTGGCGCGGGTTTTGGACCGTACCGTCGAAGTGGCGCGCAAACAGGATATCAAGACCGGCCTGACCGAAAAGCGTTTGTTGAGCTATCTGTGCGCCAATCCGCCGACCACCTTGCGCGCAATCGCCCGCTCCATGTACCTGGACAAGGCGCAGATAAGCCGCGCCGCGGCGGCCTTGGTGCAAATGGGCATGGCGAGCCGCGAATCCGATTCCTCCGACCGGCGCAGCGCCACTTTCAGCGCCACCCGCGAGGGCCGCGAATACTATGGTCAAAGGCTCGATATCGCGCGCAACGGCCAGCGGGAAATCCTGCAGCAATTGAACGCCGAGGAATACCGGGTGTTGAGCGGCGCCATCGATAAGCTGCTGGCCTACGCCATCGAAAAAACCTCCAAGGACAGGAAGTGCTGAGCGGCGGTCTTGGGTCTGCCCGCCACCCGGGCCGTTGCCGGATGAGGAAGCGCGCCCATGCTCAAAGCCCATTTTCAACAATTCGCCGCTTATAACGCCTGGGCCAATGGACGGCTTTATGATCAGGCCGGGTCGCTCTCGGACCAAGCCTACCGCCGCCCCGTCGGCGTGTTTTTCCAAAGCCTGCATGGCACCCTCAACCATTTGCTGGTCACCGACCGCATCTGGCTTGCGCGTCTGACCGGCGCCGGCTCACATCCAGGGCGTCTCGATGCCATCCTGTTCGAAAACCTCGAGGTATTGCGCGCGGCGCGCCAGGCCGAGGATGCGCGCCTCGCCGGCCATATCGAAAGCCTGAGCGATGACGACTTCGAGGCCACATTCGAATACCGGCAACTCAGCGGCGCCCGGCATAAGCAAATTCGCCGCGAAGCTCTGGCGCATCTATTCAACCATCAAACCCATCACCGCAGTCAGGCCCACACCTGCCTGAGCGTGATCGGCGCCGATCCATTGCCGCTCGACCTGCTCTACTATCAACGTAACCTATAGGCAGGCTAATAACCTATTTCATGACAGTATATTTAATTATTGTAATAAGATAACAATAATTAAATATACTGTCATGAAATAGGAAGCGTTGCCGGAATGGGCGTCGTCGTTAAGCCGCGTGCAGGGCCCGCCAGACTTTTTCCGCGGTGGCCGGCATCTGGATGGGCGCCGCGCCCTTGGACGCCAGCGCGTCGGAAACCGCGTTCATCACCGCCGCCGGCGCGCCCACGGTGCCGGTCTCGCCGGCGCCCTTGACGCCCAACGGGTTGGATGCGGTCGGAATCGGGTGCACCTCCACATCGAAGTGGGGGAAATCGTCGGCCCGCGGCATCCGGTAGTCCAGGAACGACGCGGTCAAAAGCTGGCCGGATTCGGGATCATAGACGATATCTTCGTGCA
>JAYGEH010000581.1:0-14840 GCA_046582475.1 Rhodospirillales bacterium
GTTTTTTCCGGCGCCGTGATCCTGTTTTTTGTCATTCAGCGCTATAAGCTATCGAGCGCGATCGGAGCCAAGTTAGCCGCCCGGCCCGCCTTCAAGGCGATTCTAGGAATCCTGGACAGCATCGAAGACGTGGATGACCGGTTGGTGCATTTTTACACGGCCGAGCGGGGGCGCTTCGTGACCGCCCTGATCCTGTCGTTCCTGAATTGGGTCTTGGGTGTTGCCGAGATTTTTTACACCATGAAATTCATCGGCCATGCCATATCATTCTGGGACGCCTGGATTATCGAGGCGGTGGCGCAAATGGTCCGCTCGGCGCTGTTTTTCATACCCGCCGCGATTGGCGCCCAGGAAGGGGCGATGGTGCTTATCGGCACCGCGATCACCGGCTCGCCTACCCTCGGCCTGGCGACGGCGCTGGTCCGCCGCTTGCGCGAAGTGATATGGATCGCCTGGGGGCTGGTTGTTTTTTACATATTGAAATCGGCGGAGGCCGAAGAGGCGCTGCGCGCCCGCCGGGCGGCGGATTAATTGCGGCCCAGGATCTGGTCGGATTTTTTGATGAGAATATTTGCCAAGCCCGATAGGCCGCCTTTTTTCAAGGTGGCCCGGTATTCGGAATGGCGCAGCGCCAGCTCGGAGATGCCGCCGGCCAGGATGACGTCGATGGCTCTCCATTTTCCGGAATTTTTCCGCAAAATATAGGTCAGTTTGACCGGCGTATCTC
Source organism: Rhodospirillales bacterium (assembly GCA_046582475.1). Taxonomy (GTDB): domain Bacteria; phylum Pseudomonadota; class Alphaproteobacteria; order Rhodospirillales; family UBA2165. The sequence continues at coordinate 728 of JAYGEH010000581.1, forward strand.
CGGGGCTCACGATCCTGGTGCGCACCACCACTGAATTATTGGGACCGGTCGTTTCGGCCAGGGTTTCGAACCTTTGCCCGGAATACCCGTCGAAGCGCGAAGCGTAGGTGCTGACGCTCATTTTGGTAAAGGCGTCCGCCACGGCGCCCTTGTCTTCCTCGCCCGCCGATCGCCAGGCGGCGCCCGAAACGATGCGGATCATGACCGGCATGTTAAAGGTACGGCGCACGCTGGGTTCCAGAATCTCGTAGCGCTTTTCGATGCTGATCGTATCGGCCTTCTTCATCACAGCGATCAGGTCATCATGAAATTTCTCCACCAAGTCGGTGGCCGGGCCGGCGATAGCCGCCCCGTTCGCCGATGCCAGGACCGCCCAAACCGAGGCGATGAAAAAGATCGCCAGCCGCCGCGGGGCTTTCGGTTTCGGATCGGCCGGGAGGCAACGAATGTTCATGTTGGTAACGTCTTTATTATCGTTTTGGTCAACGCCGGTAAGCAATAGCTTAGCAAGCGAAGGCGTCACAAGCTTTTGCATTGGGTTGTGGCAATTTTATGGTAAATAAGGCGCGAAACTGGCCAATTCGGCTTTATCGGTATTGAGGAGAGCGGTTTATGGGAATGGCAACGTTTGGCGCCGGCTGTTTTTGGGGGATCGAAGCGGCGTTTCGCAAGGTCGATGGCGTCAAGGATGCGGTGTCCGGGTACGCCGGCGGAACCCAGGATAACCCCACCTACGAAGCCGTTTGCACCGGGGCCACGGGCCACGCCGAAGTGGTGCAGGTCGAATTCGATCCGGAAAAAGTCAGCTACGAAGATTTGTTGGAGGTGTTTTGGAACATTCACGATCCAACCACCTTGAACCGCCAGGGCCCCGACCTCGGCACCCAATACCGCTCGGCAATCTATTATCACTCGCCCGACCAGGAAACGGCGGCGCGGCGCTCGCTGGCGCACAAGGAAGAAAGCCGCGCCTACCGCGATCCGATCGTCACGGAAATCGCCGAATATTCGAAATTCTACCGGGCCGAAGAATACCACCAGCGCTATTTGGAACGCCACGGCCATTGACAATAATGGCCGCCGGACCGGCTGCCGCGCCTCCCCGGCTACCGCGTTTGCAACGATAGCAGACCCAGATAAATGCTTTCGCCGAGATTAACGGTCTCGGATTTGGACTGGAAATCGGGATGCAGGATTTCCACGGTGTAGCCGCCGCTGTCAGGATCCAGGCCATCGAATTTGAAATCGCCGAAATCGTCGCTGGTCAATTCGGCGATTTTCGCCCCATCCCTGTTCAATACCACCACGGCGCCCGAAATACATTCTTCCTTGCCGTCCTTGATGCCGGCGATGGAGCCGCCGATGAAGCATTTCTCGAATAGGTCCATATTCCGGTAATAGACGCGCGGGCGGGTGCCAAGCTCGGGCCCGCGCACTTGCAGCCCGTCGCGCTTGACGATCACCGCCATCTCCTCATCGCCGGTGAACACCGAGCGCAGCGCACCGGTCGGGCAGGCCTGCACGCAGCGGGGCTGCTTCCAGCCCCGGTCCAGGAGGTGGGCGTCGAAGTTCCAATGCTGGGGCACCTCTAGCTCTTCGTTCCACCAGATCGCGCCGTATGGGCAGGCATCGACCAAATGCTTCTGACCCTTGGCCTTGACCGGATCGATCAGGACAATTCCGTCGTCACGCTTTTTTATGGCGCCGTTTTCGGCCGCCGCGATGCACGGCGCATCGTCGCAGTGATTGCACATGGTCGGCATGTAGGAGACATCGACCATCGGCGCCTGGCCACGCTCGCGTTTGAGAATGTCGATCCATTTGTGCCCGTGCAAAGGCATTTCAGCCGTGTATCCGGGATATTCGTTGCCGGCATATTCATCGACCACCGAGAGATAGCAATTTTGGCTGTTGTGGCACCTGCCAACATCGACAATGAGATTCCATTTCATCATGGCCGGGTCCTCAAACCGCTTCGGCGGGCACTTCGCCGCCAATTTCGGCCGCCTCGCCCGCGGCCGTTTGGGATTCGGTTCCATCCCACAGTTCGATCTCGATGAGGCAGGAATTGTAGGCGGCGGAATGGGTTTTCGTTGTTTGCGTCCGCCCCGGAGTCAACAGATTGATACAGCCGCCACGGTCCGTGGAATAGCCCGGCTTACCGATCGGATCGTACACCGCGGAAGCCTGGCGCGCATGCACCACGCCGGAGCGCAGGCGCTCGGTCAATTGCGCCGCGCAAATCACCGCGCCGCGGCCGTTGTGCAATTTGATCAGGTCCCGGTCACGGATATTGCGCGTCCTGGCGTCATCGCCATTGAGGCGGGCGATCCAATAGTAATACCCGTCGATTTGGGTGCGGTGGTCTTCGATATCATTGATCGAGCTGCCCTTGCCGTCGCCCTTGGTGTGAAAGGAGTAGCGCGAATGAGGCGAAATAAGCTGCAAGGGATATTTCTCCACAAGGTCCGACGAATGCAGGCCTTCCCAGGACGGAATGTATTTGTTCAGCGGCGGACGCTCGGGATCCTGGCCGTAGCGTTTCAAACTTTGGCTTTCGAATTCGATTTTCCCCGATTGGGTTTGCAAACCGTCGAGGAAATCCTCGCCGTAGGAGCCGGGCAGCGGATGCGGCTCGGGCACATCTTTTTTGCGGCCCTCGGCGAACCAGCGATAGGACGTGGCCGGGCGCGTCTTTTCTCCCTCCGGCGGCACCACGAAATAGCCTTTCTTGAGAAACTTCTTCCAGGTGATGTGCTTGGGCAAATCGGATGCGTCGAACATGCGCTTCACCCAATCCAACTCGGACATGCCTTCCGAAAAATAGGCGCCGTTGCCCATCCGTTTGCAGATTTCGTGGAAAATGCGGAAATCGGATTTCGATTCTCCCAGCGGCTTGATCGCCGGATGCTGGAGCCCGATGACCCGGTGATTGAGCTGGCCGATCCAATCATGCCCATAGCCGCCCGGATTGGCCCATTCGCCGATATCCCAGCGCTCGAAATTGGTGCAGGCGGGCAAGATGACATCGGCAAAACGCACTTCGCCCTCGTTCCAGATCGCCTGGGTCACGACGAATTCCAAATTGTCGCTCTGGTACATTTTAATATAGCGGTTGCTGTCGGGCTGGGTGCTAATATACGACGAGCCGTATTTGTACATCATCCGCACCGGTGAATGGCCGGGGGCCGGATATTTGACCGGGAAGAACTGTCCTTCGATCGAGCGGATATCGATGGGATAGCCTTCAGCGCTGCCTTCCAATATGGCTTCCGGCATTTTCAAGCGCGGCACCGACTGCTGATTGGGGTTCATGCTCAAAAGATGCGGCATGCGCTGGTAGAGATTGATGGCCGATCCGGTGTTGGCGAGATCGCCGCTCATGCCGCCTTCGGCATAGCCCGGAAAAAAGAAATTGTAGTCGATGGGCGCGCCGAATTGCAGATTGCCGAAATTGATGCCCGGCTTGCCGAGGCCCTGCATTGCCATCAGGCAGATCATCGAGCGGGCCCATTGCGCGCCGGTGGCCGAGCGGCAGGCGCCGCCAAGCGTGGTGCCCATGCTGCCGGCGGCCAGATAGGTTTTCTTATTCGCCCATTGGCGTGCCAGGGCGCGGATATCGCGGGCCGGAACGCCGGTCTCCGCTTCCGCCCATTCCGGCGATTTGGGGGTTCCATCGTCGCGGCCAATAATATAGGCACGCCATTTATCAAAGCCCGTGGTCCGGGTGGCGACATAGTCTTTGTCGTACAGACCCTCGGTCATCCAGACATAGGTGATGGCGTGCGCCAAGGCCGGGCTGGTCGTCGGGCGGGGTGCAATCCAGCGGCCCCCCATAAAGGCGGCGGTTTCGTTCAGGTAGGGATCGATATGGACCATTTCGATACCCAAAGACTTGGCCCATTGGCGGCGGATGGTGCCCTCGAACGAGCCGTAAACCCCGTTGGTCACTTCCGGATCGCTGGCCCAATAGACGATCAGCTCGCATTCCTTCAGGCAGTCTTCCACCTGGCCGTAAATTTCCGCGGCGCCGTTGCGCATCGAATGCCCGTAGTGATGCATGGCGCCCCAATACCAGCCCTCCCAACTGTCGGGATTGAGCATGGTCGTCGAGGCGCCGATGATATTGGTGAAACGCACATACGCGCTGATGTAGTAGCCCACATTGCCCCAGGTGTGGTGCGAGGAGCGGACCGCCAGGATGGCGCCGGGCCCGTGCTCACGGTTCATGCGCTTGATCTCGGACGCGACGATATCCAACGCCTCGTCCCAGGAAATCCGCTCATAGCCCGATAGGCCGCGCTGATCGCAGTTGCGCGCGCCATTGGGATCGAAATCCACCCGTTTCATCGGGTAGAGCAGCCGGTCTTTCGAATAGATCAGGGATTTGGAGGCGAGCCCATGCGGCGCCAGACTGGTTTTGCGCGGCGGCGAAAATTTTCGCCCGCGGGCTTCGATGGTCCAGGTGCCGGCGTCGTCGTCGGTAAAATCAATGGGCGTCAGGCGTACGATTTTGCCATCCTTGGTATAAACAAATACCGGCCCGCCATTGGTGTGGTTGGTATAGCGGATTTCGCCATGCCCAACATCGGTGCCCCATCGCCAGCCGACGCGGCCCGCTTCCAAAATAATTTCGGTCAGCCAATTGCTCTGCTCGTCCGGACCAATCATCATCAGGTTGAAATTTTTGATGGCGTCGATTTGTTTTTGATAGTCGATGGGCGGGATCAGCAGGTCTTTTGCTATCCGCTGGTTTTTGAATATCACCGAAACATCGGGCTCCGGATGGAGGCCGGACTTCGAGGTGATTTTGCCGTTCTCGAATTCGAAATAACGCCCGTCGGAATCGTCGGCGATCTTGAATTGGGCGACCAGATTCTTTTCCTTGAGCCGCTTGGCGAATTCCGGGGATCGCCAGCAGGCAATCCGCAAGTGCCATTTCAAAAAATATAAAATAAAAGACAGCGCCATGGTTCGGCCTTTCCTGGATCTCAAGGTTCGACCCCATCACAGCAAACAAACCGGCCCCAGGGAAAGCAAAAAATTAATTTGGTATTATTTGCACGCCCAGGTGAATTGACCTTTCCGCATCGCATGTTTAAATATTTGTCTCAAGGGGGAAGCGGCAGACGACGAGGGACCCCCAATTGGGGCGCCATTTAATCCATATATGTTGCGTTCAGTCGGATATTGGACGGTTGCCGGATTACGGGAAAGTGATGGATGCATAGGCTTGTTCCCGGGTCATTTGGGAAAAAGTGCGAAGGTCGAGTAGGATGAAATTCAGGCTTTTAACTTTGTTGCTGTTGGCCGCGTTCGTGTTGGTGGCGCCCGCACAAGCGGAAAGTTTCGTGTTCACGGCGATACCGGACGAAGACGATAGCCAGCTCCGGACCCGCTTCGACAAGGTTGCCACTTATCTTTCCAAGGCATTGGGCGTTGACGTCAAATTCGTGCCGGTGAAATCCTACGCCGCCGCCGTCACCGCGTTCCGTAACAACCAAGTGCAATTGGCCTGGTTCGGCGGGCTGTCCGGCGTTCGCGCGCGGGCACTGGTTAAAAACTCGGCGGCCATCGCCCAAGGCGCGGAAGACATGCGCTTCCAAACCTATTTCATCGCCCACGCAAGCGCCAACCTCAAGAGATCGGCGGCGTTTCCGAAGGCGATGGCCGGAAAGACATTCACCTTCGGCTCCAAGGGCTCAACCTCGGGCCGGCTGATGCCGGAGTATTTCATCCGCAAGCACATGCAAAAATCGCCGAACAAGGTATTTCGGCGGGTCGGCTTCTCCGGCGATCATTCGCGCACAATTGCCTTGGTGCAGTCCGGCGCGTTCCAGGTGGGCGCGGTCAATTTCCAGGTTTGGAAAAAGCAATTGGCTGCCGGAAAGATCAATACCTCCAAGGTCTCGGTGATTTGGGAAACCCCTGCATATCCCGATTATAACTGGACCATTCGCGGCGACGTAGAAAGCAAATTCGGCGCCGGATTCGTGGAAAAAGTGAAATCCGCACTCCTGAACATGAACGATCCCGATCTTCTCAAATCCTTTCCGCGCCAGTCCTTTGTCCCGGCCAGCAACAGCGACTATTCCCCGATCGTCGATGTGGGCAGGGAAATCGGCCTGATAGAATAGGCGAAGTGCTGCAACCATGCCTTTGTTGAACCTAGACAGAAAAACGGTCCGCTATAACGGGCATTCGATCTTGAGCGATATTTCACTCACCATCGAACCGGGCGAGAAAATCGCGCTTATCGGCCAGAGCGGCGCCGGCAAAACGACCCTTCTCGAACTGCTTTATGAGCAAACCAAGGAGAATGCCTCGCTGGTGCCGCAGGAACTGGGCCTGGTCCGGTCCTTGTCGGTATTTCACAACATATTTATGGGCCGGCTTGACCGGCACAGTACCTGGTACAATCTTGCCAACCTGATCAAGCCGTTTGAAGCCGAGGTCGAACAGATCAAGCCCATCGTCGAACGGCTGGGGCTTCAGGACAAACTTTTCGCGACCATCGACCAGCTTTCCGGCGGCCAACAGCAGCGCACCGCGATCGGCCGGGCGCTGCATAAGGGAAGCGACATATTCTTCGGCGACGAGCCGGTTTCGGCGGTCGACGAGCGGCAATCCCATACCGTCATGCAATGCATCAACGAAGCCCATGATACGGTGGTTTTGTCGATGCACGATACCAATCTGGCGATCAATTATACGGACCGGCTGATCGGATTGAAGGGCGGCGAATTGGTGCTGGACGAGCCGTCAAAAGGCATGCAGGCGTCGGACCTTGACGAGCTTTACTCAGACTAGCGGCCAATATGCGGCGTTACAGCCGCGGCCGATGCTGCGGGCAACGCTGGTATTTGTCGCCATCGCTGCGGTGATGAGCTTTAGGGCCGATCTCGAAGTTACCACGATCGAGCCTTGGGACGAGTTGCTGCGCATGCTGGCGGGCGCCGTGACGCCCGATTTCTTTGCCACCGAAGACCTTTTGAGGGCCATCGCCAATACCGTGGCGTTTGCCATCCTCGGCGTCGCGCTTGGAAATTTTGCCGGATTTATGCTGGCATTGATCTTCCATTTCCGGTCGGTCCGCGCCGGTTGTGCGTTCGTAAGGGCGGTGCACGAATTGTTCTGGGCCTTAATATTTCTGCAAGTATTCGGGCTGAGCCCGCTCACCGGAATCTTGGCGCTGGCGATCCCTTATGCGGGCATATTCGCCAAAGTCTATTCGGAAATTCTGGAAGAATCCGATCCGGCGCCGCTGAAATCCATTCCGGCGGGAACCGGAAAAATATCCACCTTCATGTTCGCCCGCCTGCCCGATGCCTGGGTGCATTTCAAAACCTATTCCCTCTACCGGCTGGAATGCGGTTTGCGCTCCAGCGCGGTGCTGGGATTTGTCGGTCTGCCGACCATTGGCTTTCATTTGGAATCGGCGTTCTCCCAAGGCCATTATTCGGAAGTCGCGGCGTTGTTGTTCCTGTTCTATATCATTATCGCCACCATCCGCACCTGGCTGCATAAGCGGCTGGTGCCGGTCTATATATTGGCGGCGTTGCTGGTGATCCCATGGGGCGGCCAGATCGACGCATCGCATATCGTCAGGTTTATCACCGAAGACATTGTGCCCCATCCCTTGCGCGTCGCGGCAAGTTTTGACGCCGCCACTTGGGCCGCCTTCGCCGCCTGGCTGAAAACCATGATCGTCGACCAGGCGCTGCCCGGCATCGTCTCGACGCTGGTCCTGACCCAAATAGCCTTGGTGGGCGCCGGCGCCCTGACCCTTTTGTTTTTTCCATTGGTATCGCCCAAATTTTTCGGCCGTTTCGGGCGCACCGCCGGTCATATTATTCTGGTCGTCGCCCGCTCGACGCCGGAATACATCCTGGCACTGGTGTTCCTGCTGCTGTGGGGACCGTCCATGTTGCCGGCGATTGTCGCATTGTCGCTGCACAACGGCGCCATCATCGGGCACCTCATCGGGCGGCATACGGAATTTCTGAAGATCCGGCCCGACGCGCCCGGCGGGCTCAACCTCTATGCCTATGACATTTTGCCGAGAATGTATCGCCAGTTCCTTGCCTTCCTGTTTTACCGCTGGGAGGTGATCATGCGCGAAACCGCCATCCTCGGCATCCTCGGGATCGCCACGCTCGGCTTTTATATCGACAATGCTTTTGCCGATCTGCGCTTCGATAGGGCGTTGTTCCTGATCGTGATTACGGCGTTCCTCAATCTCGGCATCGACGCCCTATCCAGACGCATCCGCAAATATCTCAGGCTTCAGACCCGGACCGAAGAGCTTTGAGCCGAACCGCAGGTGTCCCGATCAAGGACCCTTGCGCGGGCCGCGGTTCGGATCGAATATGGGCGTTGGAGGAAGACGCCCATGTTAACCATGACATCCGCCCTGGACCGGGCCGAACGCCAATACGGTGACCGCGTTGCGATCACCGATGGCAAGCGGGATTTCACCTGGGCCGAACATATCGGGCGCGTCCGCCAGGCCGCAAACATGCTTGGCGAACTCGGCATCAAGGCCCGCGTGCGTTTTGCCGTCATTTGTGAAAATTCCTACCGGTATATGGAGCTTCTGCACGCCGGCTATTGGTCGGGAGCGATACCGGTGCCGATCAATCACCGGCTGGCGCCGCCGGAAATCCGTCATATCCTGGACGACGCCGAATGCAAATATCTGTTCCTGGGCGCCGATTTTCTTGGCCTGCCCGATGCGGAAGATGTGGCCCCTTGGCGCAAACGCGTGGTTTATGTGGGACCCCGCCTCGGGGATTGCGAATATCCCCAGTACGAAGAATTGATCCGCGATGCGGACGGGCTCGACGCGATAGAAGCCGGCGAGGACGATTTGGCGCTTCTGCTCTATACCGGTGGAACGACGGGCAAGAGCAAAGGCGTCCGCCTCAGCCATAAGAATATATCCGCCAACGGAATGCAGTCTCACATGGCCATGGGTATCCGCACCGATGACCGGTTTTTGCACGCCGCGCCCATGTTCCACGCCGCCGACCTGCTCGGCACCGCGTTTACGCTCAGCGGCGGCGCGCATGCCTTTTTGCCCGTATTCTCGGGCGCCGGGACTTTGCGGGCGCTCCAGGAAATGGAAATCACGGTGTCATTCCTGGCGCCGACGATGATCATCATGATCCTGCAGGAACCCGAATTCGATGCATACGACTTGTCGAAATTCCGGCTGATATTTTATGGCTCCTCGCCGATGGCGGCGGAATGGGTGCAGCGATGTATCGAACGTTTTGCAGGCACCGAGATTCAGCAAGGCTATGGGTTGACCGAAACCTCGCCTATTTTGACGACCCTGGATCCCATCGACCACAGCCAAGCGGTCAAAACCGGCAACACCGATATTCTCCGCGCCGCCGGTCGGCCAGTCGCCGGCGTCGATTTGCGCATCGTGGACGATGACGGCAACCCGGTCGCGCCTGGTGATCCCGGTGAAGTGGCGGTGCGCGGCCCGAATGTGACGTCGGGCTATTTGAACCGCCCGGATATAAACGAAACCGCCTTCCGGGACGGCTGGTTTTTTACCGGCGATTTCGGCCGCGTCGATGAAAACGGCCTCTTGTTCCTGCTCGACCGCAAGAAAGACATGGTCATAACGGGCGGCGAGAATGTCTATACGTCCGAAGTCGAGGCCGTCCTTTATAGCCACGCCGATGTGCACGAAGCCGCGGTGATCGGCGTTCCCGATAGCAAATTCGGCGAGGCTTTGTTCGCGGTCATCGTTCCGGCGCCCGGCAAGACGCTGACATCGAAAGACATTATCGAGCATTGCCGCGGAAAAATCGGCGGCTTCAAAATCCCGAGGCAGATGGATTTTATCGCCGAAATGCCGAAAAGCGCCATGGGCAAAATCCTGAAAACCGAATTGCGCGATCGATACGGCAAGGAAAAATAGCAGGACCGGCCGAGCGCACATTTCCAAAATTGGCTTCGGATTGGGATCGCAACCGTTCCATCGCATCCCGGTTGCGGGTTCTTTCATTTCCCAACGCTAGGTATTTTGCAGAGCCACGATTTTCCATTTAAGAAGGCGCCACGAATGGTGGACGAACGGCCATCGAAGGCGTACCAAATGGCGCGAAAGGCACAAAAGTTTGCAACAGCATAAAGTCAGAACATTCGCGTCCGCCGAAGACCTTCCCCGCGCCGATCAATTGGCCTGGAAAATTGCCGACGTTGCCGCCGATCCGGTGGCCGTCGAAGCCGACATCGCCGACATGATCATCAGCCGCATGATCGACAATGCCGCCGTGGCGGTCGCCGCGCTCAACCGCCATCCAGTGGTGACGGCGCGCGCCCAAGCCCTCGCCCACGGGCGCGAAGGCGGCGCCACCCTGTTCGGGGTTGGCGGCGATCAGCGCTTCCATGCGGAATGGGCGGCCTGGGCCAATGGCACGGCGGTGCGCGAGTTGGATTATCACGACACGTTTCTTGCCGCCGATTATTCCCATCCCGGCGACAATATCCCGCCGATCCTGGCGGTCGCCCAGCAGACGCAAAGCAGCGGCGCCGATTTGATCCGCGGCATCGCCACCGGCTATGAGATTCAGATCGATCTGGTGAAGGGCATATGCCTGCACGAACACCGGATCGATCATATCGCGCATCTGGGTCCGTCTGCCGCCGCCGGTATCGGCACGCTCCTTAATCTGCGGCCCGAGACCATCTATCAGGCGGTGCAGCAGGCGTTGCATGTGACCATATCGACGCGCCAATCCCGCAAGGGCGCGATTTCATCGTGGAAGGCCTATGCGCCGTCGCACGCGGGAAAGCTGGCCATCGAAGCGGTGGACCGCTGCATGCGCGGCGAAGGCGCCCCCTCGCCCATCTATGAAGGCGAAGACAGTGTCATCGCGCGAATTTTGAGCGGCCCCGATGCGGAATATGTGGTGCCGTTGCCAGAGCCTGGAGAGCCCAAGCGCGCCATATTGGAATCCTACACCAAGGAGCACTCGGCGGAATATCAAAGCCAGGCGATCATCGATTTGGCCTTTAAAATGGGCGCCCAGATTTCCGATTGGGACCAGGTGGCGGCGATCACGTTATTGACCAGCCACCACACCCACAATGTGATCGGCACGGGCGCCAATGATCCGCAAAAGATGGACCCCAAGGCCAGCCGCGAGACCCTGGATCACTCGATCATGTATATCCTGGCCGTCGCCCTCCAGGACGGCGCATGGCACCATGAGCGCTCTTACGCGCCGGCGCGGGCCGGGCGCCACGATACGGTGCGCCTGTGGCATAAAATTTCGACCGAGGAGGATGCGGCCTGGACAAGGCGCTACCATGATCCCGATCCCCGCCTGCGCGCCTTCGGCGGCCGCCTAGAGATCACCCTGGCGTCGGGCGAAGTGATCGCCGGCGAGCTTGCCGTCGCCAACGCCCATCCATCCGGCGCCAGCCCGTTCGGGCGGGATGATTATATCCGGAAATTCCGGATATTATCGGATGGCGTCTTGGCCGATACTGAGGTGGACCGGTTCCTGGCCTGCGTTCAGAACCTTGGCCTTTTGAGCGGCGATGATTTGAGCGGATTGAACGTGGCAGCACCGGCCGATTATCTGGCCCGGCCCGGCGCCCATGAGAAAGGAATATTTTGATGCTGTTTGCCAACAGATCGGCGGCCGAAAAGCGCCAAGGCTTGCGCAACGCATTGGGGTCCGGGCGCCTGCTCCGGTTTCCCGGCGCGCACGCCCCCATCGTCAGCCGCATCGCCGAGGAGACCGGCTTCGACGGCGTCTATATTTCCGGCGCCGCCCTGTCGGCGGACATGGCGCTCCCCGATATCGGCCTCACCACGCTATCGGAGGTCGCTGCGCGTGGCCGCCAGATCGCCGCCGCCACCGACCTGCCCTGCATCATCGATGCCGATACCGGCTTCGGCGAAAGCATGAATGCGGCGCGGACGGTGCGTGAATTGGAAGACGCCGGGCTGTCGGGCTGCCATATCGAAGATCAGGTTTTGCCAAAGCGGTGCGGCCATCTGGAGGGCAAGACTTTGGTGGCAACAGCGGAAATGGTGCAAAAAATACGCGCCGCCGCCGACGCCAAGCGCGATCCCAATTTTCTTCTGATGGCGCGCACCGATGCCAACGCCGTCGAAGGGCTGGACGCCACCATCGAGCGGGCCAAGGCCTATGTGGATGCCGGCGCCGATGCCTTGTTTCCCGAAGCCCTGACCGATCAGACCCAATACCAAACCTTCCGCGCCGCCTTCGATGTGCCGCTCCTGGCCAACATGACCGAGTTCGGCAAAACGCCGCTGCTGAACGCCGATCAATTGCAGGAGCTGGGCTTCAACATTGTCATCTATCCGGTGACGTCGCTGCGCCTCGCCATGAAAGCCATCGAGGACGGCTTCGCCGAGATTATGCGCGCCGGCACCCAGGCCGGCATCGTCGGCAAGATGCAAACCCGGAAGCGGCTCTACGAAGTGCTAAAATACGAAGACTATAATTCCTTCGATCAGGATATTTTCAATTTTAAACTTTGAAATTCCAGGGGAGAAAAGAGCAATGGCGAAAGCGGCAAAGCGCAAAGCCGGCAATGCAGCAGGCCCGGTGATAAAAAAGGGCCTGGTTGGCGTCTACGCGGACAGCACCGGTGTTTCCAAGGTCATGCCGGAAACCAACTCCCTCACCTACCGGGGATATGCGGTTCAGGACCTGGCCGCCGAATGCGAATTTGAAGAGGTTGCCTACCTGCTTCTCTATGGCGAACTGCCGAGCAAATCCCAATATGCGGGCTTCAAGAAAAAGGAGCGCAGCCGTCGCGCCCTGACCCGGCCCCATCAGAACGTCATTGCCGAGTTCCCGAAATCGGCCCATCCCATGGATACCTTGCGCACAGCGGTCAGCTATCTGGGCACCACGGATATGGCCTGGGGCGGCGAGGCGGTGCGCAAGGACCTGGACCGGGCCATCGATTTGTTGGCGAAAATACCGACCATGATCGCCATCGATTTCCGCCTGCGCTCGGGCAAGCGGCCGATCCGGCCGCGCCCCAATCTGTCGATGGCGGAAAATTTCTTCCACATGTGCTTTGGCAAGGTACCGCCGGGCGAAGTTATCCGCGCCTTCAACGTCTCGCTGATCCTTTATGCGGAGCATAGCTTCAACGCCTCCACCTTCACCGCCCGTGTCATCACATCGACCCGCTCCGATATCTACAGCGCGGTGACCGGCGGCATCGGCGCCCTCAAGGGCCCCTTGCACGGCGGCGCCAATGAAGCGGTGATGGAGATGCTGCAGGAAATCGATGATCCCAAAAAGGCGGAGGCCTGGCTGCGCCGGGCCATGAAAAGCAAACGCCTGGTCATGGGTTTCGGGCACCGGGTCTACAAACAAGGCGATTCCCGCGTTCCCACAATGCATGCGTGCCTCAAGGATTTGACCGCCTGGTCCGGCATAACCAAATGGCTCGAGATATCCGACGTGCTCAAGAAAATCATGATCGAGGAAAAGGGCATTCATCCGAATTTGGATTACCCGGCGGGGCCCGCCTATTACCTGATGGGTTTCCCCATCAACCTCTATACGCCGATCTTCGTCATGGCCCGCATCACCGGCTGGTCGGCCCACTTCCTGGAGCAAAACGCCGACAATTCCCTGATCCGTCCCTTGAGCGATTACCACGGGCCGAAACAGCGTAAGGTGAAAAAGTAAGTTGCTAGCTTTTTAGGCAATCCAGGATCGCCGCTTCCAGCCTGTCCCAGTCGGCGGTTACGCCCTCCGGAACGATCACTTCGGCGCGGCTGCCCTGGCGGTAGGCGATTTCGGAAACATCACATTCGCCGCCCGACCGGTTCAGCAAAATCCAATCGCGGCCGACGCGGAACACGCCCTTGACGCGAAGCGCCGCGCCGGCCCCATCGACGCCGGCCAATCCCGGCGGACCCAGGCAATCGGTGATAGCCCCCTGGTCGAATAGGAAATCCAGCCCGAACACCCAGCCGCAACCCTGATAGCCATCCCCCGCCGACGGAATGCGCTCAAACGCGCGGCTGCCGGCGGAGCGCACCTGAACCTCGATTTCGGCGTGGCCGTGCGGATGGCCGCCTGCGGTTCGA
>JAYGEH010000459.1:0-10350 GCA_046582475.1 Rhodospirillales bacterium
CAATGAGCGAAGATCATCACCATTGTAATCACTTCGTAGGAAAATACCTCGGGCCATGGAAAACTCCTCTGTTTCCCATGTTGAATCACGGCCAAGCTAACAGAACACTAACGAGTCAATCTTTTTGCAAGTTGGTATTACTTGCCTATCGCCTTGATTTTGTTATGGAAATTTAATCCAAAATATAAAGAAATAAACACATGATAAGCAATTTTCTTCGCCTCACCGACAGTGTCGGTTCCGACCGTCCCATGGGACCGGTGGATACCATCAACACCAAAATGGCCCTGCGAAGCCTGGGCCGTTACGAAACTCCCGACTACGGTATGACGGACTACCCCGACGCACCCATGTTCGAGGCCATCGGCAAGTTCCAAAAAGAAAAGAAACTCTATTTTGACCGTATGATGTTCCCCGGCGGCGAGACCGAGACGGCGATCAATAATGAATTGAAGATAGTCGAAAATCAGACAGTTAATAGTCAAAGTTCATGCCACAGTGTCCCTGGCTACACGGAATGTTTGGCAGAGGCCGCAGATTTGTTAAGGCAATACAACGCGGAAACAGACCAAAAGAGAAAGAATGAAATCGGATTGGAATATTCTCGAACAATTAGAGAATGCGATGACCTGTGCCAGGACGGATTAAAGAAACCTGATCCGTCGCCGAAGCAACCTGAACCTGGGGTATAGGGGCAAGAGCATTGGCCTTAAAGTTGCAATGTCACCGGACGATACCTTCCTTATCCAACCAATAATTGGGAAAATTTACCTTATAGATGTAATGGTCGGATCCATCGAATACATTTTGCGCAAGTCGGATGGCACGTTTGATAGTATCCATCTGTAAATGAGGAAAGAGATCGCGAGCCATTTCCAACCCTCCTGAGTCACCCAAAATTGCAGATACGAGATACCAGGAAAAGGCATGGCTCAGATGTTGGTCCTTGTCGAACGTGCCGTCGCGATAGCGTTCAGCCAGCCACAAGGCCAATCGGTAATCCCCGCCCTGAACAGCGCGGCGGTACCATTTGACCGCTTCCGCCGGATTTTTATCGACGCCCTGTCCGCGCAGATACATGGCGCCGATTTTTTCTGGACGAGCCGTTATAGGATCATATTCAAACGCGGCAATATAATGCTGGAGCGCCTTTACGTAATATTTTTCAACTCCCTTGCCCTTAGAATAATGGTCGCCGAGATAATTGTGAGCGTAACCGACCCCCTTGGCGACGGCTATTCTGGATAGAGCCACGAACTTTTCGGGGTCATAAAATCCGGGAGTTTTGTCAAGAAAAACCAGCGAAATCCAGGCCAGCGAAACCGGATCACCGGCACGGATGCTTTTTTCATACCAATGGATAGCTTTAGGATAGTCTTTCATTCGGTTGTAATAAAAATATCCGATTTTTCCGCCGTAATAAGAATCCTTTTCGAATGCGGCGGTAAAAAACTTTTCCGCCAGCTCAAAATTATTGGGAATATGCTTCCCCGCCGCATAATATTTTCCCAAATCAAGCAATAAATGACCTTCTAGATTTTCGGCGCGGCCAGCCGGCCAGCGGTTATCGAGGGGAATGCCATTCATGCTGATGGCGACTTCATCGCGGTGTTCCATAATCATTTGGCGTTTTTGCTCGGGCGTCTGGACAGTCGGTTGGATAGGCGTCTGAGCGCAGGCGGAGACGGCGGCGGCTAATAAAATTGGGAGCAAGATGCGCATGGCGGAAGCTCGCGTTGAATTCAATCTATGCTCTAGCAACTACCATGATTCGCCCGCCGACAATAGAAATTTATGGGCTCGAATCTTGACCTCATGGGCCATGGCGTAGGGCTCCAGCCGGGCGGTTATCTCGGCGCCTGTTTCGGCGTCAGGCGCGGTCACCACCAGGGTTAATCCGCTGGCGGCGCGCTCCTCGACTTCGATCCCCACTTCCGCTCCCAAATCCCCAAGCGCTTCCTCAAAATGCCGCTTGGCGGCGTCCAGGCGCAGCACCCGTTTGTTGACCTTGCCGATGGCGGTCAGCGGCAGGGCATCCATGATATACACCGCCGCCGCCGCCGCCGCCCGCTCGGCCACATTGTCCCGGGCGAAGGCTTGCAGCGCGCCCCCGTCGGCGGCGGCGCCGTCTTTCAGTTGCACATAGGCGACCGGCATTTCGCCGGTATAGGCATCGGGGCGGCCGACGGCGCCGGCGATCTGTACCGCGGCGTGCTTGTAGAGGGATTCTTCGGTGATCCGGGGATCGAAATTGTGGCCGCCGCGAATAATAATGTCCTTGGCGCGCCCGGTGATCCAGAGATAGCCGTCCGCGTCCATGCGCCCGATATCGCCGGTGACCATATAGCCGTCACCGGTAAAAAGGCCCTCATTGTGGGCCGCGTTCAAATAGCCGGTTGTGACGCAGGGGCCCTTGATGATGATCGCGCCGCTCTCGACTGCGGCGCACTCGGTATAGGTTTTGTGGCCATCGTCGAGATGGGCGATTTTGATATCCACGTAAGGGTAGCGGATGCCGCAGGAGCCGTGGCGCACGGCGCCGTCCGGCGGCGCGATGGCGATGGCCGCCGCCGCCTCGGTCAATCCATAGAGGTTGGCCAGTTGCACCCCGGTCTTCTTCTCAAGCGCGATGGCCAGCTCCGCCGGCAGCGGCGCCGAGCCGACGGCGACGCGCCCCCGGACCATACTGATGTCGGCGCCGTCCAACGGAACGTTGGCGATGGAAGTGTAGCTGGTCGGCACCCCATAGAGGCGGGTGATGCCGAACTTGGCGAAATATTTCCAATAGTTGGCGATCAGCTCCCGGTTACGAAACCCGAGCGGGCCGGGAATGAGGATGGTCATGCCGTTGGCGAAGGGCACCGCGCTGGCCGGCTCGATGCCGCCGATATGGTAGAGCGGCCCGGCGCCGAACAAGACTTCGTCGTCGCGCAATCCCTGCATGACCGGCGTCGACCAGGACTTGAACAGAATGCCCCCATGGGTGACGCGGGCCAGCTTCGGCGTTCCGGTGGTGCCGCCGGTGTGGATGTAGAAGGCGACGTCGTCGCGGCTGAGATTTGCATCGAAATCCAACGCCTCGCCATCGAACCTGGCGAGCGCTTCGTTAAACCCGCCGCCGTCCGCCCCGATGCGCAATATATTCTCGATGCCCGGCACCAGCGCCCGGATTTTCTCCACCTTGTCGTCGATGCCGAAGCCTTCACCGGCGTCAACGTAGGCGACCAGGGTTTTGGCGCCCGAGCCGGCGATAATTTCGGCGATGGCTTCGGCGCCTAAGAGAAAATTTATGGGCGAGGCGATGCCGGCCACCGAGGCGCCCCAGAGCCCGTAATGGGATTGCGGCAACGGCGGCACCAGAAACGACACCACGTCTTCCCGGCCAACGCCGATGGACCGGAACAGGTTGGCGGCGCGGCGTATCTGGGCGGCGAATTCCGCGTAATTCAGCGATTGCACGTCATCATCGATTCCGCCGGTGGGCAGAAACCGGATCGCCATGCGCCCCGGCTGCCTGGCCGCCTGCGCTTCGATGGCGTGGAACACGGTTTCATGGTCAAGCCGGCTTTGCCAGGGCTGCTGCTCGATCTCCTGCACATCGGCGAGGTTCCGGATCACCAGGCGTTCGGTCATTTTTGATTTGCTCCTAAATCCGACAATGCGGCAAAGCGTCCCCGGTGCGCCATTTCGTTGCCGTAGTGGGACGACAAGGCAATGGCGCGCTTCAGATACAGGCCGATATCGTGCTCGTCGGAAACGCCGATGGCGCCGTGAAACTGGATCGCCGATTTGGTGATGGTCAGCGCCGCCCCGGACGCCTTGGCCTTGAGGCCCGAGGCCAAGGCCGAAATATCTTCGCCGCGCCCGGCCGCCGCGCAAACCTGATAGAGGAACGAGCGGGTCAACTCCGTATCCACATAATCATTGGCCGCCCGGTGCTGCAGCGCCTGAAAGGCGCCGATGGGCTGGTCGAACTGGGTACGAATTTTTAAATATTCGACGGACATATCCAACGCGGTTTCCATGATGCCCAAGAGCTCGGCGCCGAGGCCGAGCAGGGTCAGATCGAGAAGCCGCCGGCAGGCCTCGGCGGCGTGATTGGACCCGGCGATCGGCCCTGCCGGCGCCCCATCCAGGCTCAATGTGCCGGTGTCGCCGCCATCGACGCTTGGGCTGAGGGTGAGGTGCGCGCCGTCCGCGTCCACCGGCACATGGCAAAGCACCAGGCCATCGGGGCCATTGGCGTTGACCAGAAAACCATCGGCGCCGCCGGCCTCCGGGATAAAGGCTTTTTCGCCGCTCAAGCGCCAGCCGTCGCCATCGGGGACGGCCTGGCATTCGGCGACAACCGGATCGATCCCGAAGGCGGTCTCCTGCAACGCCGGAAGGACGACCAGATCACCGCTTAAGATAGCCTCGATCAATTCGCCGCGCCCGGCGCCTTCGGCGATGATCCTGGCGGCGGCGGCGGCGGCGGCGATGGGGCCGGGCAACAAAGCCTTGCCGGCTTCTTCCAGAACCAAGGCCAGTTCGGTCATGCCGAGGCCGAGCCCGCCCATGTCTTCGGGCACCAGGATCGCCAGCCAGCCCGCCGCCGCCATCTGGCGCCAGATTTCCTTGTCGAACGGCGCTTGCCTTTCCCGCATCCGGCGCACCAGCTTCGCACCGGCGCTTTGTTGCATGAACCTGGCGGCGCTGTCCTGGAGAAGCTTCTGTTCTTCGCTGAGTATCAGTTCCATGGTCTCAAATTGCGGGCTGCCCGCTTGGCACGGGCGCGCGCCGAGCATACTATTTCGATTGGCTCAGTTGTGACCATGCCGGCCATGGAAATCAAGGGACTGCAATGTTCGAAGGTGAAAGCGAAAGCGACGCGGAATTCCGGGCCGAGGTGCGGGACTGGCTGGACGCCAACCTTGCGGAGGATTTGCGCAATTCCCCGGTCAAGCTGACGCCGGCGGAAATCAAACCCTGGTACGACCAGCTTCTGGCCCGGGGCTGGCACGCGGCGCACTGGCCGAAAGCCGCCGGCGGCATGGGCGCCAGCTTAGCGGAGCAGATTATCCTGGCGGAAGAGTTCGCCCACGCCGGGGCGCCCGAAACCCACGCCACCCACGCCCTCAACCTGGTCGGCCCGGTATTGATAGAGTTTGGCACAGAGGCGCAAAAGGCGGCGTTCCTACCGCCGATCCTGCGCAGCGAAGTGATCTGGTGCCAGGGCTATTCCGAGCCCAATGCCGGATCGGACCTGGCCAGCCTGAAGACCAGCGCAGTGCTGGACGGCGACGAATTCATCGTCAACGGCCAGAAAATCTGGACCACCATGGGGACGCAAGCTGACTGGATGTTCGCCCTGGTGCGCACCAACAGGCACGCGCCGAAGAAACAGGGCGGCTTGAGCGTCATTTTGATCGACTTGAACAGCCCCGGCATCACCCGGCGCCCGATAAAAGTTCTCTCCGGCGACGATGAACTGGCCGAGGAGTTTTTCGACGACGTCCGCGTTCCGGCGAAAAACCTGGTGGGCGAATTGCACGATGGCTGGCGCGTCGCCAATTCCATCCTCGGCACCGAACGCTTCACCCACGGCCATCCCCGCCACCTTTATAGCGTGCTGGATGCCGTCAAACGCATGGCGCGCAAAACCGGCGCCATGGACGACGCCGCGTTCCGCGACCGCCTGGCGGGCCACGAGATCAACGTCACTGCCTTCGCCGCCTATTTCCGCCACGCCCTGGAACTGACCAACGCGGACATCTCGCCGGGCTGGGCGGCGTCGATCTTGAAGCTGTACTGCACCGAGGAAATCCAGCGGCTCGACGATCTGCTGGTGGAAGCCGCCGGCGGCCACGGGCTGGAAAAGGACATCGTCGCAACCGACGAAGGCGGCGTCGATATTATGGGCCGCTTCCTGGGCGATAGGCGCAACACCATCGGCGGCGGCTCCCGCGAAATTCAGCGCAACATTATTGCCAAGCGCATCCTCGGCCTGCCGACGTAAATATTATTCCGGCGGCTTCCATTTGGGCGGGCGCTTTTCGGCAAAGCTGGCGCGCCCCTCGGCGGCTTCGTCCGACGCCCGGCTTGCCTCGCCCATGGCGTCCAGGCGCGCCGCCAGATCGGCATCCGCCATCAGCCCGGCCAATTCGATGATGGTCGCCTTGGTTGCCACAATAGCTTCGGGCCCGCCGGATAGCAGGGCATCGATGATCGGCGCCGCCGCCTCGTCCAGGGCGCCGACCGGGCAGAGATGGTGCACCAGACCCATTTCCTGGGCCTTGGCCGCGTCGAAGCGGTCGCCGCCGAGCACATAGCGCATGGTGTTTCGAGGGCCGATGGCGCCCAGGAACATCGGAATAAGCGACGCGGGATTGAAGCCAAGCCGAACCTCGGGGATCGAAAAGAAGGCGTCTTCGGAAGCGACGACGATGTCGCAGGCGGTGATCCAGGCGACGCCGCCGCCGATGCAGGCACCCTGGACCAGGGCCAGGGTGGGCCGGGTGAAACGCGCCAATGCCTGGATGGCGGCGGGCAGACTGGGTGCGGGCTGCGCGTCGACTGCGTCATCTTGCGGCTTCATATCGGCGCCGGCGGAGAAATTTTTGCCGCCCGCGCGCAGCAACAGTATCCGGATATCGGGGTCCGCCTCAAAGCCGGATATGGCATCTTCGAGCTCGGCCAGCATGGCGCCGTTCATGGCGTTGTGGACGCGGGCGCGGTTGAGGGTGATGGTGGCGACGCCGCGCCCATCGACGCTGGCCAAAATTGTTTGTTCGGACATGGCCTTGTTATTACGTGTGATCGGCGATTTATTCAACGTGCCATCGCCGCAACAAATCAAGGAGGGAAGCCCACCATGGACCTGAACCATCGATTGGAACGCGTCGCCGATGAATTCGAGATTACCAAGGTTCTCACCGATTGGGCCTACGCCCGCGACAACGGCGATTGGGATTTGCTCGGCAATTGCTACCACGACGACGCGACCATGAATATTTCCTGGATCTCGGGCCCGGCGGCGGACTTTATCGAGCAATCGAAAGCCATGCTGGCCGCCATCAAGCCAGGCGCGTTCAGCAAGCATAATGTGGGCGACGCCCGCATCCATGTGAACGGCAGCCGCGCCACCTCGGAGGTGCATATCGAGCTGATCAGCCGCATGAGCAATGAGGTTTTCGAGTTTGACTGCATCACCTGGGCCCGTTTCCTCGATTTGTTTGAAAAGCGCGGCGACCAAGTCTGGCGCATATTCCAGCGCACCATGGTCTATGAAAAAGACCGCCTCGATCCGGTCAATCCCGATCAGGTTCCGGCCGGCTATTTCGACGCTATGAATTTGGACCAGTTCATTCCCGAATGCCGCTTCCTCTGCTACCGGCTCGGATTGCGCGGCTATGCGCCGGAGCCGAATATCATCCCGGTCAATTCGGACGCCGAAAAGAAACTGCGCGCCGACGCCGAAAATTGGCTGCAGGGGTGACGGCCGAAACAAAGCTCCCGGCCTTCGGCATCGTCCTGACGGTCCTGGTGGCCATCTCCTTTGCGGTCAACTCCACCCTGGCGGCGATCACCTACGAACACGGCGCCAACCCCCTTTCGGTGCTCACATTCCGCACCGCCGCCGCCGCCGTAACTTTGCTGATCATCCTCCGTGTCTGGCGGGTGCCGGTGAACCTGTCGGCCCGGGTCAAGCTGATCGCCATCGCATTGGGCGGGTTTCTGGCGGCCTATTCCTACGGCGTATTGGGCGCCATCGAGCATCAGCCGGTGGCGCTGTTGGTTCTCACCTTTTACCTCTATCCCATGCTGACCGGCCTCGGCGCTTGGGCAACCGGGCAGGAGCCGATTACGCGCAAGCTGGTGATCGCGCTGGCGGCCACCTTCGCCGGGCTGGCCCTGGCCCTCGATGTGTTCGGCCAAAGCCTCAGCCTCACCGGCATCGCCATGGCCGCCGGCGCGGCGGTTGTCATCACCATCATGATGCTGGCGATGAACCGACTGGTGAAGGGCCAGGATTCGCGCCCGGTAAGCTTTTACATGCTGGCATCGGGCGCCTGCATTTTCATCGTGCTCGATGTGATCGCCGGAGACTATGCCGTTCCGGTATCCTTAAAGGGGCAATTGGCCTTCGCCGGCGTCGGGGTGTTTTACAGCTTCTCGATCATCGGCATCTTCGTCGCCGTATCGAAAATCGGCGCCGTCCGTGTCAGCCTGCTGATGAACTTCGAGCCCCTGGCCAGCGTTATTCTGGGTATCGTGCTGCTCGGCCAGGTCTTGTCGCCGGTCCAGTTTTTGGGCGCCGCCATCGTCATGGCCGCCATCACCTTCGCGGCGTTCACCAAAGGCGGACGCAAGGCGGAATGAATTGAGAGCACTGTATGCCGAGGCCTTCGCCGTGTAAGAGCGAGTAGCCCAGGGACGTATCCTAGAGCGGTTCCGAATAGAAGTGAATCAATTTGATGGGAACAAATCGGTTTTCCGGGTAGGTGCGGCGCGCGGCGCGATGCCTTCGCATCGGGCAAGCGCCGCAACGCCCCCGGAGAGCCGATTTGACCCACCGCAGGCCGGGTGCTTTTACCCCGTGGACATCGTCGCACGCCTTTGCCGATGCCAATGCATCGCCATGCGGCGCGCTCCTCGCCACAGGGCAAAATCATCCCGGTCAAATGGTTCCTATTTATCCGGAACCGCTCTAGATTTAAGCGACGTGCCGAATATCCTGTGCGCGGTGGAAAAAACCCTCCATGTCTTGACCGGGGAGGGAAAGCCACGAGGGAAATATCGCACTTGTGCTTAGGATTCGAGATGTCCGCTTTCCGGGCCGAATTGGACGTCGAATCCCTGTTTCTGAACTTCTGCTATTAGCCGAGGCTGTTAAAGAACTCATTCGACGGCAGCGTCCACGCAACTAACGAACCAAATGGCGCCAGGTTGCGAATCAATATTGCCCGTTCAGGAGCATTTTTGAATCAAAGTTGCGTCAATTGGCCCCAAAAATAGTTCTTCAACAGCCTCAGCCAAGAGGAGACATTAGAGGGGTTCGGAAAACCCGTGTTTTTTGTACCACCGTGAATTTCCGATTTGCCCTGCCACCTCAATCGGTCGATGCAACTCAAGCGTTAAATCTTTCTGCCGGCGTTTCAATCCCCAGCGTCTTGCGTGGCCGTTCGTTTATTGATTTCTTTGACCTCAGCTATATCGATCCTTTCCTTCGCTGTGCAATTTATGCGAGCTTGGTCCTATTCCTGCTATTTTACAACGGGTCGAGGCACTTTGTGTTCCGCCAATATTCTGTCCATTGCGCCGTTCGCCTTCATGCGTTTAAAAATGGCTGTCACCCGATCCACCAGGGCGCGGTGTTTGACATGCAGATAGTGGTAAAGGGGGTCCGACTGGATCGGTGGGGTGAGCATTATGATACTGCCCAGCTTCAGTTTCTTGATGGTGTCCAATCCTGAAAACCGGTTGGCGATGGCAACATCCATCCTACCCTTCGAGACCATTTTAAACGCAGCTTGATCGTTGGATACGATGAAGCGATTCAACTTTTTGGTTTTGCGCTCAGCAACTTTGTAGCCTCGGTGAAAGACGATGCGATAGGGTCTCAAGCTCAGCCAACCCGAAATTTTGATGCCTGGCTTCTTGGCAAATGCCATCTGCTCTGCCGTCACGTGACTGACCGGAATACGGATCAAGTTGGTGTATTTGGCGTCAATGCCTTTGATACGCACCAGTTCCCCATCCGCCGCTCCTTTGTTTGAAAGCAACAGAGCACGTTCCGCCGGGAAGGACTTGTATTTAATCTTAATTCCCATTTCCTGGTATGCTTGGCACACGATCTCGGAAGCAGCGTCGTGAAAAGCATTCTTTTCGTTGGGATAGACAATGGTGAGCGAAGACGGCTGGGCCGCTACGTTGCCCACAAGCATCCAAGACAACACCGTTATCAGCACCGGAGCCCCGAGTATCCTCCTAATATTATCCAATTTTAAAATCGAATAGTGCCAATTACGGATTTTCATATCGTTCGACCATTCCGGAATTAACTCGATTCTGTACGCTGCGGATTTAATCATAAATCGGGCTAAAAATCATAGGAACATCGATTGATCCAAGCGGCTAACCGGTCCAAACACATCAAAACCTGGCGGAGAGTGTCGCAGAATCCAAGCCAAATGGGCAATACGTAAATTCAAAATTACAGTACGTTCGACCTTACAAAATAGAAGGAATAAGCTACCCTGAAGTTTAAATCGTTCGAATTGGAAAGGTTATGAGGGAGACCGAATCATTTCTGACTTTGATATAAATTCCCTAAATGCGGTGCGTGCGTTCACTAGAACCCTGTTGTCT
>JAYGEH010000468.1:0-7151 GCA_046582475.1 Rhodospirillales bacterium
CAATGAGCGAAGATCATCACCATTGTAATCACTTCGTAGGAAAATACCTCGGGCCATGGAAAACTCCTCTGTTTCCCATGTTGAATCACGGCCAAGCTAACAGAACACTAACGAGTCAATCTTTTTGCAAGTTGGTATTACCCGGTGATAATCGGATCGCCGATACGCCGATTAAAACGCTTCTCAAATTGTTCACGAAGGCGCGCACTGGTGGCATTGGGACGATCACGCGATCGGCCGGCGCCAGTTTTGGCCAGGAGATGCCGCCCGAATGTCTGGAGCCATTGATCAACGAATTGAACCGTCGGCCACAACAGCGAACCACTCTGTATGGAACACCGACGAAGGAACGAATAGATGCGAGTTTTAATGCGCCCAGCCTACGACCAGAAACGTCCACTCTGGCGAGCCGTTATGAACGCGGAAGCTCGGATACAATAGAACACGTGCATCCCCGATTGAGCGCATAATCCGCTTAGCCGCCAGGGCGGATTCAGCGAGGAAATATCAGGCAACATCCCATACTATTTCCCCGATGCTATTTCCGAAGACGGGGGATGATTTCCTTGGCGATGATGTCGACCTGTTCTGCCTCATATTTATAGGGCACGAAAATGAGCTTCTGCACTCCGGCGTCGATATGGGCTTGAAGTTGCTCGACACAATCGTCCACCGTTCCAATGATTGCGCTGTCGCGCGTGCAATCGCTATGGCTGGGAAAATCCCACTCGGCATCCAGCCATTCCAGCATCTGTGGTAGAACCTCTTCGCATGACTCTCCGACCATTATTGGTACTTGGTTGCAATTCATTAATTCCGCCGGGTCCTTGCCGGCCTCTTCGGCATAATCGATTATCTTGTTCCACGACTTTATAAAACCTTCGGGGGTGTAAAAATAGGTTAGCCAACCGTCCCAGGAGGCCGCCCGTTTCAGTACACGATCCGCGTACCCACCGATCAGGATTGGCGGCCCAGCTTTTTTTACCGGCTTTGGGAACATGACGGAATTGCGTAGGTTGTAAGGCCCGATTTCCGCTGTGACCATATCGTCCTGCCAAAGACGGGTCATGATCTCCAGGTTTTGGTCCATAATATTTCCGCGCTTGTTGAACGGTACGCCCAGGGCATCGAACTCGCGTTTATACCAGCCGGACGCCAGGCCCAAGAGCAGGCGTCCACCCGAAATTTGATCCATGCTCGACAGCTGTTTTGCCAGCAACACAGGATTGCGCACCGGCAATACGAGAATACCGGTGCCCAATTTAATCTTTTTGGTGCGCATCGAAATTGCTGTTAGAAGAGTCAAGGAATCGATGATGGGAAAATGAGGATCAACGCCCAGCAAAACGTGATCCCACACAAACAGGGAATCAAACCCGAGCTTTTCCGCGTTGACGCCGAATTCGATCAGTTCCAAGGGGTCTGGCTGTTCGGGGAACTTCTGAAAGTTTCGCAGGGTTATTCCAAACGTATTGGAAAGGTCGGTCATCGTTCTGTCCCTGTCAAATTAACGGATATTGGATTGGTGATCGTGTTAGGCGATGTACAGGCGATCGGGGTCAAGATGCCTCAGAATACTAAGTTCCTCGTCCGTCGGTGCCTCGGTCGTTTCAGGACTGTCGTCAACCAGAATATCGAAATCCGCGTTGTCGCGCACCTCCTCGACGGTGACGCCGGGATGCAAGGCCTCTATTTTCATCGCTTTGGTTATTTCATCAAATCCCATAATGGCAAGATCGGTCACGACGCGGAACATGCCCCCGGATATCAGACCGGCATCTTGGCGGGATGAGCCACCGTTTAAATAACCGGGGCTGGTGATGAAGTCGACTTTTTCGACGAACCGCCGTTTTTCCTGTTTCATGGCGACAATCATCTGGGTCAGAGACGAAATATCGTTTCCACCGCCGGTACCGGGCAGACGAATCGCTGGATTTTTCGGATCGCCGATAAACGAGCTGTTTAAATTTCCGTAGCGATCGATCTGGGCACCGCCCATGAAACCGACGTCAACATATCCCCGCTGCAGCAGCAACAGGACATCGGTTATGCTAAGTAGCATATTGGCCCGCCTGGTACACCGTTGCTCGTTGGTCGTTGGCGGCAGTTCGCCGGGAACGATGAAGGGTCCCAGGGTTCCCCCCTCAAATAGGATGGTCAACCCCGGACCATGCAGGCGTTGAGCAAGCGTTGCCGCCAGCAAAGGAATACCGACACCGGCGAATACGGTTTGCCCGTCTGTCAGCAGGCGGCCACTCATCACGGCGAGCAATTCCGAATCCGTATAGGCGGCATTCTCAGTCATCGTAAATACTCCGGCCGCGCCGCGTCGCATCGAGTATGTCCTCGACGCCGATCAGCTCAAGATATTCTGACCAGCTTGAAGGGCCGTAATAATAACGATCCAAATATTCGGCCACGCCGGCGTCCGGGTCGTCCTTGATCATCGCCGCATAGGCGTCCATGTGGCCGAAGAACGGCTCGTACATTCCATAGCATTCATGGGGCGCCGAGCCGTATTGCACTTCGACAACTGCATCGACGGTGATGAACGGAATTTTCGTTTGGTCGGGCGTCCGGCGAATTTTGTCATTAGTGATAATCCGCTCGGTAGTTAAAATAACCTTGTTCGCGGCCATTGCGATATCGAGATCCATGAACTGCAAGCCATCGATCTGGGCATTGCCATACGCATCGCACCGGGGCACATGGATCAGCGCCACATCCGGGTTAAGCGCCGGTATCAAAAGGATTTTATCGCCCGTATAAGGGCAATCGATCTCTTTCAGATCCTCCAGCAGCCCGGCCACCCCCGAGCCCATCATCGACCTGGTTGGCATAAACGGCACGCCCATGGCGCCTGCCCGATAGCGTAATCCGATGGACATGTGGCTCCATTCCTCGAATTGCGCTCGATTGGATTCGGTATAGGCGCGCATCACCTTCGAAATACCCCAGACAATTCCTTGGCTGAACCAACTGGTGAGAATGTGATTACATACGCCCGAAGCAAACCAAAAATCTCCCTCGGTCGATACGATGCTGCGTGAAACCGATAGACCCGATTTCTTGGCACGGATGAGCGCCCAAATCATCGCCATGGGCGTACGTGATGCCGTGCAACCGCCAACGGCAATATGATCTCCGTCGTTGACCAGTTTCGCCGCTTCTTCAAGCGTCATGACTTTCTCGCGCAGGCTCCGGTCACGTGCCTCGGTCGCAGCTCTGATATCCAAGTAGGATTGGGCCAGTTTACCTCTCCCTGCTTCACACTGTTCGTCCCGCGCCATACCATCGGCGGGCCGCCGGATGACGCGTTGTTACGCCGCTCTGCCGACACCTGTTCGGTGGTTGAATTCTTCTATCATTTGGTCCCATACGGGAAGCAGTTTGGTCAGGTCTTTCCAAAACCGTTGATCCCGGCGTGCATCAAATTCTTCGAGCGATATCCCTTGTTGCTCGACCCAGGTATAGTAGCCAAGATTGAAAATTCTCTTTTTGTCCCGGTGGCTCAGATCGGCGATATGATCGCCGTCCAGACCACACAGATGTTGGGCGTATACTTCACCCGCGGACACTTGATCAAATCCACCAGGATACCGGCTTTGTTCCGTGGACGCTCGTTCGCTTTCGTAAAGCGCCGCGCTGTCCGTCGCAACGGTGATGATCGCATCGTTCTCGGTCAAATCGAACATTCGGGCGGTTTTGATCGAAGCCAATAGGTTGGCGATACCCGAGAGCCCCAGTTTGTTCAAACTCGCGACGAGATCGGGGTCCAATTTTCTGCGTTCGGTCAGGTACTCACGCCCGGCATCCGTATTGAACAGAACATTCAGGCTATCGCAGCTTTCATCTGAAACGCCGGCAACGATATCGGTGTTCATCACGTTCTGGACCAGGGGAATATGTTTGTCGCCGATGCCCTGGATATTGTGTTTGCCATAGCCGTTGTAGAGCATCGTCGGACATTCAATAGGTTCAACGGCAACAATCTTGGTGCCGAATTTTTCCT
This sequence comes from Rhodospirillales bacterium, assembly GCA_046582475.1. Lineage (GTDB taxonomy): Bacteria > Pseudomonadota > Alphaproteobacteria > Rhodospirillales > UBA2165. Next base: position 4,013 of record JAYGEH010000468.1, read on the forward strand.
TGAGATAGTCGCCGGCGCCCAAGGTGCCGCCGGAACCGGTCCCGGCGACGAAGGCCGCCAATGATAGCTCAGAGTCATTGGCTTTTAGATGTTCGTATATATTTTCCAGAGCTTGGCCAGTGCAGGAATAATGCACCAGATAGTTGGCGAATTCGGAAAACTGGTTGAGAATGACGTTTGTCGGATCGGCCGACAGCTCGGCGCACTTGTCGTAGATTTCCTTGACATTGCTTTCGGAACCGGGCGTGCGGATGATGTCATCGGGGTTTGTGACCCAATTTTCCAACCAGTCAAATCGTTCCTGGCTCATGCCGGCGGGAAGCACGGCCACGCCTCGGCAACCCAGTATGCGCGAAATCGCGATGCCTCCGCGGCAATAGTTTCCCGTGGATGGCCAAATCGCACGGTTCCGAACCGGATCGAACTGTCCGGAAACCAGACGGGTCACCAGACAGGCATAAGCGGCCAGCACCTTGTGGGCCTGGATCATCGGGAAACGATCACCCAATATAACGATGATCGGCGCCGCAACGCCGGTGAACTCGGGGCCCAGAACCAGATGCCCCGGAACGTCGGTTAGTCCGTTTCTTTCCTTGTTGTTGTACCAATGAACGCGCAGCAGATTTGCCGAATGAGGTTCATCGGCATGAACGTCGCTGCCGAAAGGCAAATTGCGGAATTTCGACTTTCCGGGCTCCGCCAATTCCGCGAAAGTCGGCAGCAACACATTTGTCTGGCTCAGATGTTCGACGGCGCTATCGTAATTCGATTTGTCCAGAATATCTTCCGCGAGCGCAAACGAATTCACCGCGTTGACCTCCGCCGAGTTCGAATAAATTTGCTGTATAATCTGCTAGTTTAGGGTGTTAACCCGCCAATTTCTCAAAATTCGGCCAATCCCTGCAATATTTCACTAATCACTCGATTCTACGCCACCCTCGGCCAAGTTTTGATTTCCGGCGCGGATGCCCGAATTTAGAAACATCCTATGATTAGAATGATAATGTAAATTTCCTATTCCTGCAAGTCGGTACGATTCGAATTTCAGTGCATCGAACCGCTGGTATGAACCATGAAAATCCCGTTGCGATCACGCAAAATCGGACATTGAATCCCCATATAGACTTGGCGAATGCGCGGATCGTCGGCCAAGTCATTGGCTGGACCGCTCGTGGTAACACGGCCGGATTCGATAACAAATGCCTTGTCCGCCAAATCGAAAGCAGTGATGACATCCTGCTCGACCAACAAAATGGTGATATCGGTTTTGTTTATTTCAACAAGAGCTTCGCTCAACCGCTCAATGACCTGGCCGTTACGGCTATCGGCGGATTACGGCCATGCTGCGTACCGGAGGCTGGCAGGTGAACCACAAACGGGTGCAACGCATCATCAACTGGGCGATTTGGGCTCAAATATCCGAAAACGGGAAAGCCAGGAAATCTCCGAATACCGACCTGAGGCCGCCTCGACAGTTTTAGTTATTAATGGTAGTGTTTCCAAAGCGCGGAACTAACCGCGCAGTGGGGAAATATTCCAGATCGTCTATCCGAATTGGCCGGGAGAATTGAAAGTGGGGCACCCGAATGGCGTTGGCGCTAGGTTGCTCAGGAAAGAGGACGACCGCTTTTTGCGCGGAAAGGGACAATATATTGGCGACATCTCACTTGACGGAACACGGGATGTCGCCTTTGTTCGCTCGACCGTCGCCCACGCGCGTTTACTTGGCGTCCAAATACCCGACGCGGTCCGATCTTCGGTGTTCACCGCGGAAGACCTGACCGGCGTAAAACCAATCAGGGCGGTCTCGCCGCTGCCCGGATTCAAACCCTCCGAACAACCGCCGCTAGTCACCGACAAGATCCGCCATGTCGGGGAGCTGATTGCCATGTGCGTGGCCGATACGCGGGCCGAGGCCGAAGATATTGCTGCACAGATCACAGTGGATTGCGATGTGTTGCCCGCTGTCGTCGACATGTTGGACGCCCAATTGCCGGACGCACCTCGTGTTCACGAATCGTGGAATGACAATATATATTTAGAGATCGGCTATGAGGGTGATATTGAATCTAGTGCGCGAATGGCGCCTGTGACCGTAACGCGCCAAGTGCGTACTTCCCGCCAAGTCATGTCTCCGATCGAGTGCCGCGGGTTTATTGCGCATTGGGATACAAGATTGAGTCAACTGGTTGTTCACGGCGCAACACAATTTCCCCACGTGGTGCGTACCGGTCTTGCCGAATTTCTGCAAATTCCCGAGATTCAGATTCGGGTCATTTCTCCCGATATTGGTGGTGGCTTTGGATATAAGGCAGTCGTAACCGGAGAAGAGATTTGCCTGTGTTGGCTGGCTATGCGGTGCGGCCATCCGGTGCGGTGGTTGGAAGATCGCCGTGAACAATTGATCGCCAACGCAAACTGCCGCGAACATCATTATGACATGACCGCCTTCACCGATGAAAAGGGCAAAATCTTGGCCTTCGACGCCAAGGCGGTGGTCGATTCGGGCGCCTACTCGGCCTACCCGTTCACCGCGGCGATCGAGGTCTCACAGATCAGCGCAATACTTCCGGGACCATACGATCTCCCGGTGTATCGCTGCAGCTCGGTTGCCGTTGCGTCGAACAAAGCTCCGCAATTACCATATCGCGGAGTTGCCCGGCCAGGATGTTGCTACGCGATGGAATTGATGATGGATGCCATCGCCCGCGAGATCGGCATGGAACCGCATGACGTTCGCCTCGCCAACCTGGTGGGTCCCGAGCAAATGCCATACGACAACATTACAGACAAACATTTCGACAGCGGCGACTACCCCGAGCTATTGCGCATGGCTGTTACCGCGATCGACCTTGAAGCAGTCCGCGAACGTCAAAAGAGGGGTGAACCGGACGGGCGCTTGATCGGCCTTGGCCTTGCGGTTTTTTCGGAACAGACCGCGCACGGTACGACGGCCGATGGCAAAAGGCGGGCATTGTATGAACAAGCATTTGCCAGGCTGACACCCGACGGCCGGCTTGATATCCGGGTTGGAATTCAAAGCATCGGACAGGGACTTGAAACAACCTTGGCGCAAGTTGCCGTGGAACGGATTGGTATCGATATATCCGATGTTCATGTGCGCCTTGGCGACACCGAG
>JAYGEH010000473.1:0-9800 GCA_046582475.1 Rhodospirillales bacterium
CGGCCGATGCTTCGAAAAATGTCCGTGGATGTTAACAAATGTGAATAAATGACAATGATGTTAATGCATTTTCGGGTGTTGCATGTCGCGTAAACTGCCCAGTGCACATGGGGATAGCAGGGTTGGCCATGTGCACGTCATTCTTGGCAACTCGGTCAATTAGGGCCTATCTGCAAACGCGCTCAACCATTGCGCCGCTGCTCCGATAGGATTACCTATTAGACCGTCAGAGGGCGTAACAGACGGAGCGAGCGAGCATGGAATTCCGGCCGGCCGAAGCGATCAAGGGCTACCACGTGCACATCTATTACGATGGCGCCACCAAGCAGTGGGCCGGGCATTTGCGCCGCGAGCTGGCGAAACTGTTCCCGGCCGCCGAGATCGGCCGCTGGCGCGACAAGGCGCCGCAGGGCCCGCATCCCCAATCCCACTTCCAGGTGGCCTTCGATACCCCTCTGTTCGCCGAGATCGTGCCCTGGCTGGCCCTCAACCGGGGCGAGCTGGACATGCTGGTGCATCCGAATACCGGCGACGGCTACGAAGACCACGCCATCAATTGCATGTGGGTGGGATCGAGCCTCGACCTGCGCCTGGATTATTTGAAGAAGATGCGCGACAAACGCATCGCCGAAAAGGCGCAAAAAGCGGCCTGATATTCAAAGATTATTTGTTTTAATTCAAATGTTTAAATAAATTTTCTAATTTATTTGGTTAGGAATCGCGCCGGCTGCTGCCGGGCATGGGACCGGCGGATTTCGGCCGGCTGGCCACGGTGTTGGGGAGGATCGATTTGGCGTGGCGAAGTTCGTCCTCGTTGGCCATTTCCACCAGGCGCGGTCCGGCCGGTTTGAAACGGCCGATGCCGTCGAACAATGGGACGCCCTTGCGCTTGAAAACCACGATCAGGATCATGCCGGCGGCAAATCCGCCGATATGGGCCCACCAGGCGGTGTTGCTGGCGGCGCCCGAGGTGAGGCTGAAAAATTGCATCCCGATCCAGCCAATGAGGACCACGAAGGCGGGCAGGCGCAAGGGGATGATGTTCATAAACAGGACCAGCAGCCTAGCCTTGGGATGCAGCACCAGATAGGCGCCGAGGATGCCCGAAATGGCGCCCGACGCGCCGATCAGGGGCGCCGACGAGCCGGCCTCGAAGAAGGCATGGGCGAAACTGGCGATGGCGCCGGTGATCAGGAAGAAAACCAAATAGCGCACATGGCCCATGCAATCTTCCACATTGTCGCCGAACACCCAGAGAAACAGCATGTTGAAAAGCAGGTGCATCCAGCCGCCATGCAGGAACAGGCTGGTGAACAAGGTGAGATAGGAGGGAATCACGTAGAGCTCCGGCGCCAGGTTGCGCGCGCCGAAGAGGACGCTGGGGATGGCGCCGAATTGCAGGGCGGCGCGGCCTTGGGCTTCGCCCAGCGACAGTTGCCACAGGAAAACCGCCACGCAGGCGGCGATCAGGCCGACGGTGACATACTGAAAACTAATGCGTTTCAGATCGTTGTCGTCTTTGAGCGGGAGGATAGCCATGAACGGTTCCTTATTGCGCCTGTTTCGGATAACAGCCGGCGATGCGGGCCAGCGACGTCACCAGGGCCAGGACCATATCGATAGCCGGGGTCGGAGTCCGGGTGGGGCGGCCGATTTCGGAGACGGCGCCCATGAGGGCGTCGATCTCCATGGGACGGCCGCGCTCCAGGTCCTGCAGCATGGAGGTTTTGTGGGCGCTGTATATGCAGATTTTCATGCCCCGAGCTTAGGTGAGACCCAATTTTTCGGCAAGCCCGTTCCGTTGCGGCTTGCCGGCGGCGCCCTTCGGGATTTCGTCCAGGAACAGGATTTTGCGCGGCACCATGAAATCGGCCGGGCGGGCGCCGGCGAAGTCCCGGATTTCGGCTTCGCCGGCCTACTGGCCTTCGCCGAGCACCACCGCGGCATACACGTCCTCGCCCAAGATGCCGTGGGGCACGGCGAAGGTGACCACCTGGCTCACGGCGGGATGTTGCAGGAGGATTTCATCGACTTCCCGGGGCGAGATTTTTTTGCCTCCCCGGTTGATGATTTCCTTCAGGCGCCCGGTCAAGAACAGATACCCGTCGCCGTCGATGACGCCCTGGTCGCCGGTGTGGAACCAGCCATCGGAAAAGGCCTCGGCATTGGCGCTTGGATTGGCCTGGTAGCCGGAAAACACGTTGCGCCCGGGAATCACGATCTCTCCGCAGCCCAAGATGGCGCCGGCTTGGTCCATGCTGGCAACCTCCGGCCCGGCGGCAGCGCCGACGCTGCCGGGTTTGCGCGGGGCGCATCGGCAAGCGGATAGCTGGCCATTTGATGGGCCGCCTCGGTCATCCCGTAGGCTTCGATCACCGGGCAGCCGAAGGTGTCTTCCAGTTCGGCCATGACCTGCGGCGCCAAGGACGACGACGACGAGCGGACAAAGCGCAGCCGGCCGCTCTCGATGATGCCGGCGTCGCGCCCGGCGCGGCTCAGGATGGTCTGGTGCATGGTCGGCACCGCCGTGTACCAGCTGGGGTCGGCCTCCTTCATCCAGGCAAAAAGCGCAGCGCGTTGAAGCCCGGCGAACAGCATATTCCGGCGCCCGCCGAAACCGACGACAGGACCGCGTCTATCAGGCCATGAATATGGAATAAAGACATTAAATTCAGTTAGATATCGTCTGTTATTAATGACAAAGATGAACTGAAATATTGCGCCGAGGCGGTCCCATTGGTCTGCGACAGGGGCACGTTCTTGGGCCGCGATGTGGTTCCCGATGTGTGCAGCACCAGGGCGCAATCATCGGGCCCGGCGGGCCCGCCATTTGGCGCCGGGGAGGCATCCGCCGGGGCCTCCGCTGCAAACCGGAAATCGCCGGCCGCGGCGCCCGCGGCGATTTCGATTTCGAGCACGGCGAGCCCTTGTTTTGCGGCCGCCAATCGGGCCGGCGATGTCGAGCCGGCCTCGACCACCAGCGCCTTGGCGTTCAAATCGGAGAGGGCGAATTCGAATTCCTCCTGCCGGTAGGCCCGATTGAGGGGCGCCGTGGTGGCGCCGGAGCGATGGCCAGGAAGGCGGCGGCCATTTCCGGCGCGTTCAGATCCTGGACGGTGGTATCGGCAAGGGCGGCGAGACGGCGGTAGGTCATGGCGGGCCGCCCCGGAGCGCCGAGCACGGCAGCGTCACCGGCGCCGTTGTCGATCAGTTGCCGAATGGTATCGGTCATCGATGTGCCCTTATTTTGCGAACAGGTCTTGAAAACAGAAATCCCGCCATGAAGCAACATGGGAAAATCGTAGGAGCCATAGGCCATAGGGGCAAAATTCCTTTGATATTCCCCGGTTTCACCAACAGAACCCTTGCCAGGGAAGGGAAAATGATTAAGGTTCTCGGCAGACAGGTCGGCTCATATCTATGATCCCATTCAAGCCTTTGACGCGGCGAAAGGTTTTTACTCTTGCCGCAATTTATTTGACTGTCACGGCTGCATTTGCGCTGTTCGGCGGCGGCGCATCGGCCGGCAACCGGCTCTACGATATGCGCGCCCTGCTGACCCAGCCGCATCCGTTTGCGCGAATCGGCGACACCCGGACGCCGGTATTGGCGCCGGTGACGCGGCGCTCCGGTTCCGGCCGCCTTCGTTTGGCGGCGGAAAAAGGCGGCGGCGCGGCAAGCGGCGCGGTCCGATCTTCCAAGGATAAGGACGCGGACGTTGAATCCTTGGATTTGGATGGTCTTCCCGGCGCCCAGGACGGCGATGCGGAAGAACTGGATGTCAACGATCCGCTGGAACCCCTGAACCGGGTCATATTCGGCTTCAACGAGGTCTTCAACTTTTTTATCCTGGAGCCGGTGGCTAAAACCTACAACTTTGTGTTGCCGGAATTCGCCCGCGAAAGAATCAGCAATTTCCTCGCCAATATCAGAAATCCGGTGGTCCTGGTGAACGATCTGCTGCAGGGCGAGTTGGAACGGGGCATGGATACCGGCGCGCGCCTGGTTATCAACACCACCCTCGGGCTCGGCGGCTTGTTCGATGTGGCCGAGGGAATGGGCTTTAAAAGCCACAGCGAAGACTTTGGGCAAACATTGGCGGTCTGGGGCGTCGGCGAGGGTTTTTACTTGGTTCTGCCCCTGCTTGGGCCATCTAACCCACGGGACGCATTGGGTAAATTCGTGATCGACAGCTTTTTCGATCCTTTGGGAATATACCTGGACAACACCGGGCGGGATGAGATCGCGCTCTCCATCGCCGGTGTCCGCGGCGTCACAACCTACGCAAATATCGTCGAGGAATTGGGGGATTTGCGCGAAACCTCCATCGATTTCTATGGCGCGCTGCGCAGCCTTTTCCGCCAGCGCCGGATCGCCGAAATAAGCAATTCCGACGACGGCATTGTGCCCAGCATCGATTCCTATACTAACTAAATTCGCCCGCCCCCGCTCCCCCGGCGTGATAGGATGCAGCCCATGACCTGGAACATTCTGTGGCGGCACATGGCTCCGCGCTTGGTTTTTACCATTGGCGTGGCGCTATTCTCCGGCCTGGGCTCCCAAGGCGCACGGGCGTTGACGCCGGTGGATTTGGAATTGGTGCTGGCCGTCGACGTTTCGGGGAGCGTCGATTTTGAAGAGGCTTCCTTGCAACGCCACGGCTATATCCAGGCCATCAGCAGTCCGGAGTTCGCCAAAGCCGTCACCGGCGGCGTGCTCGGGCGGATTGCCGTAATCTATGTGGAATGGGCCGGCGAAGATGTGCAGGCGACGGTACTCGATTGGCGGGTTATCGATGGCGCCGCCAGCGCGGCGGCCTTTGCCAATTCCCTGGCGGCGGCGCCCATATCGACCGGCCCCTGGACGTCGATCAGCGATGCCATCATCTATGCGGTGCCGCTTTTGGAGGGCAATCAATTTCAAGGCACGCGCCGGGTCATCGACATATCCGGGGACGGACCCAATAATACCGGCGCCCTGGTGACCGGAGCCCGCGCCGATGCCATTGCCAAGGGCATCACCATCAACGGCCTGCCGATCATCAACGACCGACTGCAGCCATCGGGGCGGCCGCAATTGCAAAACCTGGATGGTTATTACGCCGCTTGTGTTATTGGCGGTCCCGGCGCGTTTCTGGTGGCGGCCAGGGACCTCAAAGATTTCGGACGCGCCATCCGGCGCAAATTGCTGTTCGAAATCGCCGACAGGCGGCCCCATTTGGGCGTTGCCAAGGGGTCTGACGGCCAAATCATGCATCCGGCGTCGCTGAGTTACCCGCTGGGCTGCGATATCGGTGAACGCCGCCTGCGCCAACGCCGGTACCTGTATGACGACGATTTATGATAAATGCGATCATTTTGTTAGCAAAGTTTCCGCAAAATGAATTATCGTTCCCAAAAATCAGAATAATCGAAGATACCTAATAATTATCAATGCCTTAATGAAATTATAAAACTGTAAATCCCGACCAGGGTAGCAACAAATTATTGACAGACTCGCCGGATTCTTCGATGACTACCGCACTTTGCGTAGCGAATGGATATTACTTGTATGTTTGATTCCATATTGATTGCCAATCGCGGCGAAATTGCATGCCGGATAATTCGTACCGCGCGGGCCATGGGCATTCGTACCATCGCCGTTTATTCCGAAGCTGATCGTGGCGCGTTACATGTGGACATGGCCAGCGACGCTGTCGAAATCGGGCCGGCGCCCAGCGCCGAAAGCTACCTGAATCAAGAAGCCATATTGGCGGCGATTGAGGAAACCGGCGCCGAAGCGGTTCATCCCGGCTACGGCTTTCTTTCGGAAAACGCGGAATTTGCCGAAACCCTGGACGATGCCGGCGTGACTTTTATCGGACCGCCGATTAACGCGATCAATTTGATGGGTGATAAGATCCGTTCCAAGCAAGCCGCCCGGGAGGCCGGGGTCCCGGTGGTTCCCGGTTTCGCCGATCCGGTGACCAACGGCGCCGAGGCGCAAAAGATCGCCGCCGAGATCGGCTTTCCGGTGATGCTGAAGGCGTCCGCCGGCGGCGGCGGTAAGGGCATGCGTCTTGTAAACACCGCCGCCGAGGTCGCCGAGGCACTGGAATCCTGCATCTCGGAAGCCGAGGCCAGCTTTGGCGATGGCCGCGTGTTTATCGAAAAATACATCACCAATCCGCGCCATATCGAGATTCAGGTCCTGGCCGACACCCACGGCAACACCATCCATTTGGGCGAGCGCGAATGCTCCATCCAGCGGCGCCACCAAAAGGTTGTCGAGGAAGCGCCGAGCCCGTTCGTGAACGAAGAATTGCGCGCCGAAATGGGTTCGCGCGCCGTGGCCTTGGCCGAGGCAGTCGATTATGTATCCACCGGCACCGTCGAATTTATCGCCGACCAAAACCACGAATTTTATTTTCTCGAAATGAACACCCGCCTGCAGGTGGAGCATCCGGTAACCGAATTTGTCACCGGCCTTGATCTGGTCGAACAGATGATCCGCATCGCCGCCGGCGAAAAGCTGGAAATTGCCCAAAGCGACGTGACCATCAACGGCTGGGCGATGGAAGCCCGGGTCTACGCCGAGGACCCGGTACGCGGGTTTTTGCCGGCCATCGGCCGCCTGACCCGCTACAAGGAACCCATGAGCGGCGTGTTCGGAACCGACAAATCGGTGCGTATCGATTCCGGCGCTTCGGAAGGCGACACCATATCGCGCTATTACGATCCGATGATCGCCAAGCTTATCACCTATGGGATAAGCCGGGACGCGGCGATCGCCAAGATGCGCCGTGCCCTCGATGAATTTATCATTGCCGGCGTCACCCATAATGTGGATTTTCTGGCGGCGCTGATGGGCCATCCCAGGTTTCAGTCCGGCGCGCTGACCACCAATTTCATCTCGGAAGAGTTCGGCGACCGGTTTATCCCCGGCGACACCACCCATCCTCAGCCAAAAATCCTGGCCGCCGTTGCCGGCGTCCTGCATGGCATTATTGAGGCGCGGCGGGCACGCATCGCGCCCCGCTCCCGGGACGGCATGGCGGCGGCGCGGGAGCCCCTGCCGCTCGGCGATCAATGGGTGGTGATCCTCAATAACAGCCACTATCCGGTCCGCCTGACCGAGACCAACGGCGACGCGGTGGTGCTGGTGGATGGCGAAAGGTTCGTTATTTCCGGCTCCTGGTCGCCGGAACAAGACCTGTTTTCGGGCGCCGTCAATGGCGAAGACATCTGCATCCAGGTGGATCGCAAAGCAACCGGCTTCCAGTTCCGCCATTTGGGATTTCTTGCCGATATTCGCATCCTGCGGCCGCTCGCCGCCGAAATGCTGGACCGCATGCCCGAAAAGATCGCCGCCGACACGTCCAATCTGGTGCTGTCGCCGATGCCGGGGATGGTTGTCTCCATCGACGTTCAGAAAGGCCAGGAGGTTCGCGTGGGCGACAAGGTTGCGGTCATCGAAGCCATGAAAATGGAAAACCAGCTCTTTGCCGAATGCGACGGCACCGTCGCAATCATTCATTGCCTGCCCGGTGATAGTGTCGATGTGGATCAGGTCATCATGGAGTTCGAATGACCGGCACGGGGGCCGGCGAAGATGTTTGCCGACTGGCGCGGATTTCCGGGCGTGTACAAATGGTCTGGTATCGGGCCTGGACGGTGCAGGAGGCCGAAAAGCGGGGCTTGAGCGGTTGGGTCCGCAACCGCGAGGACGGCACCGTGGAGGCGTTGTTTTGCGGCAATCCCAGCAATGTGGAAGCCATGCTGGCGGCCTGCCGCGACGGGCCGCCGCAGGCCCGGGTCACCGACATTGTCACGGCGCCCGCCGGAGCGCCCGGGTTGCCCGGCTTCCGGCAACTGCCGAGCGCATAACCGGTCAAGTAACGTACCAGGCGACCACGTCCAGAAGCGCGTTGGTGCGCGCCAATTCCAAGGCTTCGCGTGCGTGGGCCATGACATCTTCGATCTCGTCATCGTTGCCGATCGGGGCAATACCGAAACGCAAGCCGATGAAGACTTTGGTTCCATCCTCCATGGCGAGGCCGCCGCCGACCAAACTCTCATGCAGGCGGCTGATCACCAGGTTGGCAACGTCGGTATCGGTGTAAGGCAGGCAAATCACGAAATTATCATTGTCGATCCGGTAGAGCTGATCATAGGGCCGCAACAATTCCACCGACGCATGGGCAAATTCGGATATAACCTCGGAGCGGCCCACCTTGATGTCGGTATCAAGCTCCAGCCCTTCCTCGTCGGGGACCGAATATTCGCCCAATTCCGCCAGCGCGATGCAGGCCTGCTGGCTGGTCCGTCGCACCCGTTCCCGTTCGGCCATAATATGGACGCGCATTCCGGTTTCATTACCGAAACCGGTAAGATTATCGACCTGCGCGATTTGGCTGAGGGATTCGCGCATCAATTTGAAGACCTGATTGTTGAAATGGATCACCGAATCCATAAACGCGGCATATTCGGGTTCCGGAATATCGGCATCGTCCTCGAGCAGGTCTAACACCTGGTTGCCCAAGGATTGCATGGATTCGAGGCTGAAGCCCAAGGCGACGAAAATGGGGCTTTCCGCAAACAGATCCTGGGGCAAACCCTTGTACCAGGCTCGAAACGGCGAGGTGGCGATGGCGGCGTAATCCGACTCTTCCGCGTCTGCGCCGGCAAAAACCAAAAGGTGCCAGTCCTTCAGCCATTCCACCTGATCGCGCATGGCCGCTTCCATGCGCCTCAGTTCCCGCTGATAAACTTCCGGCGTCTTAAATTCGTCGCTCATTATTCTGCCGCTATTTCCGCAAAGCTTACCATGCCGGCTCCCGTTAAATTCTAGCCGCCGAATGCCGATCCAAATGTTTCGCGCAACGTGGCATCGATGTCTTCGAGGCTCGCGGTTACCCCTAAACGGCCCAGGGATGTAACGCCATAACCGGCAATGCCGCAAGGAATGATACCATGAAAATGTTCCAGGTTCGGATTCACGTTGATGGCGATACCGTGGAACGTCACCCAATGGCGTATGCGGACGCCGATGGCGGCAATCTTTGCTTCGGTGCCGTCGGGCTGGACGACCCAGATGCCGACGCGGTCTTCGCGGCGCTCGCCGCGGACGCCGAACGCGGCCAGAGTGGCGATCACCCAGGCTTCCAGATTGCGCACGAATTGGCGCACATCGGGCCCCCGCCGCATCAAATCGACCATCACATAGGCGACGCGTTGGCCGGGCCCATGATAGGTATAACGGCCGCCACGCCCGGTCCGGTGGACCGGAAACCGGCCGGCATCCAAAAGCTCATCTTCGGCGGCGCTGGTGCCGGCGGTGTAAAGGGAGGGGTGCTGCAAGAGCCAGATCAGTTCCGGCGCGTTGCCTGAGCGGATATCGGCGACGCGCTGCTCCATCACCGCCAGGGCGTCTTCGTATCCCACCAGATCGTTAGAGACGCGCCATTCCGTGTTCGCGCCTGTTTCCGGTCCATCCATCAATGCGTAACTCCGAGGGCCTCGGCACGGGCCTGTCCGAGCCCACCATCGGCGTCATTGTATCCTGCTTTATCTTGATAAGAGAGAGGCGATTTGCTATTTCTCGAATGGTTCACCGGCGTTATCTTGCCGGATTAGGGCGCATTCAGCGGTCGTGGCGGAACTGGTAGACGCGCAGCGTTGAGGTCGCTGTGGGAGCAATCCCGTGGAAGTTCGAGTCTTCTCGACCGCACCAATGCCCCTCATTCGAACCAAATATGCGAATCGGAGCCGCGAATCCATATACGGGCGGACCTTCCGCCAGCCCGAAAACCGGTCTAGGAC
>JAYGEH010000172.1:0-32004 GCA_046582475.1 Rhodospirillales bacterium
ATCGATGCCGACAAGGAGCCGATCCCGGGGGAGCGGATCTCTACCGTGTCGCCCGGATTGAGAAATGTATCGTTGATCGGAATGCCGTCATCATCGAGCGGTGCTGAATCTGCCGCGGTTCCGGCAGCGGTGCCACCACTAATCATGTCGCCGGGATAGAATGTAAAATCCCTCGACAAATGCTCAAGATATTCGCCGAAACTGAACACCATATCGCCGTTGTTAAAATATTGCCGCCGCTCACCATTGACCAGGGTCTCGACCATCGCATCAAACGGATCGACTTCACCCACCACAATACATGGGCCAATCGAACAAGAACCATCGAAGTTCTTTTGCAGACCGAATTTGAGCGGGCCAGGCTCGACGGTCATGCGGGCACTCCAGTCGCCGAGCAGCGTCACCCCCCAGATATAATTTTTGATTTCGCTTTCCGGGATATCCTTGCCTTGCTTGCCAAGAACGATGGCCATTTCACCCTCATAATCGAGGCGCTTACAGCGCTTCGGATAAACTACCTCGCCGCCAGGACCGACATACTCGCGGAGGACCTTCCAGAAACCCCAAATACCGGTGTCGCGTATGTGCTGGCGGGCGTCACCCTCAAAGGTCTGAACCTCACCACCGGAACGGGCTGCCATCGCCGCGGCATGATCGGCAAAATTTCCACCGGCGCAGGCGATGCGGCCGCGCTCGGCAATGGGCGCATGGAGTTGCGTATCGGCGGCGGCAAAAATCACGGAGGCGCCGTCTGCACCGTTCTGGTCGGCAGCGTCGCCGAAGAGATAATCCAGGGTCTTTTGCGCGCATTCCAGGGTGCGATCCCCGCCTTCGATGAATTGGCCAAGATCTGACGGCACGTCGCCTGACTGCCCTTTCCCATCGGTTTCACCGAGATACTTTGCATAGGCCGCCGCGATATCAACAACCTGATCTTCCTGCAAAACACCGATTCGCTTGTCCGGGCCGAATACAACGATCTTCATGGAAAGGTCCTCCGAGGGTTACAGCGATGTTGTAAAAGTAAACTCAATACCAAAAGCCTAATGGCACGACGGCGGCTGAACAAGCGGCAGGGCGTCCCGTGATACTTCGAAGGTGTTTGAATCATGCCCGCCACCTTTCGCCACCATCCAACAGCGCTACGCCCTACTGGCGATCCGCAACGCGTGCGCCCACACGCCCGAGCTTGACGTTGACGGCCTAATCGCTACCTATGGCGCCGGGCAACAAAGGGAGCACAAGCAATGACCGATTTCGGAGTGGATGATTGCCGGCCGGCTGTGATCGCCATTGACTGCCATCACGGACATTTGGCGCCCGACGTGGCGACCATGCCGGCGCCCGCCGACGTGGCCGCGCGCCTGGTCGAAAACAACCGGGTATTTTTCGAGAAATGCCGGGCCGCCGGTATTCCGGTCATTCACATCGTTACCACCTACCGGGACGTGCCGGAGATCGTTTCCAACCCGTTCTGGCGGACCATCGCGGGCGCCCCGGGCAACACCAGGGGCAACCTGGAGCGCCATAACCTGGAAGGCTCCATCGGCTGCGCCATCATGCCCGGGCTGCACGATGAGGCAAAGGATTTGGTGGTGCGCACCAAGAAGCGCTACGACTGTTTCCAGGGCACCGATCTGGAAGCGACTTTGCGCTCCCATGGGATCAACACGCTGCTGATCACCGGCATCAACACCAACTCCTGCGTCCTGGCGACGGCGATTTCGGCCTCGGTCAAGGACTACGCCGCGATCGTCATCGAGGACTGCGTCGACACCATGGACGGCCCGGATTTTCACTCGGCGGCGTTGAAGTGTATCGAGACGGCGTTTGGGTGGGTGATGTCGTCGGACGAAGCGTTAGAGGCGGTAGGGTAATGGTGCGGCCCACGCGCGTCCCGATGGGGCGCTCAGACTGGCTTAGAGAAGAAGTTGTAACCACGAGAGGCGGTGCGACGGTGAGACGTTGAAATACCGCGATAGCGCCGGCGGGGGACGCTTACCCTTCAGTCTATGTATTTGGTGCCACTGGTTACGTACAAGCCAGCTTATCCGTAGCGCCGGTGGCACATGCTAGTGGAAGGAATCTAACGCTTGGCACCTTTCGAAAAGCGAATATCCCAAGCTGCCCGTAGGTTCTTATTGGATTCATCGTTAGGTGTTGACCACTAGCCATCCTCGCCCTCTTCCCTGAGTATGATTGTATTCTTTATATAACGGCCCTTGCTGCCCGGGAACAGGGCGGTTCACCAGCTAAATCCACGAAAATCGAATATAGGCTGTATTTAATCTGCCATAGCGGCCGCGTTGATTTTGGTGATGCGGCAAGGTAGTCCGCGGGTGTCGGCGGAGCCGGTCATGGGATCCCACGGCCCGTCATAACGCATGGCGGCGTTGATATTGACGTCCAGCGCACCGCGCTCCGGCCCTGGCGCTTCCGGGTACCACCAGCCCATACCGGTGCGCGCTACACCGGGAAGGATTTCGTCGGTCACCCGGACTTTCAAGCGGCAGGCACCGGGCCCATGGGCGACCTCGATCGACACCCAATCGCCGGTGATCAGCCCATAATGGTCGGCGGTTTCAGGATGCACCTGCAGCCAGGGATCGGGAGAGACCTTGCGCGCCCAGTCCTGATCGCGGAAGCGGGAATGATGATAGGTGCGTTCGCGGGCGCCAGTCAGCAGCATCAGCGGGTAGGTGGCGCGAGTTGCCGCGTCTTCCCGATCGAGGCCTGTCGGCACGTAGGCCGGCAGCGGATCGAGCCCCAGTTCCGCCAGCCGCTCGGAATATAGCTCCAACTTGCCGCTCTTGGTCTTGAAGCCGACTTGGTCGAAATTCCCCAGCTCATAAGGAAATTCGGCGAAACCGGTTTGCTTCATGTCATCGACGGTAATGCCGCAATCGCCCAGCAGATAGGCATTGAACTCCGCTTTTGTCTGCCACGGGAAATAGTGTCGCGCGTCATCTATCCCGCGTGCCTCGAGCCGTTTCACGATTTTGTTGGCAATCCAGAAATCACTGCGCGCCTCGCCTTGGGGCTCGATGGCCGGCTGGATCAGGCTGAGACAGGGCGCGTTTGCTTCCAGCGAGACTTCCTCGTCCTCCAGCCCGGTGGTCTTGGGCAAGACCAAATCAGCGAACTCGGCGGTGGGGTTAATCATGTGCGTGGCGACCGCAAGAAAATCGAGAGATTTCAATGCTTCTATGGTCTTTTTCGTATCTGGGTAGGTAACGACGATATTGACCCCGGTGACATACATCGCCCGCACCGGATAGGGCTTGCCGGTCAGCACTGCCTCGATCACCGACGGGTTGTGGCACGACGTTTGATACCCGTCCGCGCCGGCCCAGAGCGGGAACCGGTCGGTACCGATGGCCTGGTTGCCGATCTCACGCGGCAAGCGAAATTCGGACTTGTGCAGTATCTCGACATAGTTGGTGAACCCGGCCGGCCGCTTTATGCGCCGGTTGCCGCCCTTTCGGTCCAGATTACCGCTGATCGCGACCAGGGAATGGAAGGCGCGGTAGGTCTGGACCCCCGCACTGAAAGCATCGATGCCGTGGCCGCTGACGAAACACGACGGACCGTCGGCATACAGATCCCCCGCCTGTTCGATCAGAGCTTGCGGAACGTTGCAAATTTCCGCCGCCCGTGACGCCGGGTACTGCGTGGCACGCTCGGCCAACTCGTCGAACCCGTGACACCATTTTTCAACAAAATCAAAATCATAGAGTCTATTCTTGATAAGGCGATCAATCATCGCGAGGGCAATGGCGGCGTCGGTTCCAGGCTTCGGCTGCAGCCACACATCAGCGATGTCGGCGGCCGGTGTCTTGGCGGGATCGATGGTGACAATCCGCGCGCCGTTCGCCTTGGCCCGCTTGAGCGCCAGCCATTGCGCGGGGTCGGCGGCATAAGGATTGCGTCCGACAATCAGGGCGCAGTTTGTGTTGTCGATATCCTCGCCATTGCCCATGGCAAGACCGGTGAGCTTGTCGCTCACCCCGCGGCAGCCGCCGCACAGATCCTGGTTCATCATCCAGTTGGGCGAACCCAGGGCGCGCATGAGAAGCGCCAGCGAGACGCCACGGCTGAAATGGGCATTGCTGACCGCGCCGCACAGCGCGCGCGGTCCGTGCTCGTCCCGGACCTGCAGCAGGCGATCCGTCATTTCATCCAGCGCATCGTCCCACGAGAGGCGTTGCCAGGCGCCGCAGCCGCGTTCGCCGTCGCGCTTCAGCGGGTACAGCACGCGGTCGGGATGATAGGTGAGCTCGGGCAGGCCGCGGATCCCCTTGACGCAAAAGGCGCCCCGCGATGCCGGGTGATCCGGGTTCGGCGCCACCTTGGTAACGCGGTCGTCCTCAACCGTAACCAGCGAACCGCAATGGGTGCTGCATTCCCAGCAGGTGCTTGCGACAACGGTTTTGTTCTTTGCCATGAACCAATGATACTCCAAGGTCGGATAGTTTGCATTACTTGAAATGCTTAGGTCACGCAGTAAAGGGAGAGACGCGATGAAACTGGTGCGGTATGGGGAACGCGGGGTAGAGCGCCCGGGATTGGTCGATGTTAGCGGCACCTTGCGTGATCTTTCCGGCGAGATCGAGGACATTACGCCCGAGACCCTGTCGCCGACGATACTGGACCGGCTGCGTGGCCTCGATACCGATGCGCTGCCGGACGTGGTTGGCGCGTGTTGGTCGGGAAAATTCTCAAGATAGTCGCCATCGGCCAGAACTTTCTCAACCATATCAAGAAAATGGGGTATGAGCCGCCCGACGAGCCGGTGATTTTCGTCAAGGCCATCAGCTCGCTTTGTGGCGCGACCGATCCGATCATAAAGCCGAAGACGTCGACCAAGCTTGATTACGAAGTGGAGATGGCGGCAATCATCGGCCGCACCGCGATCAATGTCGGTGAAGACGGGGCGCTGGACTACGTCGCCGGCTATGCCCTGATGAATGATGGGTCTGAACGGACCTTTCAGCGGGAACGGGCGGGCGGCACCACCAAAGGCAAGAGCGCCGATAGTTTTGGGCCGCTGGGGCCGTGGCTGGTGACCGCGGATGAGGTAGGCGATCCGCAAAACAAGCGCCTGTGGACCCGGGTGAACGGCGAAGACCGGCAGGATGGCAATACCAACGACATGGTCTTTGGATTTGCCCGGCTTATCGCCTATGTGAGCGAGTTCATGTCCCTGCAGCCGGGTGACGTGCTAACCACAGGCTCGCCACACGGCGTCGCCGCCGGTTTCGTTCCGCCCAAATGGCTGCAACCGGGCGATATGGTTGAGATGGGCATCGACGGGCTCGGCGAGCAGCGTCACGGGATCGTCGCGTTTCCCGGGTGATCGACCGGTTGATTAGGTCCAGAGCTCGAATTCACCATTAATTTCGACCGGGATTCGGTGGGGCAGGGAGCCCATGCCGACGGCGGATCTTGCGTGACAGCCATATTCGGGACCAAACAGCTCGTACAGCAGATCGGAGGCGCCATCGATCACCTTTGGCTGCAATTCGAAATCGGGCGTGCAATTGACCATCCCGAAGATTCGGATGACGCGTTTGACCCGGTCGAGATCGCCACTGCAATGGGCCTTCAGGCTGGCAAGGATCGACAGTATGACCTGTTTCGCGGTCTCGTAACCTTCCTCGACTGTCACCTCGACCCCCACTTTCCCGGCCCCCTCGCTTTTCGCGGGCGGTGGGAGGTCACGACCATGACCGGAAACAAACAGGATATTGCCTACCTGGATGCAGCCCTGCCGGTTGGGGCTGGGGTATGTGAAGGGTTTAGGCAGAGTATGGCCCATCTCCGCCAATTTCTGTTCCAGCTTACCCATCGTTTTTTCCTCGTGTTGTAACCAGCGAAATTTTCCGAGTTCACCGTGTCGCCCCGGATCGGAGCTGCCGGATATTAGTTGATGCGATCAGTCGCTCTAAACATAGAACGCATCGCAAGACCCGCACATAACTCAAAGGCTCAGCCAATGGAAATTACCGCCATGCTACTTATTTTAAACCGCCTTGACAGTGAGCGCCTCATATAAGTGAAAATTCCGGTAAATGGATATTCCGGGCTTATTCGCCGAGCGGCGGCTATTATTTTGAAATGGACGTTGGTGGATTTCGTCCTAATCAATTGCCACTCGATGAACTTCCATTAGAAATAGTATCCAACAATAACGCCATTGGGGGACCTATACGTTGTCAATGCCTTATGTTATACCACCGATAATTTCCGCGGTACGCCACCAAACAATTATCGGATTGTCGATTACGGGGACCAAAGATTGCCGTAATCGGGCCAGGCCGCAACAAATGGTGCACCTCGCGGCCGCGTTATCTTGCCTGCTGGCGGCTACACCATGACACCGTTCGAACTTGCCGAACCCGTGACGCTGAAGGACGCGATCGGGCTGCTCGCCAACGGTGAGCCTGACGTGCGCGCCGTCGCCGGTGGCACCGCGGTGATGGCAATGATGAAAACCGGCATATTCAGCCCGGTAAAACTCGTCAGCCTGGGCGGCATCGAGGCGCATTACCGCGCGATTGAGGTGGCCGGCGATGGCTCGTTTTCCATCGGAGCGATGGCGACGCTTTCGAGCCTTGAGCGCTCGCCGGAAATCGCGCGGGCGGCGCCCGTGATCAACCAGACGTTGCGTGCGCTCTCCAACGTCCGCGTACGCAACGTCGCCACCCTCGGCGGCCATCTCGCCCACGCCGATCCACACATGGACCTGCCGCCGGTGCTGATCGCGCTTCGCGCGACGCTCACCATCTCCGGCCCCTCCGGCGAGCGCCGGCTCAATGTCGCTGACCTCTTCGCCGGCTATCTGGAAACTACCCTAGCGCCGGGCGAACTGATCACTCAGGTTATCGTGCCGGCGCAAGGTCCGCGCCGCGCCGCCTATCTGAAATGCACTACCCGGTCCGCCGATGACTGCCCGGCGCTGGGGCTCGCAGTATCGCTGGAGACCAGCGGCCAGGAGATCACAGCCGCGCGCATCGCTATCGGCGCCGCCACCGAAACACCGCGCCGGCTGGCCGGCGCCGAGTCGGCGCTCGCCGGGACGCGGGCGGCGGATGCGGATTTGGGCGCCGCCGGCGATGCCGCCGCCGCCGAGGCCGATATCAAGGCCGATGCGCAAAGATCGGCTGCCTACAAGCGCGAACCGCTCCGCGTCTATGTGGGGCGGGCGGTGCGCCAGGCGCTTAGCCGTAAGTCGGGTCGAGGGGGCTGACGCAATGGCAGCGGAAATAGGTGCGAGCCCGATGAGCCAGATCGGGCGGTCGGTGCCTCGGGTCGAAGGCCGGGAAAAGGTGACCGGCATTGCGGAGTACATCCACAACATGCGCGTGCCCGGCATGCTGCACGCTAAAATTTTTCGCAGCAACATGCCCCACGGCCGTATCCGCTCCATCGACACCAGCCAAGCCGCGGCGATGCCCGGCGTGCACGGCGTCTATACCGGCGCCGATATCCAAACGGTGATCCCCGACCCCTATTATGGACCCGCCTTCCACGACCAGCCGATCCTGGCCCTCGAAAAGGTGCGCTATGCCGGCGAGCCGGTTGCCGCGGTGCTGGCCGAAGATGCGCACGTGGCCGAGGCGGCGGCGTAGGCGATCACTGCCGAGTATGACGAACTGGCTGCGGTCTATGACGAAGTTGAGGCCATGACCTCAGATGCGGTCGTCCATGACGTGCTGAAGCCCGCGGGAACCTTTGCCGACTTCAAGCACCTCACCGGGCGCACCGATACCAACGTGGCGCTCGATTTTCACCTCAGGCACGGCGATGCGGCGAAGGCCTTCGCCGAGGCGGGCACCGTGTTCGAGCATGTTTTTCGCACCCAGCAGACCATGCACACGCCGTTCGAGCCAATGGTCGCCATCGCCGAGGCGCGCGCAGGCGGAGCGACGGTGCACAGCTCGACCCAGAGCCCGTCCTTCATCCGCTACGAGCTAGCCCGCCTCCTCGGCTGGCCGGAGAACCGGGTGCGGGTGCGCACCGCCTATCTCGGCGGCGGATTCGGCGCCAAGGTCTATGTCAAGGTGGAGGCCTTGGCGCTGGCGCTGTCCATACTCGCCGGCCGTCCGGTGCGCCTGGCGCTGACGATGGAGGAACAGTTCTTCACCATCACCAAGCATGCCAGCACCTTCCGCATCAAGAGCGCGGTAACCGGGGACGGCAAAATCACCGCCCGCGAATGCGAGATTTGGTGGAACGGCGGCGCCTATGCCGACATTGGCCCCAGGGTCACGCAGAAGTCGGGCTTCACCGCCGCCGGCCCATACGATATCGACAATGTCAGTATCGACAGCTACGCGCTCTACACCAACCGGCCGCCGGCGGGCGCGCTGCGCGGCTTCGGCATTCCGCAGCTTGTTTGGGCCTATGAAAGCCACACCGACATCATCGCGCGCGAAATGGGGTTCGATCCCATCGATTTCCGCAAAAACAATATCCTCAGTGACGGCCGCACCCAGGCGGTGGGCACGGTGGTTGTGGATGCGGGCTTCGAGGCCTGCATCGATCAGGTGCGCACCGGCCTCGATTGGGACAAGCCCCTCGAGTGCGGCGTCGGCAGGCTCCGCCGGGGCCGCGGCGTCGCGATCGGTTTCAAGGCCTTGATCGCGCCGACCACCTCGGTGGCGATGGTCAACGCCAATGCCGATGGCAGCTGCATCGTCCATTGCAGTACCGTCGATATGGGCCAGGGCTCCGACACCGCGATGGCGCAGATCGCCGGCGAGGTGCTGGGGCTCGACACCGAGGCGGTGCACGTCATCCACCCCGATACCGACGCCACGCCCTACGATATGTCGACCTTGGGCTCGCGCTCGACGTTCCACATGGGCCACGCCGTCCGCCTTGCGGCCCAGGACGCACGCGACAAACTCGATGCATTGGCAGATGAGATGGGGCTGCCCGGGGGCTCGAACTTGCCGGTGCCCGAGCTGTTCGTGAAGAAATTCGGCATGCAGGCCGGCAATATCATCGGCACCGCGAGCTACATTCCGGGCTACACGCCGCCAAACCCTGAGACCGGCCAGTCGCTCGACGCCACACCCAACTGGATGGTCGGCGCGACCGGCGCCGAGGTTGAGGTCGATACCGAGACCGGACATGTGCGCATCCTGCGCCTCGTCAACGTCTGCGACGTCGGCAGGCCGATCAATCCGGCAATCGTTGATACCCAGATATCCGGCGCTGCGGTGATGCAGCTCGGCTTCACCATGGCCGAAGAAATGGTGCTGCAGAACGGCCAGCTCACCAACGGCTCGCTTGCTGACTACAAGATTCCGGGGTTCTTCGACATCCCCAGTACTATGGAGAACCAAACCATAGAAGCCGAGCAGCGCAACGGACCATTCGGCGCCAAAGGCGTCGGCGAATCCGGAACTTTTGCCGTGTCGCCTGCGGTGGCAAACGCTATCGAGGATGCGGCCGGCGTCCGCATCACCGAAATGCCGATTACACCCGAGGTGGTCTATCGGGCGCTCCGCACCGCGGCTGGTCAGCCGCTGGAAGATGATTAAGATGGAAAACGCCCGTAAATCCATCCGATTCAAACTCAACGGCCGCCAGGTTTCGGCCGACATCGGCGCGCACCAAAATCTTGTCGAAATCCTCCAGGAGAAATTTGGGCTGTTTGGCGCGCGCGCGAGCTGCGGGCAAGGACTGTGCGGCTGCTGCACGGTCCTGATCGACGGGTTGGCGGTTTCCGGCTGTCTGTATTTCGCCGCTTTCGCCGATGGCGCCGAGGTCGTCACCGTTGAGCACATCGCCTCCGCCGACAGGCTCTCACCGGAACAAGAGGCGTTCATCGAGTGCGGTGCCTTCCAGTGCGGCTATTGTACGCCTGGGTTCATCCTCATGACCCGGCAGTTGCTGGACGCTCAGCCGGATCCCACCGACGACGACATCCGGCACTACCTTTCCGGCAATCTCTGCCGCTGTGCCGCTTATCCCGAGATCATCGAGGCGGTCAAGCTGGCCGCCCGCAAGCGCAGGCACGGCGAGCGCTCGACTTAAATACGGGCCGCCGCCTCGAACCCGTGACCATCCTGCAAGTCACCGGCTCCCCGTCCGCTGAAACCGCCGATCGGCACACAATTCACCGTGGAAATCGCCCGCCTTGGCTGCGGTAACCAACGCGCTATGCTTTTCGCTATCGATGGTATAGAATTCCTGCAACCGGTCGGCAGATGTCCAAAACGTGATTGATCGATGCTTCAGGAGATGCGTACCCTATCGAGCCCTTAAGTCTGCCGACGGTTTAACCGCAATGTGTAGCCAGGGAGGCAACCATGACTCACAAGAATACAGAAATCGGCGTCGCCGCCGCCATCGCGATCGTTGGGTTTGCAGTATCGGCCCAAGCCGCCGAAACGACTATCACCGCGGTCCATGCGCTACAGATCACTAATACCATGACGCAAAGTTTCTTGAAGACTTTTGTCGCACCAGTGAACGCCAATGGTAAGGGTCTCGTTCAGATCAAGTTCCTCGGTGCACAGGAAATCGTTCCGCCGCGCAAGGCAGCCAAGGCGCTAAAGCGCGGCCAGTTCGGCATGCTGGGTGCGCCGACAGCATACTACCTCGGCATGGTTCCCGAAGGGCGCGCACTGTTGGTGGCAAACCAGGGGCCGCACGTGCTGCGTAAGAATGGCGGCTGGGAACTACTGCAGAGAATCTATAAGAAGGGAGCCGGATCGCATCTACTCGCCTGGGGCAACAGTCGGACGTTTTACTTCATGTATCTTTCGAAAATGCCCAAGTTCGACAAGGACGGGGTTCCCGATCTGACCGGCGTCAAGATGCGGGCAACCGGCACCTACCGCCCACTGTTCCGGGCGCTCGGTGCCTCGACCATCAACATCAAGGGGAGTGAAGTCTATACCGCAATGCAACGCGGTACCGTGCAGGGCTTCGGGTTCCCAGGGCTCGGCTCCGTGCCAAATGGCTTCCATAAAGTGACTAAGTACCGCGTCACGCCTGAGTACTATCAGACCAACGATGTAGTCACGATGAACCTGGAAGTCTGGGACGGGCTCAACAAGGCGCAGAAGGACTTCTTGACCAAGCGGGCAATAGCGTTCGAGAAGACCTCGGTAAAGTTCCTCCAGGTGCAATGGGAGAAAGAAGAAAAGATCATGCTCACCAAGGGTGGCCTCGATGGCAAAGGCGTGAAGGACATCGCGCTGACGGGCAAAGCGGCAAAGAAGTATCTCGACATCGCCTATAGTGAGGTATGGAAGGTTCTCAAGGCCAAGGCTCCGGGAAATTACGCGGCCTTGAGGAAGCTTCTCTACGTTGAGGGCAAAGCGGATCTTCTACCCTTAAAATAGGCGCCGGAGTTTTCGATCAGGGACTCGGTGATGCTTGCAGCCTTCGATCAAAAGCTAGGGACGATGGTGACGGCGCTGAGCTGGATTGCCTGCGCCCTCATCCCCTTAATGTTCATGGGCATCACGGTTGACGTGTTGATGCGAACGGCGGGCTTCACACCGCCTCTGTTCACGTCGTCAGTGGTCGAGTATGCTTTGCTGTATCTCGCGATGTGTTCCGCGCCGTGGCTCGTCCGCGAGCGCGGACATGTCGCCATCGAGGCGCTGGTGTCGTCAATGCCGGACAATGTCCGCCGCCCGCTCGCCAAGTTCGTGTATTTAGTATGTGGGTGCGTTTGTATCTTGTTCGCATGGTTTTCGCTCGAGCTGTTCTGGGAAGCCTGGGTTACCGGTGAAGAGGACGTCCGCGGCGTCGACATGCCATACTGGGTACTGTTTTCGCCGATGCCGATCGCCTTCCTGTTGGCCGGGCTCGAGTTCTTCATGTATCTCGCAGGGCTTCGCTCCTATTACACCTACGATCTCAGCGAAGTGAAGGACGACATCTGATCCATGGAATGGTATCAAGCCGGCGCGCTGTTGCTCGGTACGGTCGTCGGCCTCATGGCGCTCGGCTTCCCGGTCGCCTTTACTTTTCTGCTGACCAACATCCTCGGCATGTTCGTTTTTGCCGCCGGTTGGCAGAACCTGATTCAGATCGCCGACAACGCGACCAGTCTGATCACCACCTTCACCTTGTCACCGATTCCGATGTTCATCCTGATGGGCGCCCTGTTCTTTCACACAGGGTTAGCGATCAAGGTGTTCGATGCGCTCGACAAGATGTTGGGCAAAATTCCCGGCCGGCTGTGTTTTCTCACCGTCATCGGCGGGACGCTGTTTTCCACGCTGACCGGCTCGACCATGGCCAACACCGCCATGCTGGGCTCGCTGATGGTGCCGGAAATGACCCGGCGCGGATACAGCAAGAAGATGTCGATGGGGCCAATCCTCGGCACCGGTGGATTGGCGATGATCATTCCGCCTTCATCGCTCGGCGTGCTGCTGGCCAGCATCGCGGGCGTCGATGTCGGCCGGCTGCTGATCGCCGGATTGCTTCCCGGAATTGTGCTGGCCGGGCTTTATACCGGGATGATCTCGCTTCAGCTGTGGCGGAATCCCGACGCCGCGCCGTCCTATGAAGTCGAGCCGTCAAGCCTCAAGGAGAAGATCTATCAACTTGTCGTCAACATCCTGCCCATGGGGTTCGTCGTCTTCCTGGTGATCGGTTTCATCGTGCTTGGCTGGGCGACGCCGTCTGAATCGGCGTCGTTCGGCGTCGTCGGCGTGTTCATCCTGGCGGGCGTGCGCGGGATGCTGACCTGGGAGGCGATCAAGAAATCCTTGCAAGCGACCATCCGGGTGGCCGGCATGGTGTTCTTCATCCTGATGAATTCGACCGTGTTCAGCCAGTTACTCGCTATGTCGGGCGCGGGACGCGGCCTGGTCGACTGGGCGACCGGTTTCCCTGTGTCGGCGCTGGTCATACTGACGGCGATGTTCCTGGTCCTGATCCTGCTCGGCATGTTCATGGATCCGGTCTCGATGATGCTGATCACGGTGCCGATCTTCTACCCGGTCGCGCAAACGCTGGGCTACGATCTGATTTGGTTCTCGCTGATCGTTCTCATGGCGCTCGAGATGAGCGCCACGACGCCGCCGTTCGGCCTTTTGTTATTCATAATGCTGGGAATGGTGAAGGAGACGACCTTGTTCGAGGTCGCCATGGCGGCGGCGCCGTTCCTGCTGTGCGACCTGATCCTGATCATCATCCTCGTCATCGTCCCCGGCCTGGCCCTGTTCCTGCCCAATTTAATGGGAGCGTGACCTGATCCGAACCACGGGAGGAGTCTGTCTGCGCCACGGGAAAAGGCGGCGAACTGGAACCGAGCCGACGACATTCGGTTGACCGATAATTGGCGGGCAGATGGTTCAGCTCGATCCGATGAAATGAGCGTGCCAGCGTAAATTTCATAGAATTAATATTCCCTGGCACGCCAACATGGCGAAGATCTAAGCACAAAAAATGTTCCTGTTAAAAAAAATTCGCGGTGTTTTATGGGCGACGGGGCAAAATCCGTATACAAATAGAATAATCAAGAGAGGTAATGGTGAAGCCGAGCAGTGACTATAATAACAAAGATGTTGTTTCGGCGTTTTCGAACATCGTCAATGAGCTGGCGGTTCGATCGGGTCCTGCAACCGTTCGCACGATGTCATTCTGGTGTGGCGCCGGGTTCGCAAAGGCCTGGGCGCCTCAATCCCCTACAGAGGGGACGCTTTTCTCAATTTCCAGAGAGCGAATTGAAAAATTTAGAAACCTCAGTCACGTACTGAACGCGCTCGGTTGGGGCGATAACGATGGTATCGGGTTTGAAGGTTTCAAGACGCTTCGATATGTGCTCAGCATGCAACTCCGGTACCCGGATATTCGAAACCGCTTTTTGGATGATCAAAATCTGGCTCTGAGCGTCGATGAAATCCGTACCTTCGTCCAACAGCGGTTCGAAGAATTGAGCGAACTTAATTATGTCGATCTGGAGAACAACCGTTTTTCATTGCCAAAAAATTTAAACCAAGACCAGTCTGCGATCCTGGCTTTTTTTCGCCACCTTTCAACCGCGGAATCAACCGGGTTCGGCTCTGGCCTTGGCGCGCTTTACCACTACATAACGACCAATTACGACTTTACGATCGAAACAATTCTCGACAATATTGATGAGCTGAAAGCACCGATTATCAACCGCCTTTATCGGGGCGTTTCGCCGGAATATATTTGTGGTGAGCCAAGTTGGAACCGCCCCGCTCATACCTTCGACCACAACCTGATCAAACTAAACGGCGGCTTTGAAATTATTGATGTACGAGACCGGTATCATTTTGACTACCGGCGCCGGGATCATGCCGATGTGCAGGAAAGACCACCCATCCTGATTCTGCCGTCCCGGGAACAAGATTATTCTGATCCCTATTTTCGGGCGATATTTTCGAAAGCCGTCCGCGTTCTTCGAGACACCCAGATTCTGGTTATTGTCGGATACAGCATGCCTCGGGAAGATGCGCTGTTACTGTTTATCCTGCGTCAACTGGCAGAGAGCGTGGAAGATGCGCACGGCAAGTACATTTTTAGCATAGATCTTAAAGCGCCGGATATTCTTAGTAAGCGTATTAACTGGACGTTTAGTAATGTGCAAAAACTTGGTTGGCCAAAAGTATTACATTATACGGGTCGATTCGAAGATTTCTGCAAAGAGGTTATTGATCAAAATGCCGTATCTGCCCCTAGAGAATTATCCGGTTAAATGGAACCACCAGGCCGTCTCTATCGGTCATGATCACTGATCCTTGGTGTTACGTCAGCGTCCGGGTTCCGGGGAGGCAAACGGCGGGCCGTCCCGCCTTCGATGACGGTGAATGTTTGTTAAATACAATGACGCCGTAATTCCATAAACTATCGCCGTCATCCATAGCCGAGGCGGTTTATCTTATGGCACGCACGCTTATTCACAATGGCTACATCGTCACCGTCAACCCGAACCGCGACGTCTGGCCCGATGGATACGTCGCCATCGATGGAACCGATATTATTGACCTTGGGCCAGCCGGCTCCGCGCCGCTGCCCGGGGGGTTCGACACCGTCCTTGATGCGACCGATGCGATCGTGCTGCCGGGCCTCATAAATCTGCATCAACACCACTGGTATGCACTGTTCAAAGGCTTGGCCGACGGATATCTCCTGGAGGACTGGGTCGATGAGTTTCTGCTGCCGTTGAGCGCCCACCTTGATGAAGAGGCCATCCGCATCGCCAGCCATGTCGCCGGATTGGAGATGCTGGCAACCGGAACCACATGTTCGCTCAACCATTCGGTGACGACCACCACGCCGGAATTGGTTGCGGCAACCATCGAGCCACAGCGCGACCTCGGCATCCGCCAGATTTTCGCCAAGGAATTACGCTGCAAAACACCGGGAAACCCCAACCACCGGCTGGATCTATCGACGGCGCTCGACGCGTTTGCTCAGCTGTTCGAACGGTGGAACGGCGATGGCGGCGGCTTGGTTGGTATCGCCATGGCGCTCGAGACCAACGCCCACTGGGTGGCCGCCGGCATGAGTACCGAGCAGCTTGTCCGGGACGGCTATGATCTCGCCACCAGACTCGGTATCAAGATCACCACCCATATTTCCAGCGGAACATTTGCTCTCGACAAAGCGTTTTTAAAATATCTGCGCGAGACCGGGCGTACCGACGTTCGATATCTCATGCAACTCGGCATTCTCGATGCGGCCTGGAACCTGATCCACGGGATCCATATTACCGATCTCGACATCGAGCAAATTGCGCACACCGGCGCAAATCTGGTCTACACGCCGAGCAGTGAAGCGATCAGAGGCGGCGGTATCGGTCCGGCGGCCAATGCGCTGCAGGCGGGCGTCAACGTGGCGCTCGGTTCCGATGGCCCGATGGTCGATTATTCCGTCGACATGGTGGAGCAGATGAAGGGGAGCGTCATCATGCAGCACCAGCGGCATCTCGATCCAACCCGCATGGCGCCGGAACAGGCCATCGAAATGGCGACCATCAACGGCGCAAAGGCGCTGGGGTTGGACCACCGGATCGGCTCGCTGGAGCCCGGAAAGGCGGCGGATATAGCGATTTTTGATCTTCGCAAGGCGCACATCGGCGCCGTTCACCGGCCGATTTCCAGTTTGGTATGCGCGGCCCGCGGCAGCGATGTCGCCGCGGTCTTGGTAAACGGCAAGATCGTCTTCCGCGAAGGAGAATTTGCGGCCAAATCCGACTACGCGCGGACCATCAGCCGCGCCGAGGAGATTGGACGCGCCATGGTGGCGAAGGCGGGCCTGGGCAACAGATTGTCTCCCCATTGGCGCCTCGCGGCGAATCAAGTGGCGAGCCAGGCGGTGTGAGGGTTGCAAACGGTCGGCCGATGATTTTGCGGGCGCAGGCGAGACCTGTATCGGCCTGGATAATCTCCAGGTCTTCGATTAAGGCCGCAGCCGATCGATCGTAGATCATCCGCTCCGCCTCGGCGCTCACCAAGGCCCCTTCATGGGCCGAGGTCCGGAAATAATGGGTGCTGGATACGGTCTCGTGGGTTAGCGCATGCAGGGAGTGGCGGCCGAAGTTGACGCCTGGCTCGTGATCGCTCCCGATCCCTTCGCCGATGGGCGGCGCTCGGCCCATTATTGGCACCGGCGCCGCCAATCACGAGGCGCAAACACAAGCGCAAAGGGATCGAATTGGATCGTTATTTGCTCTAGATTGCCGATATAGAATCCGAGATTTCCTGTATTCGGCCCATAACTAGGAGCCAAACCCATGTCCAAATATTACGTCGGCACGGTCGATGAAAGCCAGTTCGCCGAGCCGCCCGCCTATGCAGGCCATGCGCAAGGCTATAGCCGGTTGGCGCTGGTCGATCACACCATATCCCCGGCCGCGGTGCATATGGGCGCCGGCCTAGTGGAAATCGCCCCCGGCGGCTACCACGCGCCGGTCATCCACGCCTTCGAGAAAGGCTTCTACATTTTCGCCGGAGAGGTGATATTAAACTTTCACGGCCGCGCCCACCGCCTGACCACCGGCCATTACGGAGTGATCTCCAAGGCCGTCCAATACACGTTTTATAATTCAGGCGATGTGCCGGTGCGCATGTTCGATATGAACGCGCCGCAGCCGAAAGCGCCGGATCACGGATTTCAGGACACCATATTTCAGGCCGGTGAAGTGGTGAAAGAAGCCGCGGTTCCCGATCTGGACGATCCCCGCGTCAAGTTCTTGGGCCAATTCTCGGAAGCCCAACTGTCCGGCAGCGGTACCATATCGGGGGTTGGCGTGCGCTCCAATTCCATCAGCGGCATCAATATCCAGGAATTTATCGATACCATGCTGGGCGCCCATCACCTGGCCCTGTTCATGGTCCAGTTCGCGCCCGGCGGCGCCGGCACCACCCACGACCACCCCTTGGAAGAGATTTATTACTTCCTGTCGGGGAGCGCGCGCGCCACCCTGGACGGCGAGGAATTCATCGTCGGGGCAGGGCAGTTCGTTTGGACCGGCGTCGGCTGCTTCCACCAGTTCGAATGCGTCGGCGACGAGCCGGTGCGCTGGATCGAAACCCAGGCGCCGCTGCCCGCCGATTTCGAAACCTTCCGCTTCCGCCGGGAATGGGATCCGCTGTCGGGCCCGGGTTAGGCGGTTTAACGGCGCTCAACCGACCTCGAACAGTTTCTGCGGCAGTTTGTGGATGCTGTCGCCGGGGCCGTTGTCGCCGATGATGTAATTGTCGCAGATCCAGGAAAAGACGCCGTTGCGCATGTAGCCCGGATGGCAGACCATATTCATGTTCTTCTGGATTTCCATGGGCTCGTCCTTGCGCACCAGGGGCCGTTCCACCAGATCATAACCCTGGCCGTGGCAATAGAGGCGGGTTTCTTCGGAGCGGCCGTTCTCGGCCATGAAGGTATTATAGGCGTTCCAGATATCGGCGGCGGGCGTACCCGGCTGCAGCAAATCAAGGGTGAAGCGCTGGGCTTCCAGGGTGAACGCCAATTCGTCGTGCTGTTCCTGGGTTGCCTTGCCAAGGACGATGGTGCGGCCAATCTCCGTGAAGAAGCCGCCGGCGCCGTTGTTTTCCACCAGCATGTTGAAGCTGTCGCCTTCCTGGATTACCCGGTCCTGGTTGTGGCGCGGCGCGATGGCCGCCGGATTTCCGATCTGCCAGGACTGGCAAAGATAGATGCCCTGTTCGCTGCCGAGGTTGTGGCCCTCGTGGAGAGCGAGGGCGGCGGCGTCGGAATCCTTCATGCCCGGTTTGATGCCATCGATCACCGCCTGCATGGCGGCGTCCTGCTGGGCGGCGGTGGCTTCGATAAATTCGATCTCTTCGGCGCTTTTGATCACTTTGATCTTGTCCATCAAGTCGGAGGCTTCCACATAGGTGGCGTTGGGGAACTGGCGCTTGATGTAATCGACCATGGCGTAGGACATCTGATAGGTACCGACCAGGCCGATGGTGGCCGCCGCGAACGGTTCCAGCGCCTTGGCGGCGAGGGCGGGATCATAATCGCGGGTGTAGGGCGCCGATTCATAAGACGGCGTGGTCAGTTGCCGCTTTACGCCGCGCAAATTTCCATCGCCCTCGGGCGGCACCTCGCAGTCGCCGTCGAACGGCCCCTGATGGACCACGGTCATGGCGTCATCAACGGGAAACACCACCGTAAACGGATAGCCGTTGGTGGCCGGCACGTCGGTCACATATTTTGTATAGCCGCCCATATGATCGTTGTTGTTCTGCATCAACAATACATCGATGCCTTCTTCCGCCATGGCGGCGCGGATGACCATCCAGCGGCGCTCCAGCTCTTCGGTAGAGATCGGCTTGTTCAGGCGTTCGGACATTTCTGCCATGGTTCGCTCCTTAGGATTCCCCAGTCTCTGTTCTATCGACAATATTGATCATCTTGTCCAGCCCGCCATCCAGAAAAGCCCGTAAATTGGGCTCGATCACGGTCAGGATGCGCTCCGCGTAGAGATCGCTGCGCCCGCCGATGAAGGGCGTCATGAAGACGTTTTCCATGTCCCATAGGGGGCTCGCGCTGGGCAGCGGATCCACTTCATAGACATCCAGCCCGGCGCCGGCGATGGCGCCGCTTTGCAGGGCCTCGACCAGCGCCGCCTCGTCGACAACGCCGCCGCGCGCCACGTTGATCAGGCAAGCGCTGGGCTTCATGGCGGCGAAGGTATCGCGGCCGACGATCTTATCGGTATCGGGGCCGTAGGGCAGCAAGACCACCAGGAAATCCACATCGGCGACCGCTTCGGCTATGTTGTCCCGGCTAAAGACTTTGTCGATGCCTTCGACGGCGCGCATCGTCCGGGATATGCCATAGACGGTCATGCCGAGCGATGAGAACACTCTGGCCATATGTTCGGCGATGGCGCCGAGGCCGAGAATCGCCACCTTGCGGGTGTCCAGGACCTTGGGCAGGAAGCGCTCATACACATGGCCCGCCTGGTTTTTGGCCAGACGCCGCACCTGGCGGTAGAGGGCCAGCATATGAAACAGGGTCATCTCGGCCATCTGCGGGCCGTGGATGCCGCGCCCGTTGGTCAAAAGCACATCCGGGCGCCCGGCCAGCGGTTGCTTCAGATGCTCGGTGCCGGCAATCATGCATTGCAGCCATTTAAGCTCCCCCATGCCGGCGGCCATCTCTGGGGTCAGCCAGCGGGCAAAGGAGATCAGGACCTCGGGTCCAGCCAGCAGCGGCTTCACCCCGTCGCCGTTTTCGGCAAAGGTAAAATCCACCTCGGGGAACCTGGGTTCCAGGAAGCCTTGATATTTTTCAAACTCGTGATCGACGAGCAGAACCTTGGTCACGGCTTGTCCCTTTCTTCAGTCTGCCGCCGGCATCGGGATACCAAAGCGCCCGGCGATCGATTCCAGCCGCTTGATGGTTCCCGCCGGCAACGGAATGCCTTCGATTTCCCGTTTCGCCAGGACCGCGTCGCCGCGCTCGCCCGGCGCGTAAACCTGATCGGCGCCGTCCACCGTTGGCAGGTTGCCGATTTGATGGGCCAGCCCATCGGCGAGGGTGCGGAATGTGGCGAGATCGCCGAACGCCGCAACATCGACGGCGATGGCAAGGCCATTCATCGGCCGCCCAAAGCGCGGCGCGCCGGTCTCCAAGGCGTATTCGATCAGCGGATAGAAGGCGAACAGGCTGGTCAGGCATTCGATCATCAGCGACAGCCCGGCGCCCTTAGGCCCGCTCGCCGGTGACAGCATGGCGACCTGGTGGGGATCGGTGGTGGTCTGGCCGTTGGCGTCTACGGCCCAGCCTTCGGGTATCGATGTGCCGGCATCCTTGGCCTGGGATATCTTGCCCATGCCCGATGCGGATGTGGACATATCCAGAAACAACGGCGGGTGCGCGCCGCCGGGCACCGCGATGGCAATGGGGTTGGTGGAAGCCGCCGCGATGCGGGCGCCGGGATAGGCCATCAGCGGGCGCGACGAAGTCATCACCAGGCCGGCAAACCCGGCCCGCGCCGCCTGCAAGGCGAAATAGCCGATGGCGCCGGCGTGGGTTGTGTTGCGCACCACGCACCAGCCCACCTGAACGTCGCGGGCGCGGGCCATGGCTTCGTCCATGGCCGCCGCCATGGCAATCGGGCCGGGCGCCTGATCGGCATCGATGGTGACCGCGGCGCCCGCCTGGCGCTCGATCTTCAGCTCCGCGGCGACGTTAAGTTTGCCGTCGTCCATATGGGCGATATATTCCGGGATCCTGAGTACGCCGTGGGAATCGACGCCGCGCAGATTGGCCCACAACAAGACGTCGGCCCATAATTCGGCATGCGACGCTTCGACGCCGGCGGCGGCAAAGATGTCCCTGGCGAGGCCGAGGAGTGCGTCTTTGGAATAGATGGCCCGCTTTTGGCTCATTATTTTAGGCAATCGTCGCCGGAAAATATTTGTCCAGCCAGCCCTTCAGAATCTCCACCACCCGGCTGCCTTCATCGGAAAACGGGAAATGATCGATATCGGCCATCAGGATCAATTCGGTCGGCTTGCCGGCGCGCTTGAACATTTCCACCGATTGTTCCGTGGGGGTTACCGAATCGGAAGCCGAATGCAGGAGCAGCAGCGGGCGCGGCGCGATATTGCCGACCACCTCATCGGCCTTGAAATCGAACATGCTTTGCGCGGTTTCTGCCGGGAACTCCATATTGGCGTCCGGATTGACGTTTTTGCGCAAATGCTCGGGGATCGGCACGATGTCCCAGCGCGGCACCATCAACTCCTCGCCGGTTTCCTGGCGGTGCTTTTTGCCCACTTCCAGCATGTCGGTGAATTTCTTCCACTTTTCCGGGCCCGGGTGCTGGCCGCGAAACTTGCGTTCGCCGTCGCCCCAGCCGCCGATCGATATGGCGGCGGCGACGCGCTTGTCGATGCCGGCGGTATAGACCGTGACGGCGGCGCCGAAACTGCCGCCGCCGCTGCCGATGCGGTCCGGGTTCACCTCGTCGCGCTTGGCCAGCCAGGAGAGTGCGTTGCGGGTGTCGGCGACCTGATCGAAACAGCGGATATAGCCGCGCCGGCCTTCCGAATCGCCGCAGCCCCGGAAATCAAAGCGCAGCGCCACATAACCCCATTTGGCCAGCAACTCGGCCTGGGTCTTGGCGCCGCCGCCGTTTTTCGAACCGCCGAAGCCATGCAGGACCAGCATCGCGGTGCGCTTTTCGCCGGCTTTATAGTCGTCCGGAACGTGCAGGATACCGTCCAGCGTCAGCCCATCGGATTCAAATTCGATATGTTCTTCCATATTCAGATTTCCTCCCCGGAATTCGCCGTGTCAGTTTGCAGGTACAATGGAATGGGCGAAGATTACTTTGTAAATTTGCCTCATACCAACGCTTTTAGAAGCAGCCGGACAATCGGGGAAATCATGAACGCGGGTGCGGTCAGCAAGAGGGAAATCAAGGCCTGGCGCAATGCCGGCGTGCCTTTCCGCTGCGCTTTGCCCTTGATTTGCCGAAGCCGGGAACGCCCTGCGCCGACATTTGGGACGCCTATAATATTTTCATCGCCGAAAACGGCTGCGGCCAAGAAACCCGCCTCCGGCTACACCAGCGCCGCCACTTGGCTGATCAGGCCACGCATCCAGGAATGGCTTGGATCGTCTTCATAGCGTTGATGCCAAGCCATATGGGTTTCGAATTCCGGAACTTCGAACGGCAGTTCGCGTACCGCCAAGCCCCGTTCGGAAGCAAAATAGGCGGCGTTGCGCTGCGGCAGACTGGCGATCAGATCAGAGCCTGGCAGCAATAGGTTGGTCAACAGGACGTGCGATATGCCGACCGCGACCCGGCGCTCCAGCCCAAGGTCCGCCAGGGCCAGATCGACCAGGCTCACGGCGTTTCCGCTGGTACGTACGGCGCTGTGCGGATAGGCCAAATAGTCGTTCAGCGTAAAAGGCGTTTGCAAAACCGGGTGGTCGGCCCGCATCACGCAGACGAACTTCTCGCGGTAGACCAGCTGGCTGGAAATATGACCGGGCAGATTTGGGGACTGCAGCGCGATGGCCATCTCGCATTGCCCGCTATCGATTTGCTCGACCCCCGGAACCTCGGTGACGGCGACCACATTGAGATCGATGCCGGGTGCGTCCACCGACAACCGGTTGATGAGGCGCGGCATCAGAACAAAGGCCGCATGCTCTACCATGGCGATGATGAAGGTGCGCTTGGCCGAGGCCGGCTCGAACGCCTCTTCGTCGTTGATCGCGGTCTCGATATTACTCAGTGCCTGACGGACTTGGCGGTGCAGTCTGAGGGCGCGTGGTGTCGGCACCATGCCGTCGCTGGTTTTGACAAACAACTGGTCTCCCAAGAGGGCCCGCAGCCTTGCCAGCGCGTGGCTGACCGCCGGTTGGCTGCGGCCAATGTCCTTGCCCGCCTTGGTAACATTGCGGTTGACCATCAAGGCATCGAACACGGTCATCAAATTCAGGTCCAGGGAAGAGATATGCATCAAATGGATCACCTGTATAATGATAATCAATTTCATATATAACACCAAAATTGATATAGGTGTGGCAAGTCTGAAATCAGATTCCCCAAATGGCGAATATGGAGGAGAGAATGTCTAAATTTTTGATCGAGCCGCATTTTCGGCTGCACGAATGGGTGGCCCGGGAAAAAGGCTACTTCGAAGAAGAGGGCCTGGATTACGAGTTTATGGATCAGGCCACCAAGAAAGATGCCCAGGCGCACCATATCGGTGACAAGCGCGGCGCCTACCAGACCTTCGAGGACGGCCGCAAAAGCGATGTCAGCTCGGCCTGCCATTGGACGGTGAATATCGCCGCCTCGGCCGGCCATGGCCAGATTTATACCGGCGCCTATTCGGTGTCGCCCTGCGGTATCTTCGTGCATCCGGATTCGGGCATCAACACGCCCGACGACCTGGCCGGGGTTCCCATTTCCGTTGGTCATCAATCGGGCAGCCACTATTCGACGATCCAGGCCCTGGAACGGTTTCTCAAGCCAGAAGACATCCACCTGTCGTTCAACGATGGATTGCTCTGGGCGCGCATGGAAAAACTGATCGACGGCGAAGTGCCGGCCGCCAGCCTGTTTTCGGGCACCTACTATTTCCTCGCCCAACTGGGTTTCAAAAAGATCGCCGAAACCACATTCATGATGGCCGGCATGATCACCGGTGATATCGACGCCGATACGGTGGCCAAATATTATGCTGCGCTGAAGAAGGCCCAGTTCGATATCGACCTCAGGCCGGAGCAATATGTGCATTACTATAAAGAGGAGTTTCCGGAGCGCTTCCACGACATGATGGATTTGCGCTATTTCGGTCCCGGCGAGCGTATCGTCTTCGAGCCCTATTCCCAGAAAATGTATGAAGAATCGCGGGAATGGGTAACCCAGCGCGATTTCTTTCCCGACGGCGATATCGGCGACCGGGCCTATGACGAGGCGCGCTTCATCGCCGCCGAATAGCCGGCGCTAGCTTTCCCATTCCATGTGGCCGTCGACGGCGATGAACTGGCCGCTGATATGGCGGGCCTGATCGGATGCCAGAAACACCGCCAGATCGCCCACCTCGGCGGGATCAATCCAGCAGCGCATGGAAACGTAATTGAGGTAATCCTGCTCGGCTTCGGCTTCGCTGATGCCCCGGGTTTTGGCCCGCTCCGCCACCAGATCCCGGCCGCGTGCATTATCGATCAGGCCCGGCAGGATGGCATTGCAGCGGATATTATTCGGCCCCAGTTCGCGCGCCGCGTTTAGGGTCAGGCCCATGACCCCCTCTTTCGACGCCACATAAGGCATGCGGCCGGGAAGCCCGGTGCGCACCGAGGCGGTCGAGATATTGATCACGGCACCGGAGCCTTGCGCCTTCATTGCCGGCACCGCGGCGCGCAGACAATAGAACATGCCGCTCAAATTGACATCCAGGGTGCGCTGCCACGCCTCGTCGGTAATATCCTCGATCGCCGCCGCACCGCCGCCGATGCCGGCATTGTTGACCAGCACGTCGAGCCCGCCCATTTCGTCCGCTACCCGTTCGAACAGGCGCGCCACCTGACCGGCCTCGGCAACATCGCAAATCACGCCCGTAAGTTCCGGCGGCAACCCAGCCAAGGCGCCCTTGTCGATGTCGCATATCATGACCTGCGCGCCGGCGCCCAAGAACCGCTCCGCCACGGCAAGGCCGATGCCCGCCGCGCCGGCGGTCACCAGGACCCGCTGTGCATCCTTGCCGACCATTGGGCGGGCGCCCCAAACTCCTTTGGCCTCTACCAGACCGACCAGCCGGCATCGACGATAATGGTTTCGCCGTGGATCATCTTGGCGTCTTCGGAGGCCAGGAACACGGCGGTCCCGGTCATGTCCTCGGGATCCATGAAGGCGATGCCGGTGGGGGTGAAGGTTTTCA
Organism: Rhodospirillales bacterium; assembly: GCA_046582475.1. Lineage (GTDB taxonomy): Bacteria > Pseudomonadota > Alphaproteobacteria > Rhodospirillales > UBA2165. The sequence continues at coordinate 24,888 of JAYGEH010000172.1, forward strand.
TCATTTCGATATAGTCGTCGTTGCCGGGCCCACGCACATGGGCGTTAAGCGGCGTCGCCACGTTGCCGGGCGCGATGGAATTGACGTTGATATTGTCCTTGCCCAATTCCGCCGCCAGGGCGCGGGTCAAATTGACGACGCCGCCCTTGGAGGCGCAATAGCCGGGGCAGTTGGGAAAGGCGCCGGTGCCGGCGATGGAGGATATATTGACCACCTTGCCGCCGCCGATCTCGCCCCAATGGGGCACCAGCGCCTTCACGAAAAAAAAATATCCCTTGAGGTTGAGGTCCAGCTGCTCGTCCCAAATCTCTTCGGTGGTTTCCAGGACCGGCACGGTGCGGAATACGCCGGCATTGTTGACCAGGATATCGACCCGCCCGAATTCATCGATCACCGTTTTCGCGAATGTTTCGATCTCGGCGACCTTGGATACATCCGCCTTGTAGGATTTGGCGGTGCCGCCGGCATCGGTGATTTCCTGGACCACTTCTTCGGCTTTGTCCGGGCTTTTCAGGAAATTGACGGCGACCGTGGCGCCTTCGGCGGCGTAGCGCTTGGCGATGGCGGCGCCGATGCCGAGGGACGAGCCGGTGACGATGGCAATTTTATCTGTGAGACGCATTTTGAAATTCCTCCTCAGCTATATGTTTTCAGCAAATTCGATTATTCGGCGCGCTCGGTTTTGGTGGCCGGCCCATCGATCTCCATTTCCTCGGTGATGACCACCCCATAGATTTCCGCCGCCCGCTCGCGGCTGACCAGGCCTTCAGCTACATCCCGCAATACCCGTTCCGGATCGCGGGTTTTGGGATCGCCGTAGCCGCCGCCGCCGCAGGCGATGGACACCAGGGTCTCGCCGTCCTCGATCCAGATTTGCGAGCATTGTTCGAGGCGCTCCAGCGTGCCGTCCAGCTTCCGCCGGAACTGGTCGGAACGGGCCGCCGGGCCGCCGGCGCGGGCGCCCAGGGGAAAATGGATATTTCCGTCGGCGACGAAGCCGGCTTCCATGCGGCAATCGACGGGGCCCAACTCGACCTCGATACCGGGGGCGCCGCGAAACCGTCCGGCGCCTTCGGAATCGGGAATCAGGCGGCGGGTGGTGACGCGGATCGGCGTATAAATCTCGTCCAACTCCACTGAATCGATATAGCACATGCCGCCGTTGCCGGCGTGCAGCATGGTCATCCATGCATCCTCGTGGGGCGCGCCGGCGCCGGCGGTGTGGCCCAGAAACAACTGGTTCACGTAAGGCTTGCCGTTCCTTGGATCGGTCCCGGAGACCACCGATGTGGACGGCGGACAAAAGCAGCCGATCTCGCCCATGCCGAGCCCGTCGCCGATTTCGGCCATGGCGCGCATGGTGGAATTCTGCACCCGGTCGGCCAGGTTGGTGGTCGAGGCGGAGCAGCTAATGGGATGGTGCGGGATGCCGACGACGCCGTTGTCCTTCAAGTACAGCGTCACCCGGCGGAAGGCGCCGGCGTTTTTGGGCACCGAATTATCCACCGAATTGAAAATGCCGATCATCGCCGAAGTGCGGGTGCAGGCCTCCGACACATTGAGGCCGCAGGCCAGCGCTTCGGAATTGTCGGTGAGGTCCACTTCGATCATGGCGTTCTCGGTATCGATGGTGACTTTGGAGGTGATGGTGATGCCTTCGGATGGCGTGCCCGGGATGGCGTCGTGGGTGGATTGGGCAATGGCGCTGCCGCCGGGCATGGATTTAATCGCCTGGATCATGCGCTTTTCGGAATAGTCGAACCACTGACCGGTGAAGCCGTGCAGGGTACGCCAGCCAACCTCGTCGCCAAGGGCCAACATCTCGCGCTCACCGATATAGGCGGCGCCCAGCATGGCCAGGAAATCGCCGTACCATTGGTCGGGCACGCGGATTCGCATGCGGCACATGCGGATAATGTCGTCGATGACCTGGTATTTATCGGCCACTTTGACGGCGGGAAATATCAGCGCGCCTTCCTCGTACACATCGCGCGCCGTGCCGTGATAGGTGGTCGGGATCGAATTGCCGATATCGGCCTGATGGGCCTTGGCCAAAAGGGTAAAATGATGTTCGCCGGCATCGTCGATCACCGGCATCAGAAGGGTATGATCGGCCGGGTGGGAATCCCCGTGATAGGGCGAATTGTGCAGGAACACGTCGCCTTTATTTAAGACCGGGTGAAATTCGTGCATGGAGCGGGCCATCAGATCGGGCCCGGACAGAACATGAATGGGCAGGCTTTCCTCGGCGGTCAGCAATTCGCAGTCCCTTGTGACGATACAGCAGGAAAAATCCTTGGCCCGGTTGAGGACGCCGGAGCGCCCGGTGCGCAGCAAGGTATTGCCCATCTTGCGGCAAATACCGCCGAGGCGATTGGAAAGAATTGCCAGTTTGGCGCCGTCTAGCTCGGTATCGGAGTTGGCATCCATGGACGTGTTCCTAAGGCGTGATATTGATACTGCCGGCTTCGGTCAGATGGAAGCGGGCTCGGGGGTCAATGACAATGGTGGTGAACGGGGTTTCGATGATCGCCGGGCCGGAAATTTCCTGGCCGGGCGTCAGCCGCCCTGGTGCATGGATCGGCGTATCCACGATCCCGGAACCTTCGAAAAATATGGTGCGGCTGCCGGTGGGCTCGGCGCCGCCGCGCAATGTCAGTCTGCCGCCGGAACCGCCCGCCAAACCGCTCCTGAGGCGGCAGGCGACCGAAGCGGTCCAGCCGACGAACTCGACGACGGAATCGGGATCGTTGATGGCAAAGATTTCCTCGTGGGCGGCGTGGAAATCTTCGATCACTTTCTGCAGATCGGCGCCACCATCGAAGCGACCCGCCGCCAGCGGCACATCGATTTCCCAGACCTGGCTGGCATAGCGGGCTTCGACGCCAAACTCGATCCGGTGTTCCTCGGCGCCGGCACCCGGGCCATCGATGAAGACCTGGCATTTGGCTGCCAAGGCCGCCAGCACCCGGTTGACGCCGGCTTCGTCCCATTCCTCGGAGGTGGTGAAATAGATCGACCGGAACTCGTTGGTCAGATCGGAGATGAGAGCGCCGTAGGCGCTCAGGCCGGCCCCGGTTTCCGGGATCAGAACCCGCGGGCAGCCGAGCCGGCGGGCGATAAAGACCGAGTTCAACCCGGCCGCGCCGCCGCCGCCGATCAACACCGCATCGGCCGGATCGATGCCCTGATTGACGGTGATCTCGGTGATCGCCTGGACCATGTTTTCGGTCGCCACCTCGACCACCGCCGCCGCCGCCTGAAGAAACTCCAGACCCAAGGGCCCGGCAATAGTGGCGGCGAGGACCGTCTCGGCGGCGCCGGTATCCAAGGCCAGGGCGCCGCCCAGGAAATAATCGGGATCCAGATAGCCGAGCACCAGACAGGCATCGGTGAGCGTCGTTTCGGTGCCGCCGGAGCCATAACAAACCGGTCCCGGCACCGCGCCGGCGCTATCGGGGCCCACCGATAATACGCCGCCGTCATCGACACGCGCGATGGAACCGCCGCCGGCGCCCACCGACTTGATATCGATGGACGGAAAACCGGTCATGTGGCCGCGAAAAGGCTGGCCGATCCAGGTCTCCCGGGTTTTCGGGATTCGCCCGCGCCGCACCAGCGAGACATCGTAGGTGGTGCCGCCGGTATCGGCGACGATGGCGTTCGGTTCGGGACATTCGGAGCGGGCATAATGGCGCCCGGCGATGGGCCCCATAGACGGCCCGGAATTGATGGCGTGGATCGGCTGGCCGGCAAGCTCCGCCGCGTCGATCATGCCGCCTTGGGAGGTGAGCACCAAGGTACGCCCGGAGAACCCGGCCGCCGTTAGCCGTTCGGTCAAACTGCCGAGGTACCGTCCCATAAGCGGCTTCAAGGATGCGTCGATAGCCGCCGCCGAGGCCCGCCGGTATTCCCGGAGCGCCGGGTTTAAAATGTGGGAGAGCGAAACCGGAACGCCAGGCAGATATTCGGCCAGCAATTCTCCGAGGCGGGTCTCGTGGGCCGGATTGGCGATCGACCAGAGCAGGCAGACCGCCACCGCTTCGATCTTTTGCTCTGCCAGCTCGCTGATGATGCGCATCACCGCCGCTTCGTCCAGGGCCAAAACGACTTTGCCTTCCCCGTCCATGCGTTCCGGTACTTCGAATGTGAGGGCGCGCGGCACATAGGGCTCGGGGTAGGGAACCCGGAAATTGAACGGCTCGATGCGGCCGCCTTCGCGGAGCACCAGAATATCGGGATGACCCTTGGTGGTCAGGAACGCGGTTTTGGCGGTGTTGCCGGTGATGATGGCGTTGATGGCATGGGTGGTGCCGTGGATCAGCATCTCACCCGATCCCAAGAATTCGGCAAGTGCCATATCCTGGTCCCGGGCGGCGAGGGCGAGGGCATCCAAGACGCCCAGCACCGGATCGTCGGGGGTGGTCGGGGCTTTATAAAGCATCAAACCACCATCATCGTCTTCGACGATCAGGTCGGTAAAAGTGCCTCCGGTGTCGCAGGCAAAGCGCATGCCCTATTCCTTTTGTTGCCGCAAGGATTAGCCTGGCCGGCGGCCAGAGAATTCAAATTTCATCGGTACGGATTTGTGCGTCCAGGTCGGACAGGTCGGACAGGAGTTGTTCTTCCTCGATCTCGTCGATATCGACAAAACGGACGCCGATGCCGTCATCGAACGAACGCGTCACCTCGGCGCCAAAGACGCCCACATCCTCGATTTCCAACTCGATCGGATCATCGTCGTTCAGATTGAAAGCGCCGGAGATCGCGGCGCCGCCGGCGGAAACGTCGCGCAACAGGGCGTCGATTTCGTCTTCCGACGCGCCGCCGGTGCGGGCGGTAATCTTTTTCGTTACCGCGTGCCTGGGATGTCTGCGTTTGTCCTCAGCGCCGCCTGATACCGCCATGACCAGGTTCCCTATCCGTACCTTGCCTCGATCGATGCTCGTCGCCCATATTACGCCGCGCCTGAGGCGCTATGTCAATTGCCTTCGAAGACCGGCTTTTCCTTGGCCACGAAGGCATTATAGGCGCGCTGGAAATCCTTGGTTTGCATGCAGATGGCCTGGGCCTGGGCTTCGGCCTCTAAAAACTCAGCCACGCCCATGTCCCATTCCTTGTTCATCATCATTTTGGTCATGGCGTGGGCGAAGGTGGGACCGCCGGCCAGCCGCGCTGCTTGGCTCTGGGCCTCGGCCAGCAATTCGCCGGGCTCGATCAGGCGGTTATAGAAGCCCCAGCGTTCGGCTTCCGCGCCGCCGAGGGAGCGACCCGTATACAACAGCTCGGCCGCCCGTCCCTGGCCGATAATGCGCGGCAGCATGGCGCAGGCGCCCATATCGCAGCCGGCCAGCCCGACCCGCACGAACAAAAACGCCACCTTGGAGCGTTCGGTGCCGTAGCGCAGGTCCGATGCCATGGCGACGCAGGCGCCGGCGCCGGCGCAGATGCCGTCGATGGCGGAAATAATGGGCTGCGGTGCATCACGCATGGCCTTGATGAAGTCGCCGGTCATGCGCGTGAACTGCAAAAGCCCGTCCATGTCCATGGCCACCAGCGGGCCGATAATGTCATGCACATCGCCGCCCGAGCAGAAATTCTCACCCGATCCGGTAATCACCACCGCCTTAATGTCGTCTACGGTGACCAATTGGCGGAAAGTGTCCCGCAATTCGGCATAGCTATCGAGGGTCAGCGGGTTTTTCCGCTCCGGCCGGTTGAGGGTGATGGTGGCGACGCGGTCTCGGACGCTCCAATCGAAATGTTGGGGTTTGATGTCTACAGCTTGCATGGGTTTCGGTCCTTGATGGGTCATATTTGAATGCGGGTCCCGACCGTTATTTCTAGCCGGGCTATCGGGCCATGGTCAAACCGCCTCTATCGCCCGGAACCGGACCGGGTGCCTTGATTTTTGTCAACATCGCCAAGCGCCGGCCATGCTAGAGGAACTGGAAAACCTTTCCGAGCAATTTCGAAACGAACAGGATCCGGACAAACTCGAGGAACTCCGACTATTGCAAACGGAACTTCTCGGGCGGTTGTGTGGTATTAGGCAGGGACTAGCCGGTCTGATCGGGGTTTGATATTCAAGGTTGGTATCAAAATTACCCATGGTGCCGGAAGATACTTCCGGCTCGCCAACCCGATAGACCAATAGAAATGTCGGACACGCCGCCGGTCCTCAAGGATTTAGCCAGGTTGTGTCTGGGATTACCGCCTATTCACTGAACCCGCCCGGTGCCTTATTCAGGTATCCAAAAATCGCCATATCCCAGATAATTTCGCCAGATATGGTTTTGGCATGGACCACCGCTTTCCTCGCCAACACCCGGTTTAATTCCGATTTCAGCCGTTCAACCATGCGCGCTGATTTGCTACCGCCATAGCCGGCGCCGAGCAGGAACCAGGCGAGGGCCTTAGCACGGGAGTCCGGTTCGGCGACCTCGCCGTTCCAATACATGGTGCCTATCTCGTACGTGGCGTAGTTGCGCCCCTTGATCAGGGCGGTCCGGTACCATTTTACCGCGCCTTCGGGATCGCGCCCGATTCCTAAGCCGTGACGGTACATGTAGGCCAGTTCCGTTGTATAAATATTCGGAGCGGGATCAAGTAGGAAATGCTCAAGTGCCTTGGCATAGCTGCGGGGCCGCCCATTTCCACGAAAATACATCTCGCCGATGGGTCCGTGCGCGCCCAATACGCCGGCCTCCAGCGCCGTTTGCAGAAGCGAAGAGGCCTTGGCATAATTTCGCCTGACACCACGGCCGGATAAATAAATCTGGCCCAGGTCTGCATAGGCGCGCATATAATTAAGTTCGATCGCCCGCACATACCATTTCCTCATGCGTGCATAATCTTTGCCGAATATAAATTATATCTGGCCGACCTCTCTGGATTTTTCGCCATCGTCGCCGGCATAGCGCCGGAACCATGCGTCGGCATTATCCAGGTCCTTAGCGACCTTTTTGCCGCTGGCATATTTCATCCCAAGTAGCTTCTGGGCAGTTTTGCTGCCACCCTCCGCCTTCTTGAGGAGGGCCGGATCGATACCGCCATTGGCATCTTGGGCGCCGGCGAAATGACCACCTGGACCCGGCCAGGCCGCCAGCGCGACGGC
>JAYGEH010000254.1:0-3625 GCA_046582475.1 Rhodospirillales bacterium
CTGACCGGCTTTGGTTTCTTCACCTGGGACATGCCGGAATATCTGGAATTCATCGATATTGGCGTCTGGCCGATCATCATGGGCGTGACCATGTATGCCCAGCAAAAGCTTAATCCGCCGCCTCCCGATCCGACCCAGGCCAAGATTTTCATGTTCCTACCGTTCATCTTCACCATCATGCTGGCGCGCTTCCCGTCCGGTCTGGTGATCTATTGGGCCTGGAACAACCTCTTATCGGTGGCCCAGCAATATGTCATTATGCGCCGCGCCGGAGTGCCCATCGGTGGCGGTCGGGCCAAACCCAAGGCGCCGGCCAAAACCAAGGGCAAAACCAAGGCCTCGGCCAAAAGCCGGGCGCCGGGCGAATAACCCAGTTGGCGCTGAATTTGGGGCGCGACCGATGGCTGACGATGGAGACCCAGATTCCGAAGCGATGATCGAGGCGGGGCGCATTCTGTTCGCCGGCGCCTGCGATTTTGTCATGGGCGCGGCGCGCGAAGACCAATTGCCGTCCACCGATCTAGCCGAGGTTGCCTTTGCCGGGCGCTCGAACGTGGGTAAATCGAGTCTGATCAACGCCCTCACCGGGCGCAAGGCATTGGCGCGCACCTCCAACACGCCGGGGCGGACCCGCGAGGTCAATTTTTTCGAGCTTGGCGGCAAGCTGATGATTGCCGATCTGCCCGGCTACGGTTATGCGCGCGCCTCCAAATCCTCGATCGCCAACTGGACCGATTTGATCGAGCGCTATTTAAAAGGCCGGCGGCCGTTGCGCCGGGTGTGCCTGCTCATCGATGCGCGCCACGGGCTTAAGGACAGCGACCGGGCGGCCATGAAGCTGATGGACGCGGCAGCGGTGGTCTACCAGATCGTCCTGACCAAATCAGACAAGATGAAGGATGGACCGCGCGCCCGGCTGATCGGCAAAATTCAAGCCGAGCTTGCCAAGCATACCGCCGCGCACCCCGAAATTTGCGCCACCAGCGCCGTCAAGGGCACCGGCATCGCCGAGCTGCGCGCCGAATTGGCATTGCTGGCGCTGGAATAAAAGTTCAGTTAAAGTCCCGCGCCATGAATGAAGACACCACAACCGTTGCGTCTGGGCCCTGGACCCAGGCCAAAATTTTGTCCGAGGCGCTGCCCTATATGCGCCGCCATGCGGGCCAGACAATTGTCGTCAAATTTGGCGGGCACGCCATGGACGATGATCAGCTTGCGCGCAATTTCGCCAACGATATTGTCTTGTTGAAGCATGTGGGCATTCATCCGATCGTGGTGCATGGGGGCGGCCCGCAGATCGGCGAAATGCTCGACCGGCTGAAAATCCAATCCTCCTTCATCGACGGATTGCGCGTCACCGACGCGGCCACGGTCGAGGTTGTGGAAATGGTGCTGGCGGGCACCATAAATAAGGAGATCGCCTCGGCGATCAATCAGGCGGGCGGCTTTGCGGTCGGGCTGTCGGGCAAGGACGGGGGCTTGATCGAGGCGGTCAAGCTCCGGCGCACCAAGCGCGATCCGGAATCGAATATCGAAAAAATACTCGATCTTGGATTTGTCGGCGAGCCGCAAAAGATCAACACCCACGTCCTTGATATGTTTCAAAAGACCGACGTAATTCCCGTGGTGGCGCCGATCGGCACCGGGCCCCAGGGCGAAACCTTCAATATCAACGCCGACACCGCCGCCGGCGCCATCGCCGAAGCCATGGGCGCGGAACGGTTATTGCTGCTGACCGACGTCGCCGGAGTCCTGGACGGCGACGGCGAACTGGCCCCGAAATTGACCGCCGCTGAAGCGAAGAAGCTGATCGAGGGCGGCGTCATAGAGGGCGGCATGATCCCCAAGGTGGAAACCTGCCTGAACGCCATCGAAGGCGGCGTCGGCGGCGCCGTGATCATCGATGGGCGGGTGCCGCACGCCATATTGCTGGAACTGTTTACCGAACATGGCGCCGGCACTCTGATTGAGCCCGGGATCGAGCCCGGATAAACTCTACCCCGCCGGCGCTTCGCTTAAGTACTGCCCGCCTTTGCCTTGGCGCTTGACCTCGTACATGGCCGCATCGGCGCGGGCGACAATTTCCTCGATAGTTTCGCCGCTGCCGGGATCGTATATGGCGATGCCGATGGAAACGCCGAGCGGGTGGGAGGCATCGCCGGAGTAGTCCTTGAATTTGGCGCTGTCCTCAAGCATGCGCCCGGCGCGGTCGGTTGCGCCGGCGCGGTCCATGCCGTCAAACCACATGGCGAATTCGTCGCCGCCGAGGCGGGCAACCAGATCGCTGGGCCGTGAATGCTCATCCAGGAAGCGCGCCACTTGGATCAGGACGCGATCCCCTTCGCCATGGCCATGCACGTCGTTGACCCGCTTGAAATTGTCCAGATCCAGGAACAACAGCGCGGCGCACCGCTGGTCATGCTGCAAGCGAACGAGCCGCGCGGCAGCTCCTCCTGCATAAAGGCGCGCCGGTTCATCAATCCGGTCAGCTCGTCGGTTCTGGACAATGTCAAAATTCGTTCATGGTGCAGCAACCGTTCGATGGCGATTCCCAAGGGCGAGGCCAGCGCCGCCACGCGCCTCTTATCCTCGTCCCGCCATTCGCCGCCAACCCGCCAGATCAGGGCGGCGCCATTGATCCGTCGCTGATACCCGGTGGAGACCAGCAGCGCCGGCGGTCCCGATTTGGCCGCTACTTCCGTAATACCCTCGGATGATCCGATCGCCGCCAAGACATCGGATTCGGCCACGGTCATGGCGTCATCGCCGGACCCGGAAATTAGCTTGAAAGTATCACCGGCGCCGGAGAATTCATCCCGTCCATAAATATTACAGCCGTCGATGATGTCCAGCGCCTAGACATGGCTGGTGATTTTTTCGATGGCGCGCGCCGGTTCCACCTCGTCGCGCATGATTGCCATCAACGCATCGAGCAATCGTTCCCGGTCCTCGGCCTCGGCCAAAGCCAGGCGGTCGCGCCTCTGTTCGGTCACGTCGCGGCAGACACCGCGGGCGCCGCACCATTCCCCCGCCGCTCCGAACACAGGCTTGATGGAGACAATCAGGTCAGCCATTTCGCCATCGACACGGCGCATGCGTATGCTCATTCTCCGCACCGGCTCGGTGCTTTTGAAGGGTGAGGGCATGCCGTCCGGAAGCTCGAAAATCTGTTCCGGCGGGCGGCCGATCAACTGGCCGGGTGTAAAATCCAAGGCGCCCGTCGGCGACAAAAATATTAGCTCTCCCCTGGGCCCGGTTTCCCAGGCGAAATCGCTGGAGGTTTCGACAAAATCCTTGTAGCGGGCCCGGGATTCGATCAGCGCCGCGATCATATTCTGCTCCAGCGACTGGTCCCGTTCCGGTACGTCCTCTGGCATGGGTTTTGATCCTCAAACGGATTCGAACGGCATCAAAGCACTAAATGGGATTGCAGGAGGCATTTAACCAGACTACTGAATGGAAATATAGAGACGCGGAAATATCAAGAATGGGAAATGGCATTCCACCGATGACCGAAGCACGCCTAAAAGATTATCCCTATTGGGTGTTCGACCTGGACAATACCTTGTACCCGGTCGCCACCAACCTGTTCGAGCAGATCGATAATCGCATGTGCGGCTTCATC
>JAYGEH010000316.1:0-5534 GCA_046582475.1 Rhodospirillales bacterium
TGCTCAGCTCGAGCGCCGCACAAATAGACTGTTCGTTGGAAGTCGCTGCAGAATTTACCATCATCGGATCGCTCCTTCAGATCACCGTTAAAAGGGAGAAGGAGCATGAGGCCGCATCCTTCAGCCTCATAGCATCTTTTAGCTGCCATCTCAATCGGTCATCCAACAACTCGGGTCAAGCAGAAGCCTGGCGGAGGCCCAGACGTTCCATGCGCGGTAGCACTTCAGCGGCAATGAGGGGCAACTCGTCGATATAATTGACCAAGCCAAATGCCATGCCGTCGAGGCCGGCCTGATTGAGCTCCATTAGCTTGCCGGCAACCAAATCAGGATCGCCGACAACCGGGAAAGTGCTGAAGCCGCTGGCTAGCCGGCGGCGGTTTTCGTTGGCCTCGCGGGCGGAGAGCGCTTTGCCGGCCAGCCGGCCTTTCATCAAGCTGTCGACGCTTTTGTGGTCCGCCCTCTCGACAGCATAGTACTCGTAGTACTCTTCGGCCTCATTTTGGGTTGGTCGGCAAACGATATGGCCGCTCGAATAAACGCCGACCTCTTTGCCGAAGGTATTCGCCTTGGTGCGCAGCACCGCGATTTCATCGGCAAGCGTGCTTTCGTCAACGACAATCATGAACAGGCAGTCGGCGTAGCGCGCTGCAAATTCGCTTCCCGTCGGCGACGAACCGGCGCTCAACAGCAACGGTCGGTCGCCAAAGAGCGGCTTAGGGAAACCGGTCACACCTTCGAGGCAAAAGAATTCACCCTCATAGTCGAATGGCTTATCGGCGGACCAGATCCGGGTGACGATGTCAACCCATTCGGCCGTGTAGTCGTAACGCCGGTCGTGTTCGCGCAGTTCCACACCGAACATTCCGAACTCCGTCTTGTTCCACCCTGACACCACGTTGAGGCCAAATCGTCCGCTGCCGACATGGTCGGCCAAAACGATCTGTTTAGCGGCAAATACCGGATGGACCATTGGTACATGCACGGTGCCGAACACGCTGATCTTGTTGGTACTGGCAAGCAGGCCGATCGCCCAACTGATTGTTTCGAAAGCTGATTCCTGCGCCGTGACCTCGCCGCCCTCAAAACCGCGCCAACGCGCAATTGGCAATAGGAATTCCAACCCCGCATCCTCCGCGATGCGCGCTGCCTTAACGTTGTTCTCCCAACTGGCATCCCACCGTTCGGGGACGGTCGTAATGGCAAGGCCAGACGAACAATTCAGAGCAAACAGCCCGAGCTTGAACTTGTTCGCGTTGAACATGGAGGTCTGTTGTCGCTCTTTCGATACCATCGACGTTCCTTCTATCGGCCAGCCATCTACGCCTATCCCCCCGAACAGATCATCAGCATGCTTCGCGAAAGGCCACTTCGAAATATCCAGATTGATTTCATAGCCAGTGTCCGCTTTCGGTGTAAGAGCGGACCTCATTTACAGTGGTACAAAGAAGCTGCTCCTAGCGTTTAGTAGACATTCTTGACTGTCTCGTCTTCCTAAAACTCGGCGGTGAAAACAAATCCCCGCCATTGCTGACGGGGTTTGTCTTTATCAGATTAACCGTAATTCACTACATATCATCTACGATCTTTCCAATTTCATCCTCTGTATATGCGCGAACAGTTGTTGTCCGCACGTGTCCCGTTTGACCCGCACTCAAAACAAATTTTGTCATCGCATCGCCATCCGGAAATTCGGCGATCAATACCGCATCGTATTGACCGGTGACCACATATAATCCCTTAACAGTTCCACCGCATTTTGCCACCATTTCCTTTGCGCCTGCCTGACGTTGCCTCATCCCTTTGGGGTCCTTGGCTGACGCGTCAGTCCAATTTATAAAGTTCATGAATGTCGGCATGATTATGCTCCTTGTTCCCATTATTTGAATGGTGAAAGTGATAGGCCTGCCATCACCTGAAAATGGTAACTCTAAACTACCGTTGGAGGAAACAGACACTATTGAACGAGTCACAACACCTGGGTGCTATATCGTAGGCATCACTTGCTGCCTCTTGGCCTATTTCGGGACAGTATACTTAATTATTTCAGGCGGCCTATACCATCGGCGCCCACTTCACAAACAGGCGCCAAGTTCGACGCCGGTCTGATGGTGCTCCGATCACAAACAGGTGGCGAATTCAAAATTTCGGGATATGAAGCGTCACTTGGGCCCCCGCTTGACGATATTCTGCTCGGCCAGGGTTTTCGATATGGCCGCCAGGGCGCGTCGGATATCGTCGCCATCGATGCGCCCGATACACCCGATGCGGAAACTGTCGATCTTGGTGATCTTGCCCGGATAGATGGCGAATCCCTTGGCGTGCAGCCCGTCGTAAAAGGCGCCGAAATCATAATTCTCATCGCTGGGCGCGTGGTAGGTGACGATAACGGGCGCCTGTAAATCATCGGAAAGCAACGGTACAAAGCCCATTTCCTCCATTCCGTCCCGCAAGATTCGGCAATTGTCTGCGTAGCGGCGGCCACGGCCAGCGATGCCGCCTTCCTCGCCATGCTCCTGGATCGCCTGGGCCAGCGCCGCCAGCACATGGGTCGGCGGCGTAAACCGCCATTGCCCGGTTTTCTCAAAATTTTGCCACTGGTCATGAAGATCAAGGCTCAAACTGGTCGCGTTGCCTGCCGCGGCGGCCAAATCGTTGCTGTCGATCACCGCGAACCCCATACCGGGAACGCCTTCAAGACACTTGTTCGCCGATGCGATAACCGCCGACAATCCAAGCGCTTCGGCATCGATGGGGATGGCGCCAAAGGTGCTCATGGCATCGACGATCAATTTGCGCCCGGCACCTGCAACCACCCGGGCGATGTCTTCCAGGGGGTTCAGAATGCCCGACGTGGTTTCGCAGTGGAACGCCGCCACGTGGGTGATAGACGCATCGCCGTTCAATGTGTCCGCCAAACGATCAACCGGCGTCGGCTCATCCTCGGCGCATTCCAAAATCTCGCAGTCGCGGTTGATGTAGGCGCAAATATCCCGGATGCGCCTTCCGTAGGCGCCGTTGACCAGTACCAGCAGCCGGCCGTCCCGGGGCACCATGGTATCGACCACCGCCTCGACCGCAAAGGTGCCGCTGCCCTGGATCGGAACGCAGGCGTAGCGGCCCGAGGCGGGATCGGCGCCGGCGATGCGGGTCAGCGCGTCGCAAACGCCGCGCGTCAATTGAATAAAATCCCCATCGCGGGAACCCCAATCGCGCAACATGGCTTGCTTGACGGTTTTCGACGTGGTCAGCGGTCCGGGCGTCAATAGAAGAGGTTCGTTCATGATCGATCCGGCGAAATTTCGTGGATGCTTTAAGTCTCGGCGCCCATTCTATATGTTTAGTGGCCTATATCATCTAATTTGCACCCATCGGGCGGCGTTGCAAGGTTTCCGGCGAAGAGCGCGCCGCGCCGTGGTGCCAATCCACCACAAGGGGTGCGCCCATGGGTATTCCTAGGCGACCGGGAGCCTTGCAACGCCGCCTGAAGGGTCACTTTTCCCGTCCCCCGGCGGCCGCGAACGCGGCCCCCGCATTTATGATAGGGGGGACACCGGAGGTGTCCGCCCGGGGGCGTCGAAAGGGTTTGCCGATGGGGCCGCATCGCCTGCACCCTTTCTCCACCTCAGGAAACGGGAAAAGAGATCGTAGTGGTACAAATTAGGTGATACAGGCCACTTGTCCCTGATCTCAATGATTTGAAGGAATCGGGTTATCAGCCACGATACGTGGATTCACCGCATTGTCGAGACCGGCGTCCGGCCGCTCATCCGCACACCGATCACGCCCAATCACCTGACCACCCTCAGGCTGCTGACCGGCCTGGCCGCGGCGGGCCTCTATACCATCGGCGAAGCGCCCTGGCTGTATGTGGCGAGCGGGCTGTTCGTGCTGTCGCTTATTCTGGACCGGGCCGACGGGATTCTCGCGCGCCTGTCCGGAAAGACCTCCAGGTTCGGCCACATCTATGATTTGGTCGCCGATTCGCTGAGCAATGCGCTGGTATTTGTCGGCATCGGCATCGGGCTCCGGCACGGCAGCCTCGGCGGCTGGGCGGTCCCATTGGGTGTGATCGCCGGTGCCGCGGTGCTTTTGGTTCTGCTTACCGTGGTCCGCATCGAGAGCCAAAAAGGCGAGGGTGCCGCCGAGATTAGCAATACCTTCGGCTTCGATCCCGACGACGCCATGCTTGCCGTGCCGCTGGCCGTTATCCTGGGATGGAGCGTTCAATTGATCCTGGCGGCGTCCGTCGGCGCCACAGTATTTGCCGCCATTTTCATCGTCTTTCACCGCCGCACTTTGTTTTCCAAGGCAAAGTGATATTTAGCGGCTGGCGGCGATATGCTTTAAATGGGTGAAGATTGTCCAGAGGCAATAAACCGACGCGCCGATCCCGGCGGCGACAAAAAATGGCAGCAGCCATCCGGCCCAGGTGACGGGACCCAGAATATATATTCCATCCTCGAGCTCGAACCCGGCGAACCCCGGATATCCGAGGGCGTCGAGGGTCTCGGCGCCATCGCGGTAATTGTCGATCGCCATATTCGAAAACATCGAAATGAGCGCCGATGCGGCGCCGGCTGCCGCCAAAATAACCGCCCAAACGCCCAAGGGTCCCACCAGCCCCACGCCGATGCCGATGAATAGAGCCGCATAACTAATTCCGCCGGAGACGTAATCCAGGTAATAGCCCAACTTGGAGGTGGAGCCCTGCTGGCGGGCCAGCTCGCCGTCGAATTGGTCCAGGAACCGCGACAGGATAAACAACCCCGCGCCCCAATTGACTTGGGTGGCCTCGCCGGTTGCCAGCAGGGCGGCGCCCGCCAAGGCCAGAATCAGGGTTAGGGCGGAGATGTGATTGGGCCGCACCGGACCGCCCACCAACGGGCGAACCAGGACACGGGCGATGCGCTGATCCCAAGGCATGATGTTCATGGCCGAAGAAATTGTTGGACACCGCATAGGATGTCAAGCCGGGAGCGGTATGGTATAAGCAGCGAAAATCACGGGCTTCCCACGGGGACGACAAATCATTGAATAAAACGGAAGCGGCGCTTAGGCAGTGGATCGGGTTTATCACCAAAAACGCGGTGGCCGCCGTTGCCCTGATAGCCATCCTGACCATCGCCGTCGGCTATTTTGCGGCCACCGGCATCGGCATCAACACCGATACCGAAGACATGCTTTCCCCCGATTTGGACTTTCGCAAAAACGCCACGGCGATGGACAGGGCGTTTCCCCAGTTCAACGACAATATGGTCATCGTCTTGGATGGGGTTAACGCCGATTTGCTCGCCGATGCCGCCACGGCATTGACCGGGGAACTCGCCAAATCGCCGGACATTTTTGGCGAAGTGTTCGATCCCAGCGGCTTGGCGTTTTTTGCCAAAAATGGGTTCCTGTATTTATCCAAGGAGGAGTTGGAAAGCCTCGTCGAACGGTTGAACGATGCCCAGCCGTTCATCGGCAAGCTCTGGAACGATCCCACCCTTCCGGGTCTGTTCGGAACCTTGCGCCTGATCCTCAAAGAGAGC
>JAYGEH010000491.1:0-4364 GCA_046582475.1 Rhodospirillales bacterium
TCCAAGGGAACCGTGATCTCGCGGGTCTGCATGGCCGTTTCCCTGGAATTATTGTTTGTCTAAGCCGAGGCGGTTGGTGGGCCCGGGAGGACTCGAACCTCCAACCAGACCGTTATGAGCGGCCGGCTCTAACCAGTTGAGCTACGGGCCCCACCGGGGGCGCTTATAACAAACCAAGCGGCCATGGGCATTTAAAAAAAACGGCGCCCGGGTCAAGGGCGCCGTCTTTCCGAATTCAAATTATCCCTAGTGATCCAGAAAACTTCTGAGCTTGCGCGACCGGCTCGGATGCTTGAGCTTGCGCAAGGCCTTGGCCTCGATCTGGCGGATGCGTTCGCGGGTGACCGAGAATTGCTGGCCAACCTCTTCCAGGGTGTGATCGGTGTTCATGCCGATGCCGAAGCGCATGCGCAGCACGCGCTCTTCGCGCGCCGTCAGCGACGCCAGGACGCGGGTCGTGGTTTCGCGCAAGTTCCCCTGGATGGCGGCGTCGAGCGGCTGCACCGCGTTCTTGTCCTCGATAAAATCGCCCAGGTGGCTGTCTTCCTCGTCGCCGATCGGGGTCTCCAGGCTGATCGGCTCCTTGGCGATCTTCAGCACTTTACGCACCTTGTCGACCGGCATCGAAAGCTTGACCGCCAGCTCGTCCGGGGTCGGCTCGCGGCCGATCTCGTGCAGCATCTGGCGCGACGTGCGCACCAGCTTGTTGATGGTTTCGATCATATGCACCGGGATGCGGATGGTGCGCGCCTGATCGGCGATGGAACGGGTGATGGCTTGCCTGATCCACCAGGTGGCGTAGGTGGAGAACTTATAGCCGCGCCGATATTCGAACTTATCGACCGCCTTCATCAGCCCGATATTGCCTTCCTGGATCAAATCCAGGAACTGTAGGCCGCGGTTGGTGTATTTCTTGGCGATTGAAATCACCAGGCGCAGATTGGCCTCGATCATTTCCTTTTTCGCCTTGGCCGCTTCGCGCTCGCCCTTCTGCACGGTGGCGACGATGCGCCGGAATTCCAATATCGGCAGCCCCACTTCGCCGGCGATGCCGGAAATTTCGGCGCGCAGATCCTTGATGTCGCCCCGGTTCTTCTTGATGAAGTCCTTCCAGCCCTTGCCGGTCAGGCGGCCGACCCGGTTGATCCAGTTGGGATCCAGCTCGTTGCCGTAATACTGCTCCAGGAATTCGGCGCGCTTGACCTTGGACGACACCGCCGTGCGCAGCAATCGCCCCTCGAGCCCGACCAGGCGCCGGTTCAACTCATACATATGACCGACCAGATATTCGATCCGGTTGTTGTTCAGGTGGATGCCCTGCATCAGCTCGACCAGCTCGTGGCGCAGCTTTTGGAGGCGCTTCTCGGTCGCCGGCGTCAGCTTTTCGCCCGACGTAATGATGCCCAGCCGTTTGTCGTTGGCCCGGTGCATCTTGGCGTAGCATTTCTTGATGACGTCGAACTTGCCGAGGATTTTCGGCAACAACGTCTGCTCCATCACCGCCAGCGAAACCGTGTTCTCGTCGTCGTCGTCATCGTCGCTTTCGGTCTTCTTGGCTTCCTCGCCTTCGGGCTTGGCGGCGTCGGCGCCTTCTTTGCGGTTTTCGCCTTCGCCGCCCTCTTCACCCTTGCCGCGGTTTTTGGCGGCGGCTTCGAGGGCCTCTTCCTTGGCGTCGTCTTCTTCGATCTTGGCGCGGCTGGCGGCTTGCGCCAGCTTGACCGCTTCCAGCTCGTCCGGATCCTCATCGCCGGTCTTCGGCCCCGAATAGGTGGCGTCCAGATCGATGATGTCGCGCAGCAGCATCAGTCCTTCGTCGAGGGCGTCGCGCCATTGCAGGAGCGAGCGGATGGTCATCGGACTTTCGACGATGCCGCCGATCATCATCTCGCGGCCGGCCTCGATGCGCTTGGCGATGGCGATCTCGCCTTCCCGCGACAACAGTTCCACCGAACCCATCTCGCGCAGATACATGCGCACCGGATCGTCGGAGCGGCCGATTTCGTTTTCATCCACATTGCCGGCGGTGCTTTCCGTTTCCGCCTCCTTGGTTTCCTCGGTGCTGTCCTCGGTTTCTTCGTTTTCGACAACGTTAATACCGGCTTCCGACAGCATCGACATGGTGTCCTCGATCTGCTCCGAGGACACCTGGTCCGGCGGCAGGGCGGCGTTAAGCTGATCGTAGGTGACGTAGCCGACTTCCTTGCCGCGGGCGATCATCTTTTTGACCTCGGCGTTCAGGTTGTCCAGCAACGGACCGTCGGTGGTTTCACCCTGGGTTTGGTTGGTTCCGGTTTTGGTGTTTGTTTTGGTGGCCATTTGAACCCCGCACTCGGTTTTTTTAAGTTCCGTTATGGTTGCCGGCGCCGCGTCGATCACCCCGGGGGCGCCCGCACCTTTCAAAATCATAGTCAGGCGGGGCCCAATTCCTGGTATTTCAGGCCGCGCCGTCGGCCGCGGTCCGGCGCAATGCGTCCTCCGGTCCCGCGTCTTCGTCGATCACCGACGCCGACGCCATCAACGCCGTCAGCACATCGAAGGCTTCACGGGTCGGCATCGCTTTCAAACGTTCTTTGGCCGCCGAAATATCTTCCAGCAGCTGGGTACGTTTGTACAGCCGATAGAGTTGTTCCCAACCCCTTTCGGCATCGGTCAATGGCTGATCTGGCCGGGCGAAACGTGCGTGGTCGTAGACCCGTCGGCTCAGTAGGCCGCCCAATGTATCGCGAAACCCGGTATCACTGTACAAATGGTCCACCAGACGCTGAAAGTCAAGGTCTGGTGACTGGGAGAGGACTTTCAAGACCTCCTGGCGCAAATGATCGAGGGCCGGCGATGCAAAGCTCAAGGTTCCCAGGGTCTCATCGACGCTGTCGAACAGGGCCGGATGGGTGATCACCGTGGTGATCAGAATCTCTTCTTGCAGGCGCGGCGCATCCACCGGTGTTGCCGCGCCCGAGCGCGCCGCCATCCGCTTCGGCGCCGGCCCGCGGCCCTTGCCCTGCCCCCTGCCCTGGCCGCCGCCCTGGTCCCGCTCCTGGCGATATTCCTGCCAGATGCGGTCCTTGAGGCTGCCAAAATAGTGGCGCCGCACCACCTCGTCCTGGATGCGCCCGGTCAGTTCGCGAAACCTTTGTTCCAGGCCGGCGCGGCCCTCAGGCGTGTCCAGCCGGCGGCCGCGGCGCTGCAGCCGCCAGATCATTTCCGACAGCGGCAAGGCTTCGGCGAGGACCCTTTGCATGGCCTCGGGCCCGCCGGCGCGTACCAGGCTGTCCGGATCCTGGCCGGCGGGCAGGCTGGCGAAGCGAAGGCCATGGCCGGGGGTCAAAATCGGCAGCATGTTCTCCGCCGCCCGCCCGGCGGCGCGGGCACCCGCCGCGTCGCCGTCAAAACACAGATACGGCTCCGATGCGTAGCGCCACAAAAGCCGCACCTGATCCTCGGTCAAGGCGGTGCCCAGGGGCGCCACCGCGTAGCCAAGCCCGGCCTGGTCGAGGGCGATCACATCGGTATAGCCCTCGACCACGATGATCGTGCTCTTGACGCGGGCCGCCTCGGCCGCCTCGGCCAAACCGTAAAGATTGCGCCGCTTCTGGAACAAGGGGGTTTCCGGCGAGTTCAGATATTTGGGCTCGCCCTGGTCCAAGATACGCCCTCCGAAGGCGATGGGGCGGCCACGCCGGTCGCTGATCGGGAACATGACGCGCCCCCGGAACCGGTCGTAGGCTTGGCGGCCCTGGTCTTCGGGCTGGATCAAAAGCCCGGCTTCGACGAGTTCGGCCGTGGCCATGTTTTGGCGCCCCAGGGCGGCTTTGAGCCCATCCCGGCTGTTCGGCGCAAAGCCGATGCGAAAGCGCTGAATGGAGGCTTCGCTAATACCGCGCCCGCCCAAATAATCCCGCGCCGGCTTGCCGCCCGGCAGGCGCAACTGCTTTTCGAAATAGACGGCGGCGGCTTCCAAGATGGCGTAGTGGGATTTGGCGCGCTCCGCCCTTTGGCGTTGCTCCGGGCTTTCCACCGGCACCTCCAGCCCGGCATCGGCGGCCAACCGCTCGACCGCTTCGGGGAACGAGAGATTGTCCAGCTTCATCACGAAATCGATGGCGCCGCCATGCTCGCCGCAGCCGAAGCAATGGTAAAAACCTTTGTCCTCGTTGAGGGTGAAGGACGGTGTCTTTTCGCTGTGGAACGGGCACAGGCCGATATGTTCGCGGCCCCGCCGTTGTAGCCGCACCCGTTTGCCGACCAGCCCGGCCAGATCGACGCGGGCGCGCAATTCATCAAGAAACTGGGAGGAGAAGGCCATTCCGCCATCATACCCAAGTGCGCCCCGCCGGCGAGCGCCAATTAAATTATTTATCCCCGTT
>JAYGEH010000363.1:0-2350 GCA_046582475.1 Rhodospirillales bacterium
CACGGCCGAGGACGTCCTCAGGGAGCGGGCCGGGGCGATGAGCGAGACACTCCGCCATCGGGGCCCCGACGACGACGGCGTGTGGGTCGATGCCGACGCCGGGGTGGCGATGGGGTTCCGCCGCCTTTCCATCATCGATCTTAGTGACATGGGCCACCAGCCGATGGTCTCATCGAGCGGCCGGTACGTGATCGTGTTCAACGGCGAGGTCTATAATTTCCGTGAACTCAGGGACGCGTTGGCCCCCGCGGGGGCACGATTCACGGGATCAAGCGACACCGAGGTCATTCTCGAAGCCATCCAGGCTTGGGGACTGGAGGCGGCGGTCCGGCGTTTCGTCGGCATGTTCGCCATCGCGCTCTGGGACCGCAAAGAGCGGACGCTTCATCTGGTTCGGGACCGGATTGGGGTGAAGCCCCTTTATTGGGGCCGGCAGGGAAACCTTTTGCTCTTTGGCTCCGAACTCAAGGCCCTTCATGCCCATCCCGGCTGGACGCCCGAGATCGACCGTGACGCGCTGGCGGCCTACTTCCGCCATGCCTATGTCCCGGCGCCCTATTCCATCTACAAGGACATGGGTAAGGTGATGCCCGGGTCCATCGTTTCCATCGGTCCCGACGGGCGGGAGACGGAGTCCGTCTACTGGTCCATGGCCGATGCCCGCTACGCCGGCAAGCGGGACCCTCTCGACGTCACTGAGGAAGAGGCGGCGGACGCCCTCGACCGCCTGATCCGGGAATCCGTGGGGCTGAGGATGATTTCGGACGTTCCGCTGGGGGCGTTCCTTTCCGGTGGTATCGATTCGTCCACCGTCGTCGCCCACATGCAGGCGCTGAGCACGCGGCAGGTGAAGACCTGCACCATCGGCTTCGAGGACGTGAGCGTCAACGAAGCCGAGGACGCCAAGCGGGTCGCCGGACATCTCGGCACCGACCATACCGAACTCACCGTCTCCCCTGCCGAGGCGCGGGACGTCATTCCCAGTTTGGCCGAGTGGTACGACGAGCCCTTCGCCGACGCGTCGCAGATCCCGACGGCGCTGGTCTCCAGGCTGGCCAGGCGCCAAGTCACGGTGTCGCTGTCGGGCGACGGCGGCGACGAGGCCTTCGGCGGCTACGATCGCTACCTCCAGGGCCGGGACCTCTGGACCCGCCTTCGGGGGCTTCCCGGACCGCTCAGGGCTGCCGCGGGGGGCATTCTTAAGGCCGTTCCCCAATCCCTTTGGAACGCTCTCTTCTCGGTCGCGCCGGACCGTCTCACCCCCGGCCAAAGAGGCCTGACCATGCACTGGCTGGGAGAATGCCTCGGCTCCGGGGATTTTGACTTTTTCTTCCGCCGCCTGGTCACTATTTGGGACGCGCCGGAAACCCTCGTCCCGGGCGCCAGGGAGGCCGTTTCCCCTGTCTGGGACGGCGCCGCCACGGGCGACATCGTCGAACGCATGATGTATCTCGACGGCGTGACGTACCTGCCCGACGACATCCTGGCCAAGCTCGACCGCGCCAGCATGGCTTTCGGCCTCGAGGCCCGCGAGCCGCTCCTCGATCACCGTATCTTCGACTTGGCGTGGCGGCTGCCGGCCGATCTCCGGGTCCGAGGCGATACCGGCAAATGGCTGCTGCGCCGGGTGCTCGCCCGCTACGTGCCGCCGGCGCTCACCGAACGGCCGAAAATGGGCTTCAGCCTGCCCCTCGGCGACTGGCTTCGGGGGCCGCTCCGGGACTGGGCGGAAGAATTGCTTTCGGAAAACCGCCTGGCCGAGGACGGGATCATCGCCCCGGCCCCCGTCGGCATCGCGTGGAAACAGCTACTCGCCGGCTCGCCCGGCGCCGACGCACGAATCTGGACTGTCTTGATGTTCCAGGCGTGGCGGGAACGCTGGCCCGGCTGAGCCGCTTGTCCGGCCGGGCCTCCTGTCCGGCGGTTATTCCGAGACGGCGCTAAGACGATATCCCACGCGAACCGCGATCCAATGGCAAAACAAAGGCCCGTCCGGCGGACGGGCCTTTGTTTACTATTGGATCGCGACAAGGTCGGGTTCGGTGCCAAACCCGCGGTCCTGGTGGTCGACCTGCAAAAGGCTTTCACTCTCCGTGGAACGGCCCGTCCTTAACTGAGTGATTTAATACGTTAACCTAAAGCCAACTGAATACAAATCGCTTCCTACGTCTACATTAGTGGAGGTGTTGTGGCCTTTAAGTTCTAAGTCAAGGTGATTATAACTAAGGGTAATACCAGCCCAATCGGTTAGGTTGACCAATACTCCAGCCTCGTAAGTGTGTGCGTAACCATGGCCACCGAGCTCAGGGACATTGAACGCGGAGGCACTACCTACCTTTTTGCCGGTCAT
>JAYGEH010000495.1:0-2321 GCA_046582475.1 Rhodospirillales bacterium
GTTGATTGTTTTGCCGGGCCTGATCAATGCGCATCTGCATGTTTGGCAAACCGGCACAAAATTAATTGGCTCGGAATGGGTAAGCCCCGATTACCATAAAAACATGCACGCCAATATCGCCACCCGCTATAACGCCGAAGACACCTATTTGGGAAATCTCTTTGGGGCCCTCAGTCAAATCGACAATGGTACGACGACGGTGCTCGATTGGAGTCATAATCTCCGCGACCTTGAAATGGCCGAGCGGGCGCTGGATGGCCTGGAAGAATCGGGCATTCGAGCCGTATTTGGCCACGGTACCGCCAAGCCTCCGGTGATTGATGGCGAGGTCCCATATACCGATGTCCCGCATCCGCGCGACCGCATAGACCATCTTCGCCAACACCGGCTGACCAGCGACGACGGTTTGGTTACCTTGGCGATGGCAATTCTGGGGCCGGAATACGGAACCTTTGAGGTTGCCGTACAGGACCTCCAACTGGCCCGCGAACTCGATCTTCTGTCAACCGCCCATGTCTGGAATGGATATAACCAAAATCTACCCAAAGATCGGCAAATAAAGGACGCCTACTACCAACTCGGTGAATTGGGATTGCTCGGACCCGATCACAACATCGTTCACGGAAACTATATGCAGGAAGATCAAATTCGGTATGTCATTGATCAAGGCTGTTCGGTCACTTCGACCGTTATGTGCGAAATGCACGGTCACGGCGCGTATCCCCTGGTCAATATCGTTCGCGAATTGGGCGCCTCGCCATCGATCGGCACCGATACCACCACACTGGTGGCCGAAGACATGTTTGGAGAAATGCGCGGATCCTTATTTGCATTGCGTTTTCAAAATAGCCATGCCGCGCGAAATGGTGGAACCTATCCGCTTAAACAAATGTCGGTTGGCTCACGCGAAGCGCTGGAATGGGCAACAATCGGCGGCGCCAAGGCGCTGCGGCTTGACCACAAAATTGGTTCCCTGACGCCTGGAAAAAAAGCCGATATCGTTATGTTGAGGGCAAATGATATGAACCTATTTCCGGTTCACGATCCAGTCTACGCGATCACCGAGATCGCGACAGGTGCCAACGTAGAGCATGTCATAATCGATGGGGTATTCCGCAAAAAAGACGGCAAATTGCTCTACCCGGACGATAAACTCGAAAAATTGCGAACCGATCTGGCGGCTTCGGCTGATCGTTTAATGACCGAGTCAAACTATCGGCCAAAGGCAGCCTGATTAGCAGGCTTCCCATGGCGTCGCGTGGACATGTCCAGCAGCATTAATCGGCTTTTTGTTTGCCCGATTCAATGCCGGCTGTCATTTTTCAAAATTCGCGGGATGCCTGTGACCTCATAGGCTGTGTTCTCTCCTGCGCAATTCTTTCGCAGGAGGCAGAGCCAAACATGCGTTACTTACAGTCCGGACTGATCACGTACGACCGCGGCCGGGCGACGGAAGGCTACACGCTTTTCTCGCCCTTAGCACAGTTGAAAACCTATCTTATCGACATGGAGGGCCAGGTGGTGCACGAATGGGATCTGCCGTCGCCGCCCGGCAATTACGCCTACCTGCAAAGCAACGGCAATTTGATGGCCGCTTGCCGCACCGACGGCAGGCCCAAGAGTTTGGCCGCCGGGGGCGGCTTGATGATTGAGTTCGATTGGGACGGAAACCGGGTCTGGGAATATACCGATCATTTCCAGCATCATGATTTCCGGCGCCTGCCCAACGACAATCTGATCTATTTCGGTTGGGAGAAATTTTCCGAAGATGCCGCGGCGCGCGTGCAGGGCGGCCTGGCCGGTACCGATCATGGCGGCGAGATTTGGGGCGACTATATCCGCGAGGTGGACCGGGACGGCAACACCCAATGGGAGTGGCATGCCGAAACCGATATGGATTTCGAGCGCTATCCCATCTGCCCCATTTGCTACCGCAACGAATATGCCCACGGCAACACGGTGACCTATAATCGGGCCGGTGATGTCATGGTGAGTTGGCGCCATACCCACCTGGTCGCGGTCATCGACCGCCACACCAAAAAATTCAAGTGGGAAATGAGCGATATGGCTTTGTTCGGACACCAACATGACTTTCAGGAGCTGGACAACGGCAACTACCTGTTGTTCGCCAACCGGGATCACACGGATCTCCATGGGCCGCAAGTGGGCTCCCGGGTGTTGGAGATTGATCCGGCCAATAAGGACGTGGTTTGGGAATACAAGGGCAAGCCGTTACATACGTTCTTCAGCCCGCATGTCAGC
Source organism: Rhodospirillales bacterium (assembly GCA_046582475.1). GTDB lineage: Bacteria > Pseudomonadota > Alphaproteobacteria > Rhodospirillales > UBA2165. Next base: position 2,263 of record JAYGEH010000495.1, read on the forward strand.
GGCTGCCAGCGATTGCCGTCCGGCAATACGCTGATCTGCGAAGGCATATGGGGCCGAAT
>JAYGEH010000444.1:0-9322 GCA_046582475.1 Rhodospirillales bacterium
GCCGATTACCTCGCCATGGCGCGATTGGTGCGATTGGCGCGCACCAGCGGCGATGCGCCGCTCACCGATTTTGTCGATCGCGCATCGCCCATGTTCGAACGTTTCTGGCAGCCGCTGGCCCGCGCCGTTCTCAATACCGAGGCGGAAGAGGCGAGCGCCGCCTTGATCGGCCGCATGCTTTTGGAAACATTCCTGAACGGCGCCGAGGCGTCGCGCCCCTACCTGGCGCCCGGGGGCTTGAGCGCTGCCCTGGTCGACCCCGGTGTCGCCCATTTGCAGGCCATCGGCCAGCCGCCCAATTTCGGCGCCCGTATCAAGGCGCTGATCTTCGCCGGCAACCAGATCAGCGCCATGGAAACCGAAACCGGCCGCATCGCGCTGGACGACGGCGCCGCCGTCATTTCCGCCCTGCCGCCGGGGGAAGCCAAGCGGCTGCTGCCGGAGCTGGAGGTTCCGGTGGAATTCAACGCCATTGTCAATGTTCATTACAGCATTGAGCGGGTGCATCGGGCCGACAGCTTCCTCGGATTGATCGGCTCGCCGGCGCACTGGGTGTTCATCCGGGGCGACGTGGTTTCGGTAACGGTCAGCGCCGCCGGGGCCCTGGCCGACGAGCCGGCCGAGCGAATCGCGGCGCTCATTTGGGCCGATGTGGCGGCGGCCTTGGGCCAAAATGGCGATCGGTTGCCCACCTACCACGTGATCAAGGAAAAACGCGCGACGATCGCCCAGACGCCCGCCCAAAACGCCCGCCGGCCGCCCGCCAAGACCCGCTTCGGCAACCTGTTTTTGGCCGGAGACTGGACCAAAACCGGGCTTCCGGCGACCATCGAGGGGGCGATCCGGTCCGGCCAGGAAGCCGCCAACCTGGCCGCCGAGTTTGCCGCCAACGGCGCCCTTTAAGGCGGCGCCAATTACATAATCGAAACTACGCCTATACTTCCCGTGTGATTTGGAATTAAACTAGGCCAGCCGGGTAAGCCGCCCGGCTTTCGGGGATCAGGCCCGCCCGGCGGGTTTCGTATCCAAGAATTCATATTGGGGGTTAAGGGGAAGTACAATGGGAAATCCACTCGATACAAGAACGGGTACCGTCATTCTCGGTCTCATCATCACCGTCATCATGGTCTTCGTCGTGGCCGCGATCGGCGGCGGCGCTTAAAAGAAACAGGGGAAGGAGACCGACAATGGAATTTGGCACAGAATTTTGGGAGTTTTTCGTTCGCTGGCTGCATGTGTTGAGCGGCGTCATGTGGATCGGATTGCTTTGGTATTTTAATTTCGTGCAGACACCGACGGTGCCCACCATACCCGAGGAACTGCGCCCGGCTATTCCCAAGCACATCATGCCGGTGGCGCTCCTCTGGTTCCGCTGGGCGGCGCTATCGACCTTGGTCTTTGGCCTGATTCTGGCCTGGCAGAAGGGGTACATCGCCGATGCCTTGGCCATTGGCCTGACCAGCGGCGGCGAGCGTGACGCCATGATCGGCATCGGCATGTGGTTCGGGATCATCATGGCCTTCAATGTCTGGTTCATCATCTGGCCGAACCAGCAAAAGGTCATCGGTCTGGTGGAGGCCTCGGATGCGGAGAAACCGAAAGCGGCGCGGGCCGCGGGGCTTGCATCCCGGGTCAACACCATGCTGTCGATCCCGATGCTCTATGCCATGGTTGCGGCGCAGAACCTTTATGGCTAAGGCGGCCGCATAGATACGGAAAACGGAGCCTTCGGGCTCCGTTTTTTGTTGCCGCCTCACGCCGGATTTTAATTAGCCTCGGCCAAATTCTTGGCCAGCGCATCCCGCTCATTGGTCAGCGCCGCTACCTGGGCTTCGAGCCCAGCGATGCGGTCCGCCACTTGCGCCTCGGTATAGCGGGGCGTGATGTGCTGCGGGCAATTGCGGTCCCAGGCCTTCACCGTGAACACAATCGCCTGTTCCGGATTGGCGCGGTAGCTGTCGTCGGCGAGGGAAGCGAGCAGGTCCGGATCGTCGTCGACAATGCGCGCCGTGCCCCAAATCTTGATCCGGTAGCGGTTCGGATAATCCATCAGGAACAGATAGGCCTTGTCATTCTCGGCCAGGTTGCCGGACGAGATATATTGCCGGTTGCCTTGGAAATCGGCGAACGCCAGGGTTTTGTCATCGATCACTTTGAGGAACCCCTTGGGCCCGCCCCGGTGCTGGATGTAGGGCTGGCCATCGTTGGCGGCGGTGCCCAAATAAAAGGAATCCTGGGCGCCGATGAAAGCGGCCAGATCATCGGTGATCACATCGGTCCAGCCGCCCTTCTCGTCCATCTTGGCATAGGCGCCGCGCGAGCCTTTCCGTTCCTGCACCGCCTTGACCGATGGCGTAAAGGCGATGTCGCTGACTAATCCGGTCATGATGCGTCTCCTGCTGAAATTTGCGTGTCCGCTGATCTGGGGTAATCATGGCAAAATTAATAAATTGAATAAATACCTGATTTTTTAATATACTATTCAATAATTTTGAGTAATAATTTCCCATGGATAAGCTCAATGCCATCGCCGCCTTTGTTCAGATCGTCGACCGTGGCAGCCTGACGGCGGCGGCCGAGGTCCTGAACAAGTCGCTGCCGTCGGTGGTGCGGACCCTGGCGATGCTTGAGGATTCCCTGGGCGTCCGCCTCCTCAACCGGACCACCCGGCGCATTTCCTTGACCGGCGAAGGCCGGAACTATCTTCAGCACTGCCGCAAAATCCTGGCCGACCTGGAGGATGCGGAGCAATCGATCTCGGCCCGCCAGGCCGAGCCGGCGGGCGCATTGACAATCACCGCGCCGGTCCTCTTTGGCCTACTGCACGTGACGCCGCTGGTCTCGGAATTCATCGAAAACTTTACCCAAGTTCAGGTGGATCTTCTGCTCCTCGACCGCATTGTCAATCTGGTGGAGGAAGGCGTCGATGCCGGCCTGCGCATCGCCGAGCTGGAAGACTCATCGATGATCGCCACCCGCCTCGGCGCCATGCGCCGCGTCGCCTGCGCCAGTCCCGGGCTTTTGCAAAAGACCGGCCTGCCGGAGCATCCAACGGATTTGTCCGAGCGCCCCTGCGTCCGCTTTTCCGGAACCGCGGCGGGCGACAGTTGGCGCTTTTATGAACACGGCAAAAGCTTCGCGGTTGCGGTTGGCGGGCGCTTCAAAAGCAATCAGGCCGCCGCCGCCGTGGAGGCGTGCGCCCGCGGCATCGGCTTTGGTCTGTTTCTCGCCTATCAGGTGGCGCCTTTAATCGCGGCGGGAAAACTGCAAGTGGTGCTGGCGGAATTCGAGCCGCCGCCCATGCCGGTGAGCCTGGTCTACCCCCACGCCAGACTGATCGCCACCCGCACCCGGGTGTTCCTGGATTGGATGGCGCCCAGATTGCGTACCGCCCTTGAGCGGATTCTACTCTAGCCGAAACCCGTTACCCCATCTACGATGGCCCCGGATCAAACCGCCCCTTGGGGAGGATCATGGCGGATCACACCACCCAGCGCAGGCTCGCGGCCATTTTGGCGGCCGATGTCGCCGCCTATACGCGCCGCATGGAAGAAGACAGTGACGGCACGGTGGCGGCCTGGCAGGCGGCGCGCGACGATGTGATCGAACCGTCGATTCAGGATCATTCCGGGCGCCTGGTAAAATTGACCGGCGATGGTTTCCTGGCCGAGTTCCCGGCGGTGCAGGATGCGGTCAATTGCGCCATCGCCATGCAGGCCGGTTTGGCGTCCAGCAGCCTGGAATTTCGCATCGGCGTCAATCTCGGCGACATCATCGACGATGGCCGCGATATCCACGGCGAAGGCGTCAATGTGGCGGCAAGGCTGGAAGGATTGGCGGAACCGGGCGGCATCGTCATTTCCGGCGGCGTTTATGAGCAGATACGCAACCGCATCAAATGCGGCTACCAGGACATGGGCGAGCAAGTGGTCAAGAACGTCTCGGCGCCGGTGCGCGCTTATGCGGTGATTGGGGAAAGTCCGGTTGCCGACCCTGCACCGCCGTCGCTTCCCGACAAACCGTCGATCGCGGTGCTCCCGTTCAACAATCTCAGCGGCGATCCGGAGCAGGAGTATTTTTCCGACGGCATCACCGAAGACATCATCACCGCGCTCAGCCATATTCGCCAGTTTTTCGTCATCGCCCGCAACACCACCTTCACCTATAAGGGCCAGGCGGTAAATGTCCAGGCCATGGCCAAGGATTTGGGCGTTCGCTATGTGCTGGAAGGCAGCGTGCGCAAGGCCGGAGACCGGGTTCGAATTACCGCTCAGTTGATCGATGGCGCGTCCGGAAGCCATCTATGGGCGGAAAAATATGACCGCGAGCTGGCCGATATATTTGCCGTCCAGGACGAGATTACGGAAACCGTCGCCGGCGCCATCGCGCCCGCGATCGCCAAGGCGGAAATTGAAAAGGCGCGGTCCAAGCCCCACGACAGCCTGGACGCCTGGGCCGCATGTCAGCGCGGCAACTATCATTTCAACCGGTACACGCCGGACGACATGGTTGAAGCCGAAAAATTCTATTGCCAGGCGATCGCGCTCGATCCCAAACTGGTCGCCGCCCATGCCGGTTTGGCGCGCAAAATTTGTTTCAATTCCCAATTCGAGACGCGGCAAATCACGAACGCCGATTTTGCCGAAGCGCTGGACGAAGCACAAACGGCGGTCGATCTCGATTCCGAGGATTCCTACGCCCATACCGCTCTCGGATTTGTACTGATGCAGCGCGCGCATTCCGTGGGCGGTAGTTTTGACGACGGCGTTGCCGCGTTCGAGCACGCATTAATTTTGAACCCCAATAGCGCGATCTCGCATTTCGGATTGGGCCGGACCCTGACCGGTAAGGGTGAAAGCGACGCCGCGATCGGGCATTTGGAAACGGCGCTACGTCTCAGCCCCCGGGACCCAACCGCACCGCGCATTCTGGAAACCATTGGCCGCGCTCAATTTCATCTCGGCAATTATCAGGGGACGGTGGATTTTTCGATCGAAGCCCAGCGCATCGATCTGGCCATCAGTTGGGTAAACGCGGCGGAATATGTTGCCGCGCTGGCGCTCCTCGGCCGCAATAGCGAGGCAAAAGCTGCCAAGGATTCCATGCTGGAAAAGTTCCCGGATATGACCTGCGCATCGGTCAAGGGCGGTCTGAACGCCGCTCATATCGCAGATGTGATCAAGGGTCTCCGAATTGCCGGTGTCCCCGAGGGCTAGGGACCGCTAAAATCCGTGGCAAGGTAAATCCATGACCCTCGCCACGTTGCTAAAATCCAACAAAATCATCGCCCGCGTCACTTGGGTGCTGTTGACCATCGGGCTGGTGGATCATTTCAGTTGCGAGTTGGAGGCGACCGCCTTCGCCTGCGAGTTTTTGCCGCACCGGATCGCCGCCAATAACCTGACCCTGCTTTGGATTTTGATCGGCATTGTTTTGCTCGGTGAAGTTTCGGCCTGGGCATGGAAGCGGAAACTGGCACGCGCCCAGGGCGAAGAAAATTTGCCATGAACCAGATTTCTGCTGGCCGCCCAATTACCAAACGAACCCATTTTGAGCGCGCCCGGCCGATCCTCAACCTGTTCACCGGCAAGCCGGTGGTGGCCATATTCGAGATAACGCTGATCTGCAATTCCGCCTGCGGCTATTGCGATCTGCCCTTGAACCAGGGCCGCCCGGAAATGAGCCGGCGCGAAATCCGGCGCATATTCGGCGATCTCCACCGGGACGGCATCCGCTTTCTGTTTATCCAGGGCGGCGAGCCCTTGGCGCGGAGCGATCTGATCGACGTGCTGGAGGACCTGGCGGCCATCGGATTTACCATGACCCTGGTCACCAACGGAACCCGCCTGACGGCGGAATTTATCGCCCGCCTGGCAAACTTGCCGATCTCCATTTCGGTCAGCCTCGACACATTGGATAGGGACACCTACCGGCGTATCCGGGGCCGCGATCAATTGCCGCGGGTGCTCGACGGCTTGCAAATGCTGGCCGCGTTCCCGAGGCCTAAATACCTCACCTGTATCGTCACCGAGGCCAACCGGGCCGATGTACTGGCGGTGGCCGAATTCGCCCGTGAAATCGGGTTTCTGCCGATCTTCGGCGCCTATCATTGGAACCTGGGGGCCTACGGCAAGGCCGACGCGGATTTGATCTATACGCGCCGGTCCGCGAAAGCGGTGTTTGAGGGATTGCTGGCGTCTGGTCTGGCGCCCAAGGGATATTTTCGCAAATACCTGAAAGACACGCTGCGCTGGCTGGCCGGGCAAAAGCTGGCCCGCTGCGATGCCGGGCGTTACTCGATTGCCATCGACGCCTCGGGCAATGTGGCGCCCTGCCTGGCGCTGGCGCAAAACGGCAACCTCCGGACGCAAAGCCTGGCGGAAATATTGGCGGGCATGGATGCCGGCCGCATCAAAGCCTGTTCCGACCAATCCTCGTGCAATCTCCTTTGCAGCCGCGTCGTCGGCACGGCTTTGCGGCGGCCGTTGGCCAGCCTCCGCAGCTTTGCCCGCCGGTAAATCGGCGCCGCCCGTTCAAATCCTCCGACCGGTGGCGGCCACCGAATTTCCGCTCAAACCGTTTGCCATGCCGTGATTGGGTATTGCAGTTTGGTGGTCTAGGATAGCCCTATTGGTGCTCAACAATTCGTAGACAGGGATTCCCATATCATGACCCAGTCCGCCCTCCCCCTTTCGCGCTTCAAGGTGCTCGATCTGACGCGCGCCCGCTCGGGCCCCACCTGCGTCCGCCAGCTCGCCGATTGGGGCGCCGACGTGATCAAGATCGAAGAGCCGGCGGCTGGCGGCGACGGCTTTACCGGGGGGCGCGAATCCTCGGATTTCCAGAATCTGCACCGCAACAAGCGCTCCATGACCCTCAATCTGAAGGCCCCCGAGGGCAAGGAAATTTTTATGAAAATGGCGGCGACGGCGGATGTGGTCGTCGAAAACTACCGGCCCGATGTGAAAAACCGCCTCGGCATCGACTACGAGAGTTTGCGCGCCGTCAACAAGGGCATCGTGCTCGGCTCGATCTCCGGATTCGGCCAGGACGGCCCCTACGCCAACCGTCCCGGCTACGATCAGGTGGCGCAAGGCATGGGCGGGCTGATGTCGGTCACCGGCCTGCCGGGCCAGGGCCCGGTGCGCGCCGGCTTTGCCATTACCGATACCACCGCCGGGCTGTATTGCTGCATGGGCATCCTGGCGGCGCTGCTGGAGCGCGAAGTATCCGGCGAGGGCCAATGGGTGGATTCGTCGCTGCTGGCCGCCTCCATCGCCATCCTGGATTTCCAGGCGGCGCGCTGGACCGTCGATGGCGTGGTGCCGCCGCAGGCCGGCAACAACCATCCCACCGGCATGCCCACCGGCATGTTCGAAACCGCGGACGGTTTCATGAATATTGCGGCGTCCGGCAATGTCATGTTCCACCGCATGTGCGACGCCTTGGACGCCGCCGATATCGCCGCCGACGAGCGTTTTGCCGAAGCGCCGGGGCGCTCCAAATACCGCCAGGAAATCCACGACGCCATCAGCACCTACACGCGCACCCGCTCGACCGATGAATGGGTCAGCCGCCTCAACGATTTGGGCGTCCCCGCCGGTCCGGTCTATTCCATCGATCAGACCTTCAACGATCCGCAAGTCAAGCATCTGGGCATGGCCGCCAAAGTCGATCATCCGACGCGGGGGCCGATCGAACTGGTCGGCCAGCCGGTGCGCTTCCACCGCACCCCCTGGCAAATGCGCTCGGCGGCGGCGGAACTGGGCGAACATACCGAGGCGATCCTGGCCGAGCTTGGCTATTCCAAAATCGATATCGAGGGCTTGGCCGAGCGCCAGGTCTATTAAAGGAGGCAACCATGGCGGAAATCGCGATCTTCGAGGCGGGCGGCTACCGGTATATTCGCGGGCCCTTCCAATATTCCGGCGGCGTGGCCGCGCAGCCGAGCCATGCCATCGAGCGGGTGCGTTTCCGCGAACGCCCCGCCATCGATGACGGCTTTCAGGCGATCGAGGCATATTTGACCGGGCTCGGCCGTCCGCTGACCGCTTTTTGCGCCTGCGAATTGCGCTCGCCGGCGCCGTTCACAGAAGAAGGCTTCATCGCCTTCAACCGGGTCTATGTGGGAACCCTGGAACGCTGGGGCATATTCAAGGACGACGATAACCCGGTCGCCCGCTCCAACGTCTGTCCGGAAATCGATCCGCCGGCCGAGCCGGTGTTTCACGCCTTTTCCTATACAGTGCCCGCGGCCGAAGCGGGCGGCGCCATCAACTTCGTCAATGCCGGCAGCGCCGACGCCAGGGAATCGGCGGCGGCGGGTGAAAGCCGCGTCATCCGGCCGGGCGATACCACGGCGGACGGCATGCGCGCCAAGGCCCGCCATGTCCTCGATACCCAGGAAGAACGCCTGGCCGCCTTCGGCGCCGGCTGGGCCGATGCCACCGCGACACAAGTCTATTCGGTGCATGATATTCATGCCGTTCTGGAAAACGATATCCAGACCCGCGGCGCCGCGCCGGCCGGGCTCACTTGGTTTCATGCCCGCCCGCCGGTGGAGGGGCTGGATTACGAAATGGACGTTCGCGCCGTAGAAGTGGAACGGGTACTCGGTTAGGAAATCGGGAGCAATTTTGGGCGATCAATCGATCCAACGCAGACTTACGGCAATCCTGGCCGCCGACGTAGCCGATTATTCGCGCCTCATGAACGAGGATGAGGCGGCCACCATCGCCGCCTGGCACGCGGCCCGGGAATTGATCGACCCCACCATCGCCGCGTTCGGCGGCCGCATTGTCAAACATACCGGCGACGGATTTCTAGCGGAGTTTGGAACCGCCACCGAAGCCGTCGAATGCGCGATCCGCATGCAGGACGATCTGACCGGGCGCAGCCGGGGCGTGCCCGAAAACCGGCGCATGCTGTTCCGCATGGGCATCAATCTTGGCGAGATTACCGCCGATGCGGACGACATTCACGGCGACGGCGTCAATATCGCGGCGCGGCTGGAAGGGCTGGCGGATGCCGGCGGTATTATGATCTCGGCCAATGTGTTCGAACAGGTGCGCAAAAGAATAGACCGCGATTTCGAGGATATGGGCACCGAAACGCTCAAGAACATTGCCGAGCCGGTGCGCCATTACCGGGTGCGCCTGGATGGCAGCGAACCGCCTTCCCAAGCGGGCCCGCCATCGCTCGCCGTCCTGCCCTTCCACGCGCTGGATGGCACCGATGCCCAGAAATCATTCGGCGCCGGGCTGACCGAAGATCTGATAACCAGCCTCACCTCGAAACCCGGTATCCGGGTTCTGGCGGCAAG
>JAYGEH010000568.1:0-2958 GCA_046582475.1 Rhodospirillales bacterium
GAACCTCCATGGGCATGTGCAGATCGGTAGTATCGCGCAGTCGCCGCAACCAAGCAACCGGACCGGATCATACCAAGCCGAATTGGTTTTGATGTTTTGGCGGGCGCTTCGTAGGATGGCCCGGAGCCCATAATACCCCCCCAACCAAGCGAAAGTAACCGGCATTTCCGAAGCCCGTCAGCCGCCTAAAGGGCAGTATTTAAAGTTGCCGCGCTCGCCCACAATACGCTGGACGGACGGAGGGTGCTGGCCAGCAATACCCCGGTTCCTATCGTGGTAAAAATCGAACGCCGGGGCAGTTCATTTTTCCCATCACATTCCTATGGATTTCCGTGCCTGATATTCGGCATCGGCGCCTCCCCTCGGTCCGGTGCGGAAGGTAAATCCTTATGGTAGGTAGTTGTCCCACGTTGACTGTTGAACGGCCTATGAATACGAAGAAATTCAGTATGGGTATTTCGTGCGGCTTACAAACGGAAACTGAGCAACGGGAGAGAATCTAATGCCCAACTATATCTTTGCCTATCACGGCGGATCAATGCCCGAGACGCCCGAGGAAGGCGCCGAGCTTATGGAGAAATGGGGCGCTTGGATGGGGAGCCTTGGCGATGCCATCGTCAATGCCGGTTCGCCTGTGGGAATGTCCAAAACCGTGAGCGCCGAAGGCGTGACCGATGACGGCGGGTCAAATCCCCTGTCGGGGTTTTCTATTCTAAAAGCCGACAGCATGGATGCGGCATTGGAAATGGCCAAGGGCTGTCCGCACCTTGAAACCGGCACAATTGAAGTCGCGGAAGAGGTTGAAATGTAGTCGCCGGCGCCGTTTCTATTTCAAGCGGCGGGTTACAGGTTTGGTGGCCGGACAGCGAAACTGTTCGCGAGACGGCCATACAGAGAGCTATCGATGCGCCCATTTGGCGATTGGCTTTGATGTTTTGGCGGGCGCTTCGTAGGATGACCCGGAGCCCATAATTTCCCCGCAACCAAGCGAAAGTAACCGGCATTTCCGAAGCCCGTCAGCCGCCAAAAGGGCAGTATTTAACGCTGCTGCGCTCGCCGAATACGCAACTGGTCTGTGTGGTCACCATGACCATCATGCTCGGCGGGACGCTGATTTCGCCGATCCTGCCAACCCTCCAACTGGCCTTCGACGTTCCCACCGCCTCCATTGGCCTGGTGTTGACGGTGTTCAGTCTGCCGGGACTGTTGTTCGCGCCCCTGATTGGAATATACGCGGACCGCTATGGCCGCCGTGCCGTCATCGTGCCGATGCTGCTGCTTTACGGGCTAGCCGGCGGGCTGACCAGCCTGGCGGCCGATTTCGAGACCCTGCTGGTGATGCGTTTCCTGGCCGGTATCGGCGGCAGCGCGGTTTCGTTTTTGACCATTACCCTGGTCGGCGATTTGTTCGAGCGGCAGCATCGGGCGGCGGTCCTTGGCTTTCGCATCGCGGCCGGGCAGTCGGCCGGTCTGATCCTGCCGCCGATGGCCGGGGCGCTGGTGGTGATCGGCTGGCAATTTCCGTTCCTGATCTATTTTCTGGCGGTGCCGGTCGGCATCTTTACCCTGTTCGTGCTCGAGGCCGGCGAGAAAAGGCCCGCCCAGACCCTCGGCGAATATTTCCGCGCCGTCGGCGGCACCCTTAGAGACCGCCGCCTCGCCGGCCTTCTGACCGTGGCGCCTACCTTGATGATTGCCGGCCAGGGCGCCGTCGCCGCCTATATTCCAATTTACATGGCAAGCGCCTTCGGCGCCTCGGCGCTGGTAATTGGCCTGGTCCATTCGGCGCGTATCGCCGCCGGTATCGCCAGCGCCATGTCGGTCGGGCGGCTGCATGCCCGCTTTGGCGGCGAGCGCCTGACCACGGCGGCAATCTTGGTGATGGCCGGCGGCCTGGTCTGGGTGCCGTTGGCCGGCTCGGTCTGGGAGCTTGTCCTGCCCAGCGTGGTGATCGGCCTGGGCTCGGGCGTCGCCTTTCCGGCCTTCCAAACGCTGCTGGTCAACGAAGCGCCCAAAAACATGCTGGCGGCGGTGACCGTCGCCAACGGCATGACCAACCGCTTCGTCCAGACAACCGGCCCGTTGCTGGCTGGCGGACTGTTCGCGGCGGGCGGCATCAACGCCGTCTTTTTCGGCGCCGCCGCATTCTTAAGCGCAATGGCGATTTTCTACATCTATCTATTCCGCCGCGCGCCGGCGCCGGACTAGCGCAAAAATCCTGGGCAAACGCGGCTGCCTGCAAGGCCGCCATCCTTGGATCAATCAAGGCGGCCGCCGATTTCCGGTGAATCGGCGGCATAGCGGTAGGCGCGGAACATCTGATTGTGGCCGTCGCGCCCGCTCGGATGACCGTCGGGAATAAAGTAGGGAGAGACATATTCCCAAACAATCTCCGCATCGGGAGTCACTTCGAATATTCGGCCCCATATGCCTTCGCAGATCAGCGTATTGCCGGACGCCAATCGCTGGCAGCCGCTGACATGCGGGCTGAAGAACGTATGTAGCGGCTTGCCCTTGTATTCCCAAACCACGTCCTTATTGGCCGGATCAATCTCCAACACCCGGGAGCCCACATGCGGCCCATGGAGATCCGTGTGATCCCGGTTGGCGAACAATAGGTAGTTGCCGTTGTCCAGCTCCTGAAAGTCATGTTGGTGTCCGAACAAAGCCATATCGTTCATTTCCCACTTAAATTTTTTGGTTGTGCGGTCGATAACCGCGACCAGGTGGTTATGGCGCCAACTAACCATGACATCACCGGCCCGGTTATAGGTCACCGTGTTGCCGTGGGCATATTCGTTGCGGTGGCAAATGGGGCAGATTGGATAGCGCTCGATCTCCAGGTCGGTCTCGGCATGCCACTCCCATTGGGTGTTGCCGTCCCGGTCCACCTCGCGGATATAGTCGCCCCAAATCTCACCGCCATGATCGGTACCGGCCAGGCCGCCCTGCACTCGC
>JAYGEH010000077.1:0-2351 GCA_046582475.1 Rhodospirillales bacterium
GGCCGAGCAATTCTGGCAGATGGGTGCATAGATCAGCCCATGGCTGCGGCGAAACCCAACCCGCGACAGGGTATCGTGAAGCGCCGCGGAATCCCGGCCGATCAGCTCGGCCACCATGCGCCGCTCGGTCTCGCCCGGAAGGTACGGGCAGGGCATTGGCGCGGAGACAAAGAACGGTGTCGGACGGCTGGTCAGGTTATGCTTCATGAGTTTGTGGCAATCACTGCGGGCCGCGTCACTGGGACTGGGGCTGTGGTTGAGGCTCGGCCGGAGCTTCGCCAGTGGGTTTGGGCCCAGTCCCGCGCAACAATACGATGCTCAGCCTCCGGTTGCGGGCGTTGTTCGGGTCCCCTTTCAGCAATGGTTCTGTATCGGCCTTGCCAACGATCCGCGACAGGCGTTTGACCGGCAAACCAAGATCCCGGAGAACGCGGCGCGCGGCATTGGCGCGGTCAACCGACAATTCCCAATTGGTATATTCGGATCCGGTTCCGAACTTGGTGGCGTCGGTGTGTCCGCTGATGGCGATTTTCTGCGGCAATTTTTCGACAACGCGTTTGACCAGTTCCAACATGCGCCGGGCGCGCCCCAAAGGCTCGGAACCGCCGCTTGGGAACATGGCCAGACCTTCCTGATCGACGATCTGGATACGCAGGCCCTCGGGTGTATTGTCGACCACGAGACTCTTTTTAAGCTCGGCGGCGCCCGGAATATCCTGCAATGCCTGCTTCAATTCGCTTTCCGCCTGCTCGAATTGTTTCTGCTCAACCTGCTTGGCTGCCTCTTGTCTTGCTTCTTCCGCAGCCTCATCCGGTTTTTTCGTTTCGGTCGATTCGTCGCCGCCAAGCCCGGTTTTCGGCGGCGGCAGTTCCAGGCTCACGGTCGGCTTGGCGCGGGCGCTGACTTCCGAGCCTTCGACGGCGATGGTCTGTCCCCCGAGCACGCCACCGGCGCCCGAGGTGGTCGGCGCGATACTGGCCGGCGCGAAGTAATTGGAAATGCCTTCAAGCTGTTCCTGAGTGACCGAGTTTAAGAGCCACAGCAGCAAAAAGAAGGCCATCATGGCGGTCACGAAATCGGCGTAGGCGATCTTCCAGGCGCCGCCATGGGCACCGGCTTCGACCTTTTTCACCCGCTTGATGAAGACGGCGCCCGAGCCGCCTGCTGATCCGCTGTTGTCGGCCATGTCTAACCTCGTGTACCCGCCCGTTAGTCAGCGGGAATGTTTTGTATCTGCTCCTCAAGCTCGGCAAAACTGGGACGCACATCGGAGGTCAAAATTTCGCGTGCAAACTCGATCGAAACTTGGGGGGCGTAGCCCTGCATATGGGCGACGATCCCGGTCTTGATGCATTCCAAATACTTGGAATCCGCCGCAAAGACGGCTTCCAGGGACTTCGCCATCGGCCCCACCAAACCGTAGGAGATCAAAATTCCGAAAAACGTACCGACCAGGGCGCCACCAATGAGATGGCCCAAAACCTCCGGCGGCTCTGTGATCGAACCCATGGTATGGATTACGCCCAGCACCGCCGCGACAATGCCAAGGGCCGGAAACGCTTCGCCCATATTTCCCATCGCATGGGCGACATCGTGATCCTCGGAATGATGGGTTTCCAATTCCATGTCCATCACCGCTTCGACTTCGTGGGATGTGCTGGCGCCGAGAGTCAGAAGGCGCAGGTAATCGCACAAAAATTCGACGGCGTGGTGGTTCGACGAAAATCCCGGAAATTTTGCGAATATCGTGCTTTCTTCCGGTTTTTCAACGTTGGTTTCGAGGGCCAGGTCACCCTTGCTTTTTGCCAGCCGAAACACCGAGTACAGCACGCTCAGGAGTTCAAGATAGCTGTCTTTCTTGTATTTCGCGCCTTTGAGAATCTTACCGAGCGAACCGGCCAGTCCGCCAATTACCTTCTTCGGACTAGCAATCAGCAATTGGCCGATTGCGGCGCCTCCGATGATCACAAATTCGAACGGCTGCCATAACACGTCGAGGTGGCCGCCGAGCGCCATATACCCGCCAACGACGCTTCCGAAAACGACTACAAAACCAATTATAAAAAACATTCACCAACCTCGGGTGATGCCACCCGTAATCTAGCCAGATAACCTAAAATTAACAGTAACGGGTTTTCTTGTAGTAAGTAATTGCAAACCCCCATTATATCCCAATCCACACAATGCCCTGCCGAAACCGCGCGGCATCTCTGTTTCGCCCCCTGCCGTACCATTGTCAATATGCGCATGTTTCTCCGAAATTCAAATACAATCGCCAATAAAGTCAGCGTGACTGAGTGTTCTGTGGGCGCCTAAAGCTGGGCTTTTCATTTAGGGTCAATCCGGTAAAT
>JAYGEH010000148.1:0-8259 GCA_046582475.1 Rhodospirillales bacterium
CAAATCCTCAGCAACCTTCGTTCACTTAACTGGTAGATTATTTTGATGGGTGAGGAATGTGAGTTTGGGTGCGACCAATAGAACCGATTTTGATGATGGAATTTGTGTAAATTTGAAATAAAAATTGACACAAAATAGACACACTCCTATATTAAACTTATAACACTATGTTTTTAAACGATAATTCTACCACCACGATTAATCCAGAATTGCCATTGATTTTCATCGTTGCCCATGGCCAAGCCGCCCCCGCTTCGGTTTTTGGTTTGATTTCAACCCGCTGCCCCGAAGTCATATATGCGGCGCCCCTAAAAGCCAAAAATATTTTTTTACCAATCGGTCCGATGATCAGGACACTGGGGGGAAGCAGTGATTTTTACGGCAATTTCATGGGCCATTGGTCAGCTGGTATAATCGTCAAATTCAACCCAAAATTCCGAACCTATGTCGAGCACGCTTTCGACGCCAATGGCGCCGTTCATGGTTTCGACAATTTTCTTTGACAAGGCGAGGCCGAGGCCGGTCCCTTCGATCGACGAATTTTCCCGCCCGGCGCGGTCGAATGGTTCGAATATATTGCTCAAATTGGATGGGGAAATGCCGGTGCCGGTGTCTTTAATCGCCACGCGAATTCTTTGATTGGGCATTTTGATATAGCGGATCATGATGGCACCGCCCATATTGTTGTATTTGACCGCATTGGCGAGGATATTGATGAACACCTGTTTGAGACGGGTCGCATCGGCCAGGACCTGCCAGCATTCCTGGCGCCCATTTTCAAATTCGATTTTTATATTCCGCTCGGCGGCAAGCGGGTTGATAAATTCCAGCGAGGCCTGCGGTTGTTCAAGGATAAATTCGGGACGCAGGATAATGCCTTCGGGCTTTAACTCGATGCTCGACATTTCGAAAAGCGCAATTTCACCGTCGATCAGGCCTTGCACGGGAACGCCGCCCTGGATTTGCTGAAAACGAATGTTTATGCCCTTTGTGTCCTGGACCTCAATCTCCCCGATATCGAGGCGCTGGATCTGGTTAAAATCATCGGCAACGAATACGATATCCCGGTAATCGTCGTCAGCAGCCAAGGCGACACGACCGAATAATCCATCGGCATAGAACTGGGCGCCAGCGACTATCTTGGGAAACCGTTCGATCCCAGGGAATTGCTGGCGCGCATAAAAAACCAGATAAATATTCGTAATTTGAAACCCGCCGCCGCGCCGATCAGGACAGCGGAACAATGAACCATGCGGCTTTGCAATGGCTGGTTTCTTTTCCTTTCCAACCGCAAACTTTACACTTCCGACAATAATGCCATCGAACTTACCGATATCGATTTCAATCTTCTCAAGACATTTCTGGAAAATCCCAACCGGGTGCCGAGCCGGGAACAACTGTTATCGTCGTCGGATCAATATTACCGGCCGGCCTTCGACCGCAGCATCGACAACCGGGTTTCCAGGCTGCGCAGCAAATTCATACAATATGGCGATAGTGCGGAGTTTATCCAAACCGTGCGCGGCGTCGGGTATATGTATCTGGTCTAACGCGCCGTTAAGGTCCCGATTACGCGTCTTTCAGGGGCGCGAATAATTCAAACGTGCGTCCATGGGCAATTTTCTTGGCTTCGGCGTCGTCGGGGTTGGCCGGCAGGTGGTGAGCGAAACCGTGGCGCTCGGCATAGATTTGGGTGGTGACAAATTCCGAGCCGTCGAACGTCGCCAAGATGCGGTCGCGGTCCGTTTCCGAATAGGTGTGGTCGTGTTCGGAAATATTCAGCATCAAAGGCTTTTCAATAGCGGTGGCTTCGTCCAGATAATCGTGCAAGCGGGTACCGTAATAGCTGGCGCCGGCATCGGCGTCGTGCCGGGCCAGGGACAGATAGACCAGGTTGCCGCCGAAACAAAAACCGATGGTAGCCACCTTGCCGTTGCATTCGGACCGCCCGCGCAAATGATCCATTGCCGACCGGAAATAGCCGAAGCAGACGTCGGTATCCAAGGTGTTGATATAGCTGGTCCGCTCGGCGCCGCCGGGAAGAACATCGGTCGCGGGTTCAATATCGAAAAAGACATCGGGCACCATGGCGGTGAAGCCATTGGCGGCGAACATGTCGGCGATGGCCGTCAGCGATTCGCTCATGCCGAATATGTCTTGGCCGATACAGACCCCCGGCGCTGGCCCAGAGCCGGAGATCGCCAGATAGGCGGGGATGGTCTCGCCGCCCGGTCCTGGAAATTCGATCATTTTTCCCATTTCGCTATCTCCCTGGTCTTCGCTTTACCGCTAGCGCTTTGACATCCTAAAGTGGACGCCGATAAAAATCACGCCGGAACCAAAAAAATATGGCCGCAAAGCCCAATCTCCTGGTGATGGGAGAAAACGTCGAAGCCCATGCCGACCATCTGGCCCAATATTTCACCATTCACATGGTGACCGGCCAGGATGACGCGGGCGCCTATCTGGACGAAATCGGTCCCGCCATTGACGGCCTGGCCATCTCGGGCGGCGCCGATCCCAGAGGCGATGCCAATCTTTTCGACAAACTGCCGGGCCTCTCCATCGTCGCCGCCATCGGTGTCGGCTTTTCCATGGTGGACGCCAAGGAAGTCCTCAGGCGCGGCATCCTGATGACCCACGGCCCCGGCTCCAACGCCGATTCGGTGGCCGATCTCGGTATCGGGCTGATGCTGGCGGTCAGCCGGCGCCTGGTCTATTTCGACGATTACACAAGGCGCGGGGCTTGGGCGGAGACCGCCAGCAAGGGCGGCTTCACCACCACGCCCACCGGCAAGACCATGGGCATCATCGGACTTGGCGCCATCGGCTCGGCCATCGCCCGGCGCGCCGCCGGCTTCGATATGGAAATTCACTACCACCAGCGCACCCGGCGGTCCGGCGCCGGATACCGGTATTTCGATAATGTCCGGGGCATGGCGGCGGCGGCGGATTATTTGGTGGTCTCGGTCCCGGCCACCGATGAAACCCGCCACATGGTCGATGCAGGCGTCCTCGGCGCGCTCGGCCCGGACGGCTATTTGATCAATATATCCAGGGGGCTGGTGGTCGATGAAGATGCCCTCGTTGCGGCGCTCAGCTCGGGCGCCATCGCTGGCGCCGGGCTCGATGTGTTCCAGAACGAGCCCAACGTCCGGTCCGAGCTGACCGAGGCGGAGAATGTTGTTCTGTCGCCGCACCGGGCCGCGTTTACCCATGAATCGACCTTGCGCATGCGCGACATGCTGACCGAAAACCTGCGCGCCCATTTCGCCGGCCAGCCAGTGCCCAATCCGGTCAAGGGCTTCGAGCATCTGATGGCCAAGGAGTAGGATCTATGCGGTTTCACTTCAACGCGATCCGGGTCCGGCTGGCTTGCTCAACGCCGCCCCTAAGCCCATGTTAAGCCCACGCAACGGCGGCTACGCATCGCCCTCTACGGCCTGATAGGGTTTGTGCTGACGGTAGGTATGATGGCTGTTTATCAGGGCTACAAAAATTCGGCGACGGCCCAGGACTGGCGGACGGCGAGCCGCGAGCCGGTGGGATTGGCGCCCGACCCCGAGAGGACTCCGGAAGCGGTTGTTCAGGTTTATGCGGCGCGCGCCTGGAGCTGGCGCGGAAACTTCGGCGTGCATACCTGGATCGCCGCCAAGCCTTCCGGCGCCAAAAGCTATACGGTTTACGAAGTGATCGGCTGGCGCCTGCGCTGGGGCAATTCGCCGGTGGCCATTCACCAACGCGCCCCGGATGCAAGATGGTTCGGCAACGCGCCGGAACTGCTGTCCGATTTGCGCGGCCCCGGCGTCGACGCCATCATCCTAAAAGTCGACAAGGCGGCCCGCGCGTATCCCTATCACGACCGCTACACCGTGTGGCCGGGACCCAACTCCAACACCTTTACCGCCTTCATCGCGCGCCGGGTGCCGGAACTGAACCTGGACTTGCCGCCGACCGCCTTCGGCAAGGACTATCTTGGCGGGCGCCTGTTCGCCAGGGCGCCGAGCGGCTCCGGCTTTCAATTTTCCCTGTTCGGCCTCTTGGGCGTGACGGCGGCGCTGGAAGAAGGGCTCGAGTTGAATATCCTGGGGCTCAGTTTCGGTATCGATCCCAAGGACCCGGCGCTCAAGCTGCCGGTGGTGGGCCGCATCGGTGCCAATCGCCGGCCGCGCCGGACGATTGCCGCCCAGCCCGAGATCGCCGGCGGCAAAGCCGACTAACGATTTTCCAAATAACGGCGCCAGACATCTTGGCAAGCGGCTTCCAGCGAACGGGTGAAGGCTGCGCCGTCAAAGAGCGATGTCCGCGCCCGTTCCCGGAGGCCGGCGCGAAGGCCCGCCAGGGCATCCAGATCAGCGGCCAGCGCCACGGCGGAATTGACATAACCGCTTTCGTCCGCCGCCGTCCATTCGGCCAGAGCGAGCCTCCCCATCAGCGCCGCCGTGAGCCGGCCCATGAAGGTTTTGCCGGTCAGGCTCAGCACCGGCACGCCCATCCAGAGCGCCTCATAACTGGTGGTGCCGCCGCCGAAGGGAAACGGATCGAGGGCCATATCGATGCGGTTGTAGCCGTCCAGATAGGCTGACCCGTCGGCGGTGAACCCTTGCAACAAAATACGCCCGGCATCGATCCCGGCAACTATGAATTGGGAAAGCAAGCGGGCCGCCACATCGGCATCGTCCAGCGCCCGGTGCTTGAGGAACAGCCGGCTTTCGGGAACCGCCCGCAAAATTTCCGTCCAGGCCAGGACCGTACCCGGTGATAATTTCGCCGGATTATTAAACGAGCCGAAGGTAACGAAGCCATTTGCCGCGGCTGGCAAGGGGCCCACATCGGGCGCCGCTTCCGGTATCCGGTAGGTGTTGAAGGCGGGCAGGCGGATCAGTTCCTCGATATAAAATTGCTCGGACGTGCCCGGCGGATCGACGAATGCGTCGGTGAGAAGATAGTCGGTGGCCCGCAGCCCGGTGGTCGAAACCAGATTGATCGCCGCCATCTGCACCGGCGCCGGACGGTGGCTAAGAAGGCGCCGGTAGCGCGCCTTGAAGGTACAGGGATGGATCAAAATATGGACGGCGTCGGCGCGCATGCGCCTGGCCAGTTGCGCCTCGGTAAGGCCGCCCGCATCCACCCAGGCAATGCCTTCCGGCACAAAGGACGGCGCGCCGCCGGCGCCCGAATGGCTGCCATAAATTCGCACCTGGAATGCGTCCAGATCGTGGGCGCGAAGCACCGGTTCCAGAAAGCGCGGCGTCACGTGGCTGTCCAGTTCCGGCAGATAATAGGCGAGGCGCAAGGGTCCTTCCGCTTCCGATACGGGCGGGACACTGACCTTACCGGCTTCGGCCTCCGCCATTTCGCCCCAGGCGCGGTTGCGCTGGAAAATCTTTTCCGGCGTGGCCGATGCGGAAAAATTGAGGGCGAACAGGTGATTGCTCCAAAAGGCGTCGTTGCCGGGCTCGGTTTGCAAGGCGTCTTGAAACGCGGCGGCGGCGGCGGCGGCATCGCCAAGGGCGAACAAGGCGTTGCCGAGATTGTAATGGGCCGGCCCAAGGCCGGGATCGAGGGCCGCCGCCCGCCCGGCATGGGCGCGGGCATCCTCGGCGGCGCCGAGGGTCAGGTAGGCCGCCGCCAAATCCGTATGGATTTCCGCCGCCGCCGGCGCCGACAACAGTGCCTTCGCGTAATAGCTAACCGCGTCTCCGGGTCGGCCGACGGCGGCGGCGGCCAGCCCCAGGAGATGCAGGGCCCCGGCATTGTCCGCATCGCTCCGGAGCGCCTGTTCAGCGATTTCAATGGCGTCGGCCAGGCGCCCGTCCCGGTAATGGGCGAAGGCGGCTTCGATGGATGCGGATGGCTCGTTCATAGAGGCGCTTTGTCCGTGACGGAAATGCCAAACTTGCCTACTATCGGCGCGCCTTGGCGTGCGATCAAGTCGCCATTAACGTGACGGGATGGGAGCGCATAAACGGTGAGTATTTGGGGAAAGGTCATCGGCGGGGTCGCCGGATTTGCGCTCGGCGGGCCCATCGGCGCGCTCATGGGGGCCGCCTTCGGCCACGCCGTGGATCGCTCGAAGAGCCGTATCCGCCGCGGCCGGGGGCCGGCGGCGGTGGAAAGCAAGCAGACCGCCTTCACCATCGCGGTGATCGTGCTCAACGCCAAAATGGCCAAGGCCGACGGCCATGTGACCCGCGACGAAGTCGAAGCCTTCAAGCGCATCTACGATATCCCGGCCGACGAGATCGGCGATGTCGGGCAATTGTGGAACCAGGCGCGCGCCGATGCCGGCGGGTTCGAACCGTATGCCCGCCAGGTCGGCGAAATGTTCGCCCACGATCCTGCCGTGCTGGAAAGCCTGATGGGCGGATTGTTCATGGTCGCCCTGGCCGACGGCGTGCTGCACCCCAACGAAATCGAATTTTTGCGCCAGGTGGCGGCCGAGTTCGGGTTCGATCAGGCCCGGTTCGAGCGCATCCGGGCGTCCTATGCCGGCAAGGATGCCAATGAAGCCTATGATATTCTCGGGCTCAGGCCCGGCGCGTCGGAGGCAACAATCAAGAAAACCTATCGCAATCTGATCAAGGAAAATCATCCCGACCGGCTGATCGCCAAGGGCATGCCCCAGGAATTTATCGATATCGCCAACGAAAAAATGGCCGCCATCAACAACGCCTATGACCAGATCGAAAAGGAGCGCGCGCTGTCCTAAAGCGCTGGGCATGCGCTGCTGGTGTGATGGAATTCATCGACCGCCGGTCTCCAAATTTCGACCCGCGCCCGGACGGCGCGGTGATCGATATGCTGGTTTTGCATTACACCGGCATGGCCGAAGCCGCGGCCGCGCTGGAAAGATTGTGCGATGCGGCCGCCAAGGTCAGTTGCCATTATTTTATCGGCGAGGATGGGGAGATTTACCGGCTGGTCGTTGAAGAATACCGCGCCTGGCATGCGGGGGTGTCGTTCTGGCGCGGCGAAACCGATTGTAACGCCCGCTCGATCGGTATCGAATTGCAAAATCCAGGCCACGAATTCGGCTACCGGGACTTTGCCGAAGCGCAGATGCAGTCCCTGGAACGGCTGGCCCTGGATATTTTAAGCCGCCATCCGATTCCGCCCGGCAACGTCCTCGGCCATTCCGATATCGCACCGGCCCGCAAAATAGACCCGGGCGAACGCTTCGACTGGCAACGCCTTGCCGCCCGCAATATTGGGATTTGGCCAAAGCCTGGGGCGGAGCCGGAAACGGATCTTAACGCCGAGCGCCTTTTAACGGCCTTGGGCTACCAGACCTCGGACCTGGGCGCCGCCATTACCGCCTTTCAGAGGCGCTACCGTACGGCCTTCATCGATGGCCAGGCCGACGCCGAAACCCTGGCGCTGATGGCCGCCCTCACCCAGGACCGGTGACACCAGGACCCGGGACCATGGATTTGGGAATTACGCCGCTTGCGGTATTGGATCGCTGGACCACTGGGCCCGGCGCCGGGTACGTTCTTCAAGCTTCATGGCATGATGGATGGCGTCCTGCTCGTCGGCGTGCATGCCGACCAGCTCAAAGCCATCGCCGATATCGAACACGAGCCACTCACCGGTTACGTCGTGATATTTTACTGCATAGCGCATGATCAAGTCTCCTGGGGGGAAGATGCGGGAAGCTTAATCCGCGATTCGTTGCCAATTGGTGAATGCTAGGCAATTTTTTCCTAGTGGCCGATTTTTTAATTGGGGCGCTTGAATTTTTTGCTCCGGTGGTGTCAAGAGGGCGGCCCGACAAGCTGAAAGCGATTACCGTGAACGATCAGGCCTTTCAAATCCGCGCCGCCGATGAGGGTGATATTCCCCAAATTCGCGATATTTATACCCATTACGTCTTGAACGGCTTGGCGTCGTTCGAAATCGAGGCGCCGGATCTGGTGGAAATAACGCGCCGCTGGCACCGCACCGGCGCCGATGGCTATCCCTATCTGGTGGCCGAGATCGATGGCCGGATCGGCGGCTACGCCTATGCCGGAAGCTTCCGGGAGCGCCCCGCCTATCGCTATACGGTCGAAGATTCGGTTTATGTCTCGCCCGATTTCCTGGGCCTCGGTCTCGGCGGCGGGCTGTTGGCTGCGCTGATCGATCTCTGCACCGGGCTCGGCTACCGCCAAATGATCGCAGTGATCGGCGATGCGGCCAACGATCAGTCCATCAACCTGCATCTCAGATTGGGGTTCGAACATGCCGGCGTGCTAGGCTCCACCGGCTTCAAGCATG
>JAYGEH010000233.1:0-40204 GCA_046582475.1 Rhodospirillales bacterium
GTTGATACCGACCAGATCGGCCGCCGTGCGGGCCGTCATTTCTCCGACGAAAAATTCAACCAACCTGTCCTGCTGTTTTTCCGTTAAACGACAACCCTTTAGCTTCATATTGCCACCCTAGATAATTGACGTTATCTGGGACAGCCCCTTAATTATTACAGTATGTCCATCGATCGTCGTTTCACCAAACAGGTGAAATCCCAAATGCACGGTTGGACCGATACTTTACGTAGTCGGATTGCAGGAGTCCATCGGGGCCGATCGACCAAGGCGAGGGCAAACTTGCCGTCTACGAGGCGCCACTGGAGAGGGGCTCGTCGCCGGCTCACCGCAAAGAAAGAACCTGCTCAACCGGTCGAGGCAATCTCTATAGAGAATGCGAAGGTCGCCAAGCAAATGCCTTGCTTTCAAGCCGGGCGAAGACGCCATGTTCTAAAGCCAACATCAAAATAACAAACATTATAATCCAGGCCAGCACCTGTTCCATGATGAACTGTTCAAACCAAAAGAAGAACATATACCCGATGCCAAACTTGATTCCGAAGGTCTCCGCCAGGGCTACAATTTTCCACGTCATACCAAATCCGAACCGGAAGGCAGAAAAAATGTACGGCAGGAGTTGCGGCACGTACACCTTCCGAATAAGCATGCGATTGTCCGCCTTGAACGACTTCGCCATGTCGATCAAGGATTTATCCATGGCCTTGGCGCCTTCGAACATATTTACCGCCACAAAGGGCGTGACCACCCCGACGACGGCGACCAGGCTGCCGACTTCGTTGAAACCAAACCAGAGCACGGCGAGAAAAACCATGAGGATAGTGGGCATGGTGAGCAACAACGGGATCAGGGCCATGAGCGAGTGCTCGAAGAGCTTGCGGAGGCCCATCGTCAGGCCAATTCCAATTCCTGCCAGCATGGCCGCGGCGAAGGCGATGAAAGTTCGGCCCAGCGTGACCCCCATGTGGAAATAGGGCGATTTTCCTTCAGGCCCCAAACTCCACAAATTCGTCCATATGGTCTTCGCGATTAACACTGGTCCCGGCAGGACCTCGACATCAGCCATCAAAATGGCAGCCGCCCACCAAATGATAAGCATGACAACGATTGAGCCAACTCTTAGACAGATGCCTCTGGCGCGTGTAGACATCTAGTCCTGCGCATCCAAAACGCTGAAAAATTCTCTGACCAGTTCTTTCTCTAAATCGAAGATTACCGGGTCTTCAGGCTTTCGCGGCCTTGGAACGTCAACCGATATTTCCTTAAAAATTCGGGCCGGCTTCGCGCTCATCATGTAAATCTCATCGGAAAGGAAAACCGCCTCTCCCAGATCATGGGTCACGAACAGAATTGTCGGCTTGGCCCGCATCAAGATCTCCATCAGGTCGAACCTCATCTTCCTGGCGGTGATTTCGTCCAGATGACTGAAGGGCTCGTCCATTAACAAAATGTCTGGTTCAATAGCGAGAGCGCGGGCAATGGCAACCCTTTGCTGCATTCCGCCAGAAAGGTTCAAGGGAAAGTTTTTCTCCTGACCCTCGAGCCCAACCATCTCCAAATATTTTGTAACCTGTTCACGCCATCTCTCTCTTGGGAATTGTTGCGATTCAAGGGCAAATTGAATGTTGCCCTCGACCGTCAGCCAGTTGAGTAGCCTGGCGTTCTGGAAGACATATCCAATTCGTGGTGTCGAGCCGGCTTCGGCTGACTTGTGAAATACTTCAACCGAACCGCCTTCATGGGATTCGTGCGTCTCGATGCCGGCGATGATGTTTAACAGAGTGGACTTTCCGCAGCCTGAAGGACCGACGATGGCGGCAAACTGTCCCTCATTCACGTTCAGGCTTATGGAGTCCAGGACAACAAATTCCCCTCCATTCATTGGCAAGTTAAATTTCTTTGTCAGGTTGTTGACCGCGACAACCGTGTTAGCCGCGGCAACGCTCTCGGTTTGAATATTCACAAACTATCCTCAACTCGCAATTTTATGTCTCCAAGCGAATGTGCGCTTCTCCCACACACGAAACACCAGAAGATCGATGGCTACCATTAAGATCATGAAGCTTACACCCCAGGCAAGCATCATATCGACCCGGGTATCTTCAAACCAGTATATCAGCTGTTGGCCAACTCCGGTGCCCACCCCGAAGGCCTCGCCGACCAAAGCGATCTTCCACGACAAGGACAAGGCTATTCGAAGAGCGGAAAAAATAAATGGCATAAGCTGAGGAATAAGCACTTTCCGAATTATAAGGGATCGGCTGGCCTTATATACCGTTGCCATATCGACCAATTGCTTATCCACTGCCTTGGTGCCCTCCCAAATGTTCATCGTAACGAATGGGAAGACGATCAAGATGATGGTGAGAATTGGGCCCATGTCCGACAGGCCAAACCATAAAACGGAGAGAAATGCCCAGCAAATTGCCGGAAACGTCAGGAGGACCATGATCCAGCTGTCGAAAAAGGCCTCGATGTTGCGCTCTAACCCCATTAATAGGCCAAGCGCCGTACCAATTAGCATGCAAATGACCACACCCTCTAAAATACGGACAATGGTCACCCAGACCACGAGGTAAGCAGCCGGGTCCCCATATACCATGATCATACGATCCAGCAGCACAAGGGGACCCGGCAAAAAGACCTCCAAAAAAAGGAGGGAAATTGCCTGCCAAAGAAGCAGGCAACCGACAATCGTCAAAACCCCCGGTAAAATACCAGGCTTAAGCCGTAGGGTTTTCACTATTTTCCGCTTTACTATTCGAGGATTAGCGCAATTTTATTCTTGTCGGGTACTTTCTTCAACACGCCGCGCTTAACGGCCATCTCGAGGAACTTCCACTGAGCATCGATCACTTCGCGGTCCCACCGAGCCAAATAGATACGGTTCGCCTTCAGCATCTTCTTATAAGCTTCCGCTTGGGCCTGGTTTTTTACCGCAGCTAACGTCCCAAACTTCTTGACGGCGGCGTCCAAATTTTCGCCCTTCCTGAGCCATTTAAACGTTTCATGGGTTGCCGCCACGAAGCGTTTTGCCCTATCACGGTCTTCCTCGACCCAGCTTCTCCATGCGACGATGGGCGCAGACCACACGATGGGATGCCCAGTCTTCTTTTTCCAGTAATCATTCGGGGCAAAGATGGAACGGTATTTGTTCGGTTGGGAGAGGGCCGAAATCGTCAAGGAGCTGATGTTGAACATTGAGTCGACGTTGCCCCGTTCCAGGAGCTTGACTAAGGCCGGCGCCGCCGCTTGCTTAAACTCGGTGTCCTTCAGGACATCCATCCCAAAGCCGTCCATGATCACGGCCCTTGTCGCCTTGAACGCGCCTGCACCCGTGGACCAACTCGCGAATTTCTTCCCGCGCAGGTCGGAGATCGTCTTGAACGGGGAATCCTTGCGGACGAAGACCTCCTGCATCACGGTCAAGCCTCCTCCGATAACGACCCAGTCCAATCCCTGGTTTATCTTCGCGATGGCGGCCGTGCCTGGATAAGTTGTGACCAGGCATTCTTTGGCGGGAAGAGATGCCGCGAAGCCCTTGAATGGCCGCGCGTCGATCTCGAGGTCGATACCATGCTTGCGATAAATGCCGGCGTCTCTACCCCCAAAATAGTTTAGGACGAAGACACTGTTTCGGGGCGTCACGATTTTAATCTTTGTTAGTTTTTGAGCCATCACCGGAGCGGTGACAGAGACAGAAATCAGTAAACCAGATATTGCTAGAATAATTGCCTTCTTCATTTTATTCCTCCCTTTTCCGTTCGAGGCCACGATCGTATCACAACCAGGCCGAATGGTCGATCAACGTAGGAATTTGTCAAGCAAATTTACTTAGAGCCTATCCGAATTACCCGGCCGATCGGAAGCAGATGATGGCGTATGCGAGGTGGAGCATGGCGAGGTAGTTTTCACTTTTCTTTTCCCATCGGACGAGCAGCCGGCGGAAGCGGTTGAGCCAGCTGTGGGTGCGCTCGACCACCCAGCGGCGGGGCTTGACGCCGTCTTTGCGCTTGGCGGCGGCCTCCTGGCGGCGGCTTCGGATGTGGGAGGTAAAACCCAACTGGTGAAGGAAGATGCGCACGGGGTCGGAATCGTAGGCCTTGTCCATGCACATCCCCTGGGGCCGATCCTCGGTGGCATCGGGCCGTTCGACGGGAATGCTGGCGAGGGTCGCCTCGACCAGGGTCACATCGTGCCGGTTGGCGCCGGCGATGGCAATGCCGAGGGGCAGGCCGGCGGCCTCGGTCATCAGGCTGCGGTTGACACCTTGCTTGTCTCTATCGGTTGGATTTCTACCGGTTTTTTGTCCCCCGCCAAGGGCGCCTTGGTGCTCGCCCCGTCCATCGAAAGCCATGTCCAGTCGAGTCCCTTGGTGGCGTCGTAATGGTCAAGGCCCGATGCCCAAAGCCGCTCGAAAAGACCCGCTTGCCGCCATTCCTGGAAACGGGCATGGGCCGTCGAGCCCGAGCAGATGCCGGTGGCGTCCAACGCCTTCCATTGGCAATTCATTCGATCCGGCGAGTTCGGACAGCACCAATGTGTTACTTCGTCTGGGCGCTCAATTTTTCCATAGTCGGTCGGTGGCGAGCGCCGCACCTTCTCCGAGCGCCCTGATTTTTGCCCAGGTTATCGAGGGTGCGATCCTCAAAACAGGACCGGCAAAGGTGGAAAATCCGCAATCGGTCCCGGCGATGACCCTCTCGCGGCCAACGATATTTGCGTATCTGCATATCCGTTGTTCGACCAGGCGCGGATGTTCCACGAAATTGGTGGTCGTATCGATAACGCCTGGTATCAAGATCATATCGTCCGGCAAATTGGCGTTTTCTAGATCCTCCCATTCGTGTTCGTGACGCGGATTTGCGCCCTCGAACAACAGCGCCTGTGGCCGCGCCTTGATGCAAACCGGCAAGATAACGGAAAGCGGCAGATCATGGGTATGCGGCCCCTCATAATTACCCCAGCAAATATGCATGCGCATATCTTCGCGCGGAATATTTCGCGTGGCATGGTTGAGCGCCTCAACATTACGCTCGGCAATTTTCAGGAATTCCGCCTCGGACAAATCCTGGTATTGATTGTGGCGGGCCGAACAAAGATCGGGGCAGTCGATCTGTAGCAGCAACCCGGCGGCGTGGATGGCCTCGTACTCTTCGCTCATGGCGTCGGCGAGATCGGAAACGTAGCGGTCTTCGTCGCCGTAATGCATGTCGGGAACGAATTTGGTCAATACCCCCGGCGAGGCGGCATTGATGAACGCTTCGGCGGGATTTGAATTCGCAACGGCCGCCTGGAATTGGTCGATGTCCCGCTCAACCAGCGTGCGATCGCCGTAGGATACCGGGCCAATGCAGGCGGGCAGCGCAATGCCGGTGTTGAATTGCCGCCCCTTCGCGCCGATCGACCGCCACGGCGCGTTTTTCTGGAGCTCATGGAAATCCGGATGATCGAGAAAATCCCTGTTGACCGCGGTGCCTGGCGCCGCGCCGGCCTCCTCGCCGCGGTCTCCGACGCCATTAAGCCGGTGTTTCACATAATGGGCATAGGAGATTTTTCCCATTTCGCCATCGCTGACCACATCAACGCCGGCGTCAACCTGCATGGCAACGATTTGGCCCACGGCTTCGGCGGAAAGCCGGTCCAGCGATGCCTGATCGAAATTCTCATCGTCGAGTTGCGATTGAAGCGCTTGGAGAAGCGGCTCGGGACGAGGCAAGCTACCGACGTGGGTGGTCAGAATTCGATCATCGCTGTGTTTCATGATGAGGCCTTACCGGGTAATCGGTATCAGGGAACCAACGATTTATAGCTTGAGCGAGCGGCATCTTCCAGGCACCGAAATTGGCCGCCAACTTGCGTACCATTTAATTGCAAGAACGCTGCTTTATACTTAGGGTAATTCATTGCTCGCACAATTTCCGCAAACGCACACCGAGGGAGGAGACATGAACCAGGAAACCGTGCTTACCAAACCGCAGGAACCTTGGATCGGATCCCGGGGGCGAATTGCCGTTATCATTCCTTCCACCAACATCGGTGTCGAATACGATTGCCAGAAATTGATCCCGCCTGGCGTTTCGTGGCATTTCTGCCGGTTTTATATCGAGCAGCCGGACCTTTCCAGCGACGACATGTTCATGGCCTTCATCGAAGCCATCCGCCATACCATCCCCGACGCCTTGCGCGACGCGATGACGTGCGAGCCGTCGCAAATCATGATGGGGATGTCGGCGGAGACGTTCTGGGGCGGGCTCGAAGGCAACACGGAATTTACCGAACGGCTGCGCGACGTGGTCGGCCACGAAATCGGAATCACCACCGGTGCAAGCGCCCTTGACGCGGCCTTGAAAGTCTTCGGCGCCAAAAAAATTGCCGCCCTGACGCCCTATCAGCCGATCGGCGATCAACAGGTCCACCGTTTCCTGGAAGAAACCGGATATGAAGTAACGAAAGTCATCGGCCTCAAATGCGATACCGCTACTTCCATTGCCCACACCCCGCCCAGCGAAGTGATCGATGTGGTATTGAACCAGTTGGACGGCGACGATGTGGACGCCATTGTCCAGGCGGGAACCAATCTTTCGGCGTTGGACCTATTTCCGGCATTGGAAAAGCAACTCGGCAAACCGGTCATTCCAATCAACGTCGCAACGATTTGGCATACCTTCCGGACCACCGGTATCGAAGATAAATTTTATGGCAAGGGCTGGCTATTCGAACGGCATTAGTGCGCGGCAAGCAAACGCCTAATTCGGGGGAGAAAAATTATAGTGCCGAAGCGGAAACAGGTAACCATTGCCGGGGCCGGACCGGTGGGATGCGTTGCCGCTCTGATACTCGCCCGCGCTGGCGTATCGGTTGAGGTTTTGGAAGCGGAATCGGATTTGGTGCCTGACCTGCGTGCCTCGACATTTCATCCACCGACCCTGGACATGTTGGCCGAGCTGGGGGTCACGCCCAAACTGGTCGATCAGGGCTTGATCACTCCCAAATTCCAATACCGGGACCTGGACGATGGCTTGATCGCGGAATTTGACCATGCGTTGATCAAGGATCACACCGATCATCCGTTTCGCCTACAGTGCGAACAATTCAAACTGACCCGGGTAGTCGCCGGCATGCTGGAAGACTTTCCCGACGCCTCCATTCGATATGATTGCCGCGTGACCGAAGTGTCTCAGAATGGTGACGGCGTAACTGTTCGCGTCGATACGCCCGGCGGGATCGAAGAAACCATATCCGATTACCTGATCGGCTGCGACGGTTCCCGCAGCGTGGTCCGCAAATCAATCGATGTGGAATTCGAAGGCTTAACCTATCCCGAACAGTTCGTGATCGCCAGCGTATCCGAGCCCATCGACGAAATCGTACCGGACATGGGCCATGTGGCCTATATATCCCACCCCAAAGAATGGTGTGCGCTGATTCACGCACCCGATTTCTGGCGATTCATGTATCCGATTCCCGTCGACATGACCCAAGAAGAGGCGTTCGAAGACGAATTTTTGCAGCAAAGACTCAAACGCCTGGTGCCCTATGAAGGCCATTACAGCACCAATCATCTGTCCATGTATGCGGTCAACCAAAGGGTCGCGAAATGCTACCGCCGGGGGCGCGTACTGCTGGCCGGAGATTCTGCCCACGTCAACAATCCGCTCGGCGGCATGGGCATGAACGGCGGCATCCATGACGGCATAATCCTGGCCGAAAAGCTTGTTCAAATACTCAATCACGGCGCCGATGATGGATTGCTCGATCTCTATGACCGGCAGCGCCGCCCGATCGCCATCGAATATGTCCAGGCGCAGACCATGCGCAACAAGAAAAACCTGGAAGAAACCGATCCGGAAATCCGCAAGCAACGGCAAGGCGAGTTGCGGGTGGTGGCCGAGGATCGGCAAATGTCCATCGATATGCTTCTGCAGACCTCGATGATCAACGGGCTACGCAAATCGCTGTCTATTCAGTGATTGCAGGCCTGCCATTTAAGCGAATTAGCTGAAATGCTGTAATAAAGAGGGGACTTGGCTCATAAATATATCCAATCCCATCTCGCAAACCATGACGGCGGGCGCATCGGTGCGCGCCAACGACGATATCGCCCGCGTGAGCCCAGGCCGGCCCGGGCCTGGGGCCTGGCGGCGATCCGCGGCGGCATCCGCATCCACGAATTCGAGCATCCCGAACTGGTGCGCGTGCAGGACGCGGCGATGATGGTCGGCCAGGGCGCGATCGCCGCGTCCTGCGGCGCCGATTTAAAACCCCAACTAAAACCCCAATTAAAATCCCAATGTGGGTTCCACCTCCGGCGGCGGCGTGGTCCAGGCCTTGGGCTGGCCGCCCCCGGCAATGGCTTTCAGCTCGCGGGTCAGTATCTTGCGCCACGCGATGATGCCGTTGTCGGAGCGGCCGAGCCGTTCCAAGGCCCGGTCGACGGTGCGCCCCTGGCCGGCCTGGACGGCGATATCCTGGACAATCGCCAGGTCCGGATGGTGCAAATTTTGGTAGACTCCCTTGCCCGCCATCAGCTCCAGCGCCACCTCCAACGAGGACGGGTCGTTCTCCATGCTGGCGTAGAACGCCTTGCGCTTGTCGCGGAACGCCTCGGCCTCCTTGCCGGTTACCTTCATGTGGCTGGTGATCATCCAAAGATGGTTTTCATCGTCGATCGGGGTGAAGCTGAAATAGATCTCGGCCCAGCCGCCGATGCCGTCCATGCCCGCCGACGACCGCACCAGAACGCGGGTGCAGTTGGGCGCATAGTGCAGGCTCAAGCGCACCCCGCCGTTGGCGCGCGTGCCGGTGCGCAGCATGCCCCAACCGGTTTCTTCGGCCGAGATTTGCGGCAGGTCCTGCATCGCCCCGTGGGTGCCGCCGTCCCGGTGCACGAACGACACATGCACCTCGTCCATCGAGTTCTCGCCCGTAGCAGTTCCAAGTTGCCGGCGGTGAATTCGGGCGGCTCGGATTTGGTCAGGCCGCCGAAAAGGGCAAGGAGGCCTGGCCCAAGGTCAAGGCGATCCTCGCCAAGGCTTGACCGTGCGAAGAATTGACCGTCCGGTGCGGGGCGGGCCAAGCTGGTGCCGTAATGGAATACAAAGGGGGGCAATCATGAACCTGATCGAAAATACCCTGTCCAGCGACAAGCAGGCCGAAATCAACCATTTGAAGGTTGCCTCATCGGCCGGGACGCCCGGTTTTGCGCCTCGATCATGGCGTCCAATGCCGATGCCGCCCGCCCCTTGGCGGCTGGCGCGCCGTCACCGATGGTAACAAAACTTTCCGCCCAATTGCCGATATATTTGACTGCAATGCAGGCGGCCATGGGATCGCCGCGGCCTTCGGTGTTGCCGTAAAACGGCACCAAGGTGCGGCCGCCATCGATGCTGAACAGCACGCGGACACCGTGCGCTGCTGACGGCGGCGAAGTCGATGGGCGCCATTAGCGCCCAGATTTACCGGCACATTGTTTTTCCGCATCTGGTGCCGAGCTTGTTCACGGTCATGCGGCTCGGCATGACCACAACACTTCTCGGTATTATCCTGGCCGAGCCGTATGCGACGCGGAAGGGATTTGGATATTACCCGCCGTTCTATGCTGAATCGTTCGAACCCCAGAATTTGTTTGCGCTTGTTGCAATGATTGCCGCCGCCGCTATCATTCTCAACGAATTTCTGCGCCTGGCGGAAACCTATTTCGGCCGCTGGCGGAATTAAACTTCACCCTGGCCGCTGCTGGCGGCAAGTGCATCACCCATCACGATTTCTCAACCTAGGTATTGCGATTTGAACCATCAAGGCAGGATCGACGGAATAGTGACGGCAATGGCTGGGGCCGGGCTCGATATCCTATTCGCCTTTTCGCCCGCCGCCCATCATGTGGATTTTGGCGACGGCGTCGCCCTGATTAGCGGGGTCAAGCCCATGGGGCCGGCATTTGCGGTGCTAAAAAGCGATGGCGCCTCGGCCCTGGTGGTCACGCCGGTCTGGGATGGCATTCGCGCCGAAGCCGGGGCCCGCACCGATCAGGTGACGGCAACCGATGATCTGGCCGGTAGCTTTGCCGCCATGTACGGAAACCATCTGCCCGCATCGGCGCGCATCGGCATCGCCGATCTCGGCAAGATGGCGCATGGCACGGCGGCCGCCATCACGGCTTTGACCGGCACCGGATTCAAGGATTATTCCGCCCAACTCTTTACCTTGGCGGCACACAAAACCGATGCCGAAATCGAAAACGCCCGTCAAGCCACGGTCATCGGCGAGCGCACCTATCAATATATGCTCGAAGCGGCGGAACCGGGCATGCCCGAATGCCAGCTTGCCGCCGATATGAAATGCTATTCCCGCTCCCTCGGCGCCGATGACAACTTCATGATGTTCCACGCCGAAGCCCATCCTCTGGCGGTGCAGCCGTCGGGCGAGCGGAAACTCGAAAAGGGCGATTTGATCCTGGCCGAGATCACGCCCAGCTACCGGGGCCAGTTCTCGCAAATCTGCCGGACCGCGGCCCTGGGAACGCCAACCGATGAACAATCTGAAAAATACGCGCTTGTGGTGCGGGCCATGAATAACGGCATTGCCGCCGCCCGGCCTGGCGTTCCGATGAAAGACATCTGCCTTGGTATCGATGCGGTTCTGCGTGATGCGGGTTACGGAGAATATTGCGAGCCGCCCTATATGAACCGCCGTGGCCACGGGCTGGGCATTACCTCGACGGCGCCGGGAAACGTGGCCTTAAAAAACGAAACAATCCTCGAAGACGGCATGTTTTTCGTCGTCCACCCCAATCAATATATTCCCGAGACCGGTTATTTCCTTTGCGGCGAGCCGATCTTGATCCGACAGCTGAGCGCCGAAATTCTGACAACCAGCCGTGCCGCCCTGGGCGTCAGCGGCAGCTAAGGGTGAGAGCCTAATCCATGCAGACCATGCACCTCGCCTTGCCCGTCGGCGCCTTCGGTTGGGACAACAACCCGCTTGATGAAAAGGAATTCCGGGGGCGCATCGACGCCATGCGCGCCATCATGGAGAGGCGCGGCTGGTCTGCCATCGTGGTCTTCGGTGATATTCCGGAATCGGGATTGCTTACCTATGTCAGCAATTTCGCGCCCCGTCTGAGCGCCGCCTTCGCCCTGATCCCGCTGACCGGCGAGCCGGAATTATTGACCCTGGATGGCGGCCGCATGGTCAATGCCGGCAGGGAAACGACCTGGATCAAAAATGTCAGCCCGGCGTCCGATATCGCCGGCCAGTTCCAGGAATGGCTGGATCAGTTGGGGGCCGGTGCGCGGCTCGGATTGGCTGGTTTCGCCATCATGCCCGCCGCCATTTTTGATAAAATCTCGCCGCTCGCTGGCATCGCATCGGGCGAGGATGCGACCGCCCTGATTGGCGGTTTGGCGCGGCGCAAGAGCCCGGCCGAGTTGGCCATCATCCGCGTCAATTGCGGCTTGCTGCAAGCAGCAGCCGCCGCCGCCGCCAAAGCCCATGAAGATGGCGCCAGCGCCGCCACCGCTGTCATGGCGGGAGAGCGCAACGCACGCCAGGCCGGCGTCCAGGATGTCCGCTGCCTCTATAGCGTCGATGGCGGTCAATCGTTCAGGCCCTATGAGGGGCTGGACACGGCGCGCGGCGATCCTTCGATTGTCTATATGGCGCTCCGCGCCCGCGGCTATTGGGTCGATGGTTTCATCACCCTCGGCAATGGCGCCGCCGCTCATCAGGCCGCCGCCTGCGTATTGGCAAACGCCTTCGCCGCCATCGGTGCCCGAAAATCGGTTGGCGAATTGCAGCGTGCCGCTGGCCAGGCCGGCGGCCACCCCATGTTGGCGGGGTCTTTGGGCGGCGGCATCGGCGTATCGGCGGAAGAGGTGCCGCGCCTGGATGAAGAAGGCCAAATTTTTCAAGCCGGCGATGTTGTCTCGGTAAAAATCAGTCTCGGCGATGCCGCCACTGGCTACGGCTGGGCATCAAGCCTGTTGTCGATCGGCGAAGGCGAAAATGAAGTGCTCTGGACGTCCGGCTGACACCGGGACCGTTCGATCGCGCACCGTCTATGTTTTCATTTCGCTGCGCAGGCTTTCGGTGGCGCCGGCGTCCAGTTGCAAATCGCCGGCGCCGATGACGACGCCGTAATGTTCCGCCGCGCCGGCAACCGATACCAACCCCTGCATCACATCCGATAGCACAAGTTCCGCATTCCGTTCGAGCGGATCACCCCAGCCGCCGCCGCCGCCGGTGCGCACGATCATCTGGGTTTCCGCCGGCACCGTATGGCGCGCGGTCAATACCGGGGAAAAGCCGGTTTCGCCCGGTTTGCGCATCTGATAGCCGCCGGTGGCACCGGGCTTGCCGCCCCACAATCCCCAGGCCGGGCAGGTGTCGCCGCGCTTCGGCGGCTCGCAAATCCAGTTGCCTTCGACAAAATTACGCACCGTGGTCCTGATGCCGAAACCGCCCCGGTATTTTCCGGGACCGCCGGAATCGGCACGCAACTCGCGGCTTTCAATCATCACCGGACATTTCAATTCGATGCCTTCGATGGTGGCATTGCGGACATCGCCCTGGCAGACGCTGACCGTCGCGGACTCGCCGTCTTCGAATGGCCGCCCGCCCCAGCCGCCGCCTTCGATGCTCTGCACAATGAAGCGCCGGTTGGTTTTCGGATTGATGCCGGTGAACACCACCGGGCCGCCGAGGAGGCCGAAATGGCCGGCCGGCACATTGTCCTTCATGCCCGGCGCCAGCGCCTTGACGATGGTATCGACCACCGTCGGGACCACCGTCGACCACATGCACATGGGCGCCGGGAAGCGCGCCATCATGATGTTGCCTTCCGGAATTTCCACTTTCAGCGCGCGGAACGAGCCCTCGTTGACCGGTTCGGTTGGCGCCGTCAGGGCCTTGTAGGCAACCCGGGCGCCGGCATAGGTGCGCGAATTGACCGCGGCCTTGCGCTCGCCCGAGCATCCCGACAGATCGATTTCCATATCGCTGCCGGCAACGGTGACCTTGGCATGGATGCGCACCGGATTGCCGATATCGATGCCGTCGTCGGTGAGGAACGATTCAGCTTCGTAGATGCCATCTGGAATTCCGGTCACCACGTTGCGGCATTTTTGCTCGGTCTCATCGAAGATCCGGTCGAGGCCGGTTAGAATCGTATGGGCGCCATATCTTTCGAACAATTCTTCCAGGCGCCGGATCGCCAGGCGGCAGGCGGCGATCTGCGAGCGCATGTCGCCGAGCGATGATTCCGGGAACCGGATATTGTCGCGGATCACTTTATAGAGCGTCTCGTTGCGGACCCCGACCTCGTAAATCTTCAGTTGATCCAACTGCAAGCCTTCCATCCAAGGGTCCACCACATCGGCGCCGCCGCCGAAACCGGTGCTCATTCCGCCGACATCGATCCAATGGGCGCGGACCATGGAAAAGAATTGCAGGTCTCCTTCGAAAAAAAATGGCACGTAAATGACAATATTGTTGAGATGCTGGCCGGCCACTTTTTGATGGTTGGTGATGATCACATCACCGGGCGAAAACCCTTCATCGCCGGTTTTTTCGAAGCCATCGACGATGATGACGCCGAGATCGGCGACGAAGTGGGAAACGCCGCCGACATTCTGCGAAACCAGCTCGCCGTTGGGTTTGACGATCGCGGTGCAGAAATCGCGAACCTCGTAAATCATCATATTATAGGATGTGCGCTGCAGATCGGCCGCCATCTCGTTGGCGATGGCCGGAAAGCCGTTGCGGATGACTTCCAGGGTGACGGGATCGAGTTTATCGTTCATCGGCTTGTCCCTAGGGTAATGATCAACTCGCCGGTATCGGTCACAACACAGGTGTCACCGGCGAACATTACGGTTGTCGAGGCATATTCCTGGATCAGGGCGGGCCCGGTAATTTCATACCCCGATACCAATTGGCGGCGGTCATAGACCGGGCAATCGACGGCGACCTCTGGGTCATCAAAATAGACCGGCCGCCGCGCCGCAACGATATCGCTGCCGCCGCCCACATCGGGCAGTTTCAGCGCCGCCCGCTTGACGGTCGCAACCAGGCGGTAATTGACCATCTCGACCGGCTCGTCGGCGGCGTGATGGGCGTAGCGCTGCTCGTGCAAGTCATCAAAGGCCTTGCGGATACCGGCGGCATCGGCGGTTTCGATCTGCGCCAGATCGATGGGCACCTGGAGGGTAAATTCCTGGCCCACATAGCGGAGGTCGAGCTTGATCTGGACTTCCATGGTATCGCTCAACTTCAGCGCCTGCTCGGCCACCGAGCGCATGTCCCGGTGGATGGTCAGCAATTCGCCGAAATCGACATCATTGATATTGGCAAGATAGGTCTGGATGAAATCCTGGCGTTCGTCAGCCATCAGCATGCCGAGGGCCGAAAAATGCGCCGGGAACAGCGGGATGATCACCGTCGGAATGTGCAATTCCGCCGCGATGGCGACCGCGTGCAGGGGCCCGGCGCCACCCGACGCGATCAACACGAAGTCGCGGGGATCATAACCCTTTTCCACCGATACCTCGCGCACCGCCAACGACATCTTGGTGACCGCGATTTCGATGATGGCGCCGGCGACGGCATTGACGTTCATGCCCAATTTATCGGCAAGCTGTTCCTTTGTGCCGCTTAACGCGCCGTCCGTGTCGAGGGACATTTCGCCGCCGAGAAAGTCTGCCGCCCCAACCCGTCCGAGGATGACGTTGGCATCGGTGATCGTCGGCTCGGTGCCGCCGGCCCGGTAACAGATCGGCCCCGGATCGGCGCCCGAACTTTGCGGGCCCACTTTCAACGCGCCGACCTCGTCAATCCAGGCGATACTGCCGCCGCCGGCGCCAACCTCGACAACGTCCACCACCGGCGACATCACCGGATCACCGCTGGCGTAACCGCCGACATAATAGCCCTCGGCCATGGTCGGATAGCCGCCCCGGATGAGACTGGTTTTCGCCGTGGTACCGCCCATGTCGAACGATATGACATTTTCGAAGCCGAGCGCGCGGCCGATTTCCGCCGACGCGATGATGCCGCCAACCGGCCCCGATTCCATCATCGTGACGGGCTTTTGCACCGCCACCTCGGGTGTCATGACGCCGCCGTTCGATTGCATGATCGACAATTCGCCGGTAAAGCCGATGGCCTTCAACCGTTCCTCAAGATCGCGTACATAACCGCTCATACGGGGGCCGATATAGGCGTTCACCACGGTCGTCGAGGTGCGTTCGAACTCGCGGTATTCCCGCATGATTTCGTGCGACAGCGATACGTACCAATCGGGGTTGGCGGATTTGAGGATTTCGCCGACCACCTGTTCATGTTCGGGATTGGCATAGGCATGCAAAAAGCAAACGGCGACTGCATCGACATCTTCACCTTTCAATTGCTCACAGAGCGCCGCCGCCTGTTCCCGGTTTAAGGCTTCGTGGGTGGAGCCGTCGGCAAGCATGCGCTCGTCCACTTCAAAGGTCAGCCGGCGCTCGGCCAATGGGCGATGCTGGTGGAACATCAGATTGTAGGATTCGGGCCGGTTGCCGCGCCCGATGATGTAAACATCGCGCGTCCCCTTGGTTACCAGTAGCGCAGTTTTAGCGCCTTTTCGCTCGATCAATGTATTGATCGCCTGGGTCGTGCCGTGAATGATTTCGCCGGTCCCGGAAATATCCAAGCCGCTTTTTTCGATGCAATCGATAATGGCTTGTGCCAGATCGCCGGGTGTCGAAAGGCTCTTTGCCTGATAGAATTTTTGCGTGTTGTGGTCGAACGCCATCAGATCGGTGAATGTGCCGCCGATGTCAACTGCCAGAATATTCAACGAATGCCCCCCTTTGGTGTCATGGCACTTTCGCGAAACTTTATTCGCCCAGATCTTATTCCTATTGGCTAATTCTAAAATTATGTTGGAAACTCAACAAGCACCGGATTGTTGAGAATTAAAATTTTTCACTTCTTGCTGGGATCCCGCCATGGCGAAATTAAAAATCAAGGCTTTGACCGGCCAATACGAAATTGTCCGCGCTCTCCGCGAAGGCGAGGTCGAAGCGAAAGCCATCAATTTTGAATTCCTGTCGTTTCCAGGCAAGCGCGATATCCATGTGCCCGAAATACGCGAAACGGCGGACCTCGGCGAATTTAACGCCGGCGCCCATATCGGAAATAAATGCCGCGGCCACCGCTGACGGCGCTTCCCATATTCCTGCATCGCCGCTTTCGCCACGGCTTTGTCTTCATCAACAATTCCAAAGGCATCCAGGCGCCTTCGGATTTGATCAGCAGGGGGATTTAATCATGGCGAAGCCCAATCGCATCGACGTCCATCATCACATCGCGCCGCCCGAATATATTCAGGCGTTATCGCCGGCGGCGCGCATGCCGCCGCCGTTAAAAAATTGGACACCGGAACGCTCGATCGAGACCATGGACGAAGGTGGCGTTGATCTTTCCCTCACCTCGATCACGCTTCCAGGTCTCTGGTTCGGCGATCTTGCAAAGGCGCGGCGGATGGCCCGCATGTGCAACGATTATGCGGCGCAGCTACGATCGGACTATCCGGGCCGCTTTGGTATGTTCGTCAACATGCCGCTTCCCGATGTCGACGGCAGCCTGGCCGAGATCGAATACGGGATGGATCAGCTTAATGCGGACGGCGTCGTTCTGTTCACCAGCTATGGCGATGTGTGGCTGGGCGATCCGGCTTATGACGCCGTCTATGAGGAACTGAACCGGCGCAAGGCCGTCGTCTACACCCATCCGATGACGCCCCATTGCTGTGCAAATATTTTACCCGGCATTCCCGATTCCGTCATCGAATACCAGACCGATACCTCGCGGGCCATCGCGCGGGTGGTGTTCGGCGGCATGGCGGCCAAATATCCGGATATTCGGTTCATCTGGTCCCATGGCGGCGGAACCATGCCATTCCTGGTCGAACGTTATATCAAACTGGGGGAACTTCCAGAATCGGCCGAGGCGGTTCCGGGCGGTTTCCTGGCCGTCGCCGGCAAATTCTTTTACGACACAGCCCAAGTCGTCAACGAGGCGGCGATGCTGGCCTTGCGCTCCGTGGCGTCCGCCGACAAC
The DNA here is from genome assembly GCA_046582475.1 of Rhodospirillales bacterium. Taxonomy (GTDB): domain Bacteria; phylum Pseudomonadota; class Alphaproteobacteria; order Rhodospirillales; family UBA2165. The sequence continues at coordinate 17,101 of JAYGEH010000233.1, forward strand.
ATTGTCTTTGGCACCGACTTTCCGTTTCTTTCGGCCGATTATCACACCAAGGGGCTGTCCGCATCGGGGGTATTCAACGCCGAGGAGTTACGCGGCGTTGACCGCGACAACATCCTCAGGTGGCTGCCGCAATACGCAAAATAGCGGACCGTAGCTGGTAATTATTTCTCAACCGGAAGGAATGAGCCTACGAAAATAATCGCGCCCACAATCCAGGTGACACTGTTTTGCCGTCAATTTTGGAAACACTCACTTTGGCGACATCGGCGCTGGACCCCGAATTATCGGTGGTCGCCATCAGCATCGGCACCAAGGAATTCATGCTCGGCACGTCGAAGTCCTTGGCGTAAGGCGTCTTCCAGTGGCCAAACTGGCCGATCATCAATAGCGTATCGGGACAGATACCCTGGCGCAGCACGGCGCGGCCCGTGGTCACGCCGATCGGTGAGCGGATTTCGATTTGGCCGCCGTCGGCGATCCCTATTTCGTGCGCGCAGCCGGTATTGATTATGACACCGCCGTGGCCGGCGATATTATCGGCAACCTCTTTGATCATCGGGATACCGGCGTTGGCTCCCCAGGCAAATTGCATGCTGCGTGACGACAACAGCCAAAAGGGATAGTCGCTGCTTTCGATTTTGTAGGTGTCTTCGTAAGCGCGCTCCCAGATGCCCGGCACGTCGTGCCAATCGGGTAGCGCCTTATATTCCGCAAGTTACGTATCCCACCAGGAAATGTCCCGTTCCACATGCGGAGCTTGACTTAGGGGCCTTAATACAGAAGTTTGAAATCGCACCGAGTTAATTTTTTGGTAAATTAACGCTAAGATTTGGCCAGTTCGAAGACCGAATTTAATACAATAACTCAACGGGAGATGGAAAATGATCAATTCACGCTCGATTTTTGCATTCGCGGCGATGCTCGTTGGCCTTGGCGGATTTTCGCTAGGACAAGCGAACGCCGCGGGCGTTGCCGATTTCTACAATGGAAAAACAGTTTCAATTACCGTATCGGGCGGCGCCGGCGCGTCATTGGGCCTGTATTGCCGGCTGGTGGCCAAGCACTGGAAAAACCATATTCCCGGCAATCCCAACGTTATTTGCCAGTTCCGTCCGGGCGGCGGCGGAACCAAGGGTGCGGCCTGGGTCTATAACAAGGCCAAGAAAGACGGCACCGGCATCGGCCAAATACTTTCGCCATCGGTGCTGGCCCCCACCTTGCGCGGCGCCAAATATGATGCCTCCAAATTTGTATGGATCGGCTCCGTCACGCCGCGTCCGGCGGTGGTCACGGTGTGGCACACCTCGCCCGCCAAGACGGTGATGGAAGCCACCAAAATAGAGATCATTATGGGATCCACCGGGTTCGGCTCTGAAACGTACTTGTTGCCGAAATTCATGAACGCGACCTTGGGCACCAAATTCAAAATCATCCGGGGTTATAAAGGCGGCGCGCCCATCAACAAGGCGATGGAAGCAGGCGAAGTCAACGGCCGCATGAATTATTGGACCGGCTGGACAACAGTGAAACAGGCCTGGCTGAAAGAGAAAAAGATCATTCAGCTTGTGCAGTACGGCCCCCGCATTCCGGGGCTTGATACGCCGCACTTGCGCGATCTGCTCAAATCGGATGAGCATAAGCAGATGCTGACCTTCCTGGAATTGAGCGAGCATCTGGGCATGGGCTTCTGGGTGCCGCCGGGCGTTCCGGCTGACCGGGTTGCCGCCTTGCGCAAGTCCTTCTTCGCAACCATGGAAGATAAGGCATTCCTGGCCGACGCCAAAAGCAAGCGCGCCCGGGTCGAGCCGATTTCCGGCGACAAAATCGAGGCCTTGGCCAAAGCCGCCTTCGCCACGCCGGAACCGGTTATCGCCAATCTTCGCAAATTGCTGGGGTTCAAAAAGAAGTAGCACCGCAAGCCGATACCAAGTCACCAACACATCGAAGGCGCCCCCAAAAGGGGCGCCTTTTTTCTACAGCAAATTCAGCCAGTTGGATGAGCGCAGGAACGGCAGCCAATCGCCGAGCAAGGCCTGCGGCCAAGGAATGATCAGGATCCGGTGAAACAGTATGTAGGATAACATCCAAGTGGTTCCGGCAACCATGGCCGCCATTTTCCAGCTTTCGCGACCTTCAAAGCGAATATAGCAAACCAGGTACACCAGCATTGCCGGTAAAATGCCGATAACGAAGGCCGCCAGTAGGAAACCGGCGCACCATGCAAAATAGACCAACACGCGGCGAAGAATGGTGTTTGCGGACAAATCGCCATAATCGGCGGTGATATCGAAATGGGTCTCGGTTTTGGGCGTTGCTTCGGGCGCAATGGGAAGGCCGCCGGCGGATTGGAATTGCGGCGAACCGGGCGCGGAGAATAGTCCCGAGACCAACATAAAACCGATCAACCCCACGGCTGTCCAGCCAACCACCTGCGGCACCAGCTTGGCGCCAAAATCCCAGTCCCAGGACACGGTGAGGGTGGCGGCAAATCCGATCAGAAGCAATCCGGTAAAATAGCTGTCGCCGCCGGGCCGGCGCAGTTGCAGCTTCGCCGAAGTCCGTTCGCCCTTGGTCCGGCGGTTGACCAGGAAGGATTTAACCGTCGGCGCGAAAATGCCGTATAGGGACAGGGCGAACAAAATAATGACCAGGGGACGCGACAGCCATTCGGCGCCGTAGCGCTCGATCGAAATAAACATGTTGTTTTCGAAAATACCGCCAAGAACAAATCCCAGGATCAATGGCGGGCGCGGCCAGCGTAGCCGCTTCATCACCCATCCCACGACACCGATGCCGATCAGCACCAAAAGATCGCCCCATTCCTTTGAGCCCTGGAAAGCGCCGACGAATGTGATGGCGATGATCACCGGGGCAAGAATGCCGATCCGGACCAGGGCGATCTTGGCCAGTTGATCGGCGAAGATGAAGCAAATGCCGGCACCGATAATGTTGGCGATGGCGATGCTCCACACCAGGGTGTAGGTAACGTCTAAATGCTTGCTCAGCATATCGGGGCCCGGATTTAGGCCATGGATCAGGAATGCCCCCAGCAACAATGCCATCGACGCGGTGCCGGGAACGCCAAATGCGATGGTCGGGATCAACGCGCCGCCCTCTTTCGCATTGTTGGAACTCTCCGACGCGATGACGCCGCGGACGTCGCCCTTGCCGAAGGTCTGGTCGGAATTTTTTACCGTCTTCACCGCGTGCGCATAGGCAACCCAGTCGATAACCGACGCACCGATGCCAGGAATGGCGCCCAACAAGGAGCCGATGGACGAACAGCGGATCACCAGAAACCAGTTCTTGAAAACGTCGCGGACGCCTTGCAATTGGTTTTTACGGGAATCCATGCGGCTGTCGCCGGCGATGGAATTTCGCGTGATCGCCATGTCGGCGAGTTCCGGCAGGGCGAACAGGCCGAGCGCGATGGGGACGATGGTGAACCCATCGTAAAGATACAGGCTATCGAAGGTCCAGCGCAGCGTGCCGGTTTGCGGATCATCGCCGGTGGTGGCCAGCATCAGGCCGATACAGCAGCCGACCAGCCCCTTCATCGGGCTCGAGCCGCTCAAGACTGCGACAAGCGACAGGCCAAAGACAACAAAAGCCAGGGTTTCTGGCGCGTTGATATGAAGCAGAACCGGGCGCAATATCGGCACGCTCAACGCCAGCAACAGCGCGCCGAACAATCCGCCGAATACGGACGCCGTAAAGGCCGCCCCGAACGCCCGCCCGGCTTCACCCTTGCGCGCCATGGGATAGCCATCAAGGATCGTCGCCGCCGATCCGACCGTGCCGGGAACGCCGAACAGCACCGCAGGGATGGTATCGGAGGTCACCACCACCGCCTGCAAGCCCATCAAAAACGCCAGGGCGGTGAACGGATCCATATCGAAGGTAAACGGCAACAATAGGGACAGCCCAACCAGCCCGCCCAGCCCGGGAATAACGCCCAATACCAAGCCGATGATTACGCCCAGCCCCAGAAACGACAGCCGCAACGGATCGGACATGATCACGGCAGCCTTCCAGGCCATCCCCAGCATGTCTATTTCCATTTGGCCATCCTATCCAATCGGGTCGCAACTGTAACGATGGTGAATTTTAATCCACCGATATTTTTAGGACATGGTCCGAGGTGAAAACAAGGTCTGAGCAAGGCGCCCGGTAAAATATCTGCCATCGCGGCGCGCCACATCTGCGTTGCACCCACTCGGCGCCGGGGCCATACTGGCCCGATAAACGAACGCCCAGAGGGGGAACGAGACCGATGGATAAGAATGCCACGACAGAACGCCTGGATGGCGGCAAGGGGATGCTTGAAGCCTTCCGCAGGCTTGGTGTCGACTATATTTTTTCGTCGCCAGGGTCCGAATGGGCGCCCATATGGGAAGCGATGGCCCACCAAAAGATGCACGGTGTCAACGGACCGGGCTTCCTCGATTGCTGGCACGAGACCCTGGCCGTCGATATGGCCATCGGCTACACCCTGTCGACGGGCCGCATGCAGGCGGTGTTGATCCACGCCGGCGCCGGCCTCCTGCAAGGCGCCATGGGCATCCACGGCGCCCTGCAGAGCGAGGTGCCGATGGTGGTGATGGCCGGCGAGACTTTGGCCTATGGCGAGGATCCCGGCTACGATCCGGGCGGACAATGGATACGCAATCTCTCCGTCGTTGGCGGGCCACACCGCCTGGTCGAGCCGCTGGTCAAATTCTCGACCCAGGTGACCAGCACGCACACGCTCTATGAATCGGTGATTCGGGCCGGCGAAATGGCGCAACGCCAGCCGCAGGCGCCGGTATTCCTCAACGTGCCATTGGAGGTGATGTTGGCCGATTGGCAACCGCCGGCCGCGCCCCGCCAGATTCCGGACAAGCCCATGACCCTGACACCGCCCGAGGATGTGGCCCGGCTGGCCGAATTGCTGATCAATGCCAAATGTCCGGTCATTACCACCGAAGGCGTCGGGCGCGATGGGTTGGCCTATGGCCTGCTGGTCGAACTCGCCGAGCTGATTGCGCTGCCGGTAGTCGAAGGCGGCTACCCGCTCTATTCCAATTTCCCGCGCGACAATGCGTTGCATCAAGGCTACGCCATGAAGCCGTTCTGGGACGAGATGGACGTCGCCTTGGTCATCGAAAGCCGCGTGCCCTGGTATCCGCCCAGCAACCGGCCGCCGCAGACGACCGTCGTGATCATGGACGAAACCCCGCACCGCGAGCATATGGTCTATCAATCACTGCAGGCGGACGCCTATCTGGAAGGCAATGTCGCCAGAACCCTGGCTGATCTTATCGCCGCGGTTAAGGCGATCGGCGTCGATGAGACCAAGGTAAAAGCGCGGCGCGCCAAGCTCGCCGAAAGCCACAACGCGCTGGCAGAGCAGATAAAGGTGGCCATCGAGGAAGCCACGGCCGCCCCGGCGATTGAGACCGCGGCCTTATGCGCGGCGCTCACCGAGGTCATGCCGCCCGAGACGATCTATTTGAACGAGCTGACCTCCCATGCCCGCGTGGCGCGCGAATATCTCAAGCTCACGCGCCCGAATACCTATTACTGCCGCCAGGGCGGTCTCGGCCAGGGCCTCGGTCTTGGCCTCGGTCTCAAGCTGGCGCAGCCGGACAAGCCGGTGGTCATCCTGATCGGCGACGGCGCCTTCCTCTATAATCCCGCGCTGCAGGCACTTGGCGCGTCCAGGGATTTCAATCTGCCAATTCTCATTGTCGTCTTCGACAATCAAAAATACGCGGCCATGCAGGGCAATACCAAAAGCAATTATCCCAGCGGCGCGGCGGTCGAGACCGACACCTATTTCGGTGTCCACATCAATGGTCCCGACTACGCCGAGATCGCCAAATTATATGGCGGCCATGGCGAAAAGGTGGTCGATCCGGCGCGTCTGACGGGCGCCATTGAGGACGCCCAAAAGGCCGTCGCCGGCGGCAGGACCGCGATCCTAAACATGGCCATGGCCCGCTAGTGGCCTGTGTCTTCTAATTTGCACCCCTACGATCTCTTTTCCAGTTTCCTGAAGTGGAGAAAGGGTGTGGGCGATGCGGGCCCATCGGCAAGCCCTTTCGACACTCCGAGGGAACGGGAAAAGTGACCCGGAGGGCGGCGTTGCAAGGCTCCCGAGGGGTGCAAATTAGATGACACAGTCCGCTAGGTTACGGCGGCTTTCCGCCGAAGGCCCAATTCGGCGCCGACCAATAGTCCCCCCGCCAGGATGCCGGCCAGATTGACGACTACTGGTGGCACCAGGACCATGGTCGGGCTCATGGCGGCGATGGCCGCGACCATAAAGGCCAGCCGCTTGGTCCAGTTCAGGGGGCTCACGAAATAGCCGATCAAGGCCACCGAAAACAGCCAGACACCTGCGACCGTGACAACGAACGCATACAGGATTTCGGTGACCAATCCCTGCATGATCAGGCCCGGTGACAGGATAAACAAAAACGGGATCATATAGGCGAGCCAGCCGAGGCGGACGGCTTCGAAACCTGTTTTCATCGGGTCCGCGCGGGTCATGGAAGCGGCGGCGAAGGCGGCGATCGCCACCGGCGGCGTGATCATCGACATCATGCCGAAATACAGCACGAACAGGTGGGCGGCGATCGGTTGGATGCCGACTTCGATCAGCGATGGCGCCACCAGGGCGGCCACCAGGACATATACGCCGAGCGTCGGCATTCCCATGCCGAGGACGATGCAGATCACCGCGGCCAAAAAAAGCAGCACTGCCAGATTGCCGCCGCCGACTTCCACCAAGGTATAGGTGAGCGCGAAGCCGAGACCCGAGGTATTGAGCAGGCCGATCACCAGTCCGGCGACGGCGACGATCAGCAAAAGCTCGATGCAATTGCGCCCTGTCTCCTTGAGGGCGCGCAATAAAAGCCCGATGCCGGCGCGCTGACCGTCATAGCCGAAGATCGCGACAAATCCGAACAGCACAAGCGTGGCATACAGCGCCGCCGTTTCCGGCAATAAATTGGCCCCGAACAAGGCATAGATCAGCACCCCGAAGGGCAGCGGGAAAAACCATCCGGCGCGCAATATCGGCCCTATTTTCGGCTGTTTACTGGGGTCAATTTTTTCAATGCCGGTCTTGGCCGCGACCAGATCGGTCAGCACGAACAAGGCCAGGTAATAGAGAACGGCCGGAATAATTGCGGCCAGGACCACGTCGGCATAGGGAATTTCCAGAAACTCCGCCATCACGAAGGCCGAGGCCCCCATCAGCGGCGGCATCAACTGGCCGCCGGTCGAGGCGACCGCTTCGATGGCGCCGGCGGTCTCCTTCGTATAGCCCGATTCGCGCATCAGCGGAATGGTGACCACGCCGGTCGAGGCGACGTTGGAGACGGCGCTGCCCGATATCGAGCCGAACAGGCTGGAGGCGATCACCGCGATCTTGGCCGAGCCGCCCCGGTACTGACCCATCGCCGCCGTGGCGAGCCCGGTAAAAAACTTGGAGCCGCCGGAAAGATTGAGCACCTGGCCCAGGAACAAAAAGGATATCACCACGGTGGTGCCGATTTTCAACGGCGCGCCGAGCAGCGCCTGGGGATCGAGCGCCAGCCCGATGATAAGTTCCTTGGTGTCGATTTCGCGGCCGACCAGGCGGCCCGGTATCAAATGCCCCCACATGGCATAGACAAAAAATATCAACAGAATGGCCACCAGAACCGGGCCGCCGGTGCGGCGCACGCCTTCGACGATCAGCAGCAGCATTATTACCGACGCCGTCAAGGCCTCCCAGGGCTGATAGGCGATCTCATTGGCCAGCCGGGGATAATCGATATAGATGTAAATCGAGGTTGCGAATCCGAGCAAGGCCGCCAGCCCGTCGTACCAGGGCAGCCGGCCGGTGCCGCCTTTTATGGCCGGCGCGGTCAAATAGGCGAGGGGCAGGACGAGCCCCAGGACGGCGGCCAGAAACTGCTCGTTGTAGAGCGCCAGTCCCAACCACGCGTAAACATTCGCCGCCCAGCCGATGGCCGCCAAGGTCAACAGGCCGGCGAGCACGGACACCAGCCCCCGGAGCGGCCTGTTGAGCCGTTCCGAAGCGCTGGTGTTATCGGTAGTTTGGTCTAACGCGACCATCAAATTTGCGAGAATGTCGGATATCTTATTCGGACTTGGACTAGTTCAGGCCGGCCTCTTTGTAATATTTAATGGCGCCCGGGTGGTAGGCAAGGCCGAGCACCTTTTTGTTGATCAGTTTCGGTGAAAAGCCGCGCAAAACGCCATGCGCGGCGATCAGCGCCTTTTTGTTTTGGTGAAGCGCCTTGGCGGCCTTGTAGGCGACGGCGTCGGAGACCTTCGAATTGGTAACGATCAGATAATCGAAGCCGATCATTTTTACCGGCTCGGTGATGTACGGCAGCCGCTTGGACGGCTTGACGATGGTGAAATAGGCCGCCGGCGCGATTTTTTGCAATATGCCCAATGTCGACGGATCGGCCTTCATCGAGATAAACCGGATTTTGACTTTGGCGTGCGCTTTTCGAACCACCCCGGAACCAGGGGCCAGGAACGATCCGACCGTCCGCCCGGCGACCATTTCGTCGGTGCCGCGGACGAAATTCGGCACCGGCACGCCCTTGATATCGCTGAACGACATGCCTTCGGTGGCGAACGCGGCGGACACCAGGGTACCGACAAGTTTTTGGGCGGTAAATCCGGACGGAAAATTCTGGCCCTTGAAACCGCTCAGCGAAGTGATTTTGGAGTCTTTTTTAACCATGAAGCCGACCTGAAATTCGAGCAGCCGGGCAAGAATGCGGAGATTGGGATTTTTGCGGCCGTCAAAGGAGCCGGTGCCTGAGAGGGCGAAAATCGCATCGGGCGCCGCCGATGTCGACATCTGCAATTTGTTCTGATTGACCTGCGGGATGTAAATGTTCGAGCCGCCGACGCCGATGGCGCGCATGGTTAAATCGGTTTTATCGCCGATCACTTTGGCGACTGCGGCGGCGATGGAGTAGGACAACGAGCCCTGCGGCAAGGCGCCGATGCTGACGGCTTGGGATTGCGCTGGTCCGCCCGGCAGTGCCAAGGCCGATGCGAATGCCAATCCGGCGGCAATGCTCAATTTAAGGCCTGATTTCAAGCCTGATCGAATTACTGTCATGAGGTTCCTCCTAGCTTTAATTTCATGAATTGCCGGCTAATAAATATTCCCAAGGGATAGCCGGCGGGAATGTCGACAAACGTTTGCTGCAATTGCGTATTAGATCACCTCGCCGGCAAAATGACTACCGGAAATTGTACGTCTGACTAATACCGCTCAGGGAGACACGGTCTCGCCGGGGGTGACCAGCCGCGCCGTCAATTCCGGCTTGATGATTTTCCCCAAGGCCGTTTTCGGCATTTCTTCGATAAAGAAAATACCCCGCGGCACCTTGTAGGACGCCAGGTTGGCCCGGCAATGGTCCAGCAATGCCTGCTCTTCGGCCAACCCTTTGAGGACCACAAATACGGCGACATCTTCGCCGCGCTTGGGGTGCGGCCAGGGCACCGCGACCGCGTCGCCAACCGCGGGATGGTCCAACAAAATCTGCTCGATTTCCGCCGGGTAAATATTGACACCGCTCCGGATGATCACGTCCTTGGCGCGTCCAACCAGATACAGCAAACCGTCTTCTTCGACCTTGCCAATGTCGCCGGGATAGAACCAACCGTCCCGGAACGCTTCGGCACTCGCCTCAGGATCATTGTAAAAACTGGTCGCCACAGCGGGGCCGCGATAGCGGATATGCCCGGCCACGCCGGCCGGCTTCTCGGCGCCGTCTTCGCCGACAATTTGGATTTCGGTCTGGTAAATAGGCTCACCGACCGAGGCCGCGGCAGCACCCGAATGTTTCGGCAACAAAACCGATGTGCCGCCGCCTTCGGTCGAGCCGTAGTAATTGATGAAATTGGGATTGAGACGGTCCAGGACGGCTTGGCGTTCGTCCGGATATAATATGGCGCCGGTGGATAGCAACCGGTTCAGGCCAGCCAATAACGGTGCGCCGCCATCGGGCAATTCCAGCAATTGCCGCAACAAAGTCGGCACCAACAGCAACGTCGTCGCTTCATATTTGCTGGCCGCCTCGATCAGGTCCGAGGGCTCGTAGGGCGGCGGAAACAGGATAACCGTGCCGCCGCTGAACAGGCTGCCCATGGCGAAGCTGCGGCCACCGCCGAAATAAATCGGCGTCGCGCTGAGATACCGGTCGTGCTGGTTAAAACCCAAAGACACCCACTGGATAATGAAGCGGGCGATAAATTGATCATGGGTCAATGCCGGGCCTTTGGGGCGTCCGGTGGTTCCCGAGGACAGGGAAAGCACCACCGGCCGCGCACCGCCGGCGGCGCAAGGGGCGTCCGATTGGCGTTTGGCGATGGCTGCGTGCCAGGCGCCGGACATTTCAATTGAAGCGACACCCGCCAGTTCGGCGCCCGCTTCGACAACCACCAGTGCGACCCCGAAATATTCGGCAACGCGCCGTTTCTCAGGTCCCGTCCAACGCCAGTCGAGGGGCAGAATGACCGCGCCCAGCCGCGCAACCGCATACAATACCATCAAGTGATTGGCGCTGTCGCGAAGGCAGACGCCGACAATCGCGCCTTCGCCGATGCCTTGATCGCCGAGATGCCCGGCGATCCGGCGCACCAGACTATCGAGCTCGGAGTAGGGTATGGTCCGATCGCCCTCGATAATGGCGGGATGGCTGGCGCGCCGCCCGGCATTCTCCTCCAAAGCGAGGGCGATGTTTTTATTGTCGAGCAATGTTTTCCTCTTGAAATTTGCGCAACTTTTATTTCCGGCGGTAGCTTCTTGCCCGTCCGCGGGAGTAATGGCAGGGTACGGGTCCTTTCCGCAATTTTGCAAGGCCCATTGATTCCATGCCCAATTCCGACTTTCCGCTCGCCGCAATCGACGCCGTCGTCAATCTCCAGACCGAGGAAGCCCTGAGCTACCGGCCATCCGACCGGCGGGAGTTTTACCTGCAAAAGATGGGTGTCGATGAAGGCACTTTCTCCGGTATAGAGCTGGAAGACATGCTGCGCCGGATGGATGCGGCCGGCATTGAGAAGGCTTTTCTCATCGCCGCCAAGATCGGCCGGCTCGGATTACCGGCGTCATATCAGATCCCTTATCAGGTGGTTGTGGATGCGGTGAAAGCGTACCCGGACAGATTTTTCGGCCTCGCCGGCATCGATCCCTTTGAAGGCATGGCGGGGGTGCGCGAACTGGAGCGCGCGGTCAGCGAGCTCGGCTTTATCGGCGCCCATGTCTATCCCCATTGGTTCGAACTGGCGCCCGACCACGCCAAATATTATCCGTTCTACGCCAAATGCGTGGAACTCGGCGTACCGATCCAGTTGCAGGTCGGCCAATCCCTGATCTATTCACCGGCAAACCCGATGCGCAGCGTCGGCCAGCCGATAACGCTGGATGCCGTCGCCTGCGATTTTCCCGAGCTCAAACTGATCGGCATCCATATCGGCATTCCCTGGCATGATGAGATGATCGCCATGGCCTGGAAGCATCCGAATGTCTATATCGGCTCTGACGCCCATGCGCCGAAATACTGGCCGCAATCCTTCGTCCGCTACCTGAATTCCTACGGCCAGGACAAGGTCGTATTCGGCACCGATTTTCCGGTGATCGATTTCGGCCGCGCCATGGATGAGATTGCCGGGCTCGATCTCAAACCCGAAGTCTTGGCGAAACTCTTGCGCCGCAACGCCGAAAAAATTTACGGTCTGACCGGATAAAATTCGGTCAATCGCCGCAGCTCACATTTAAAACCGCTTGGCGCTTTTCAATGGTGACGGCTTTCAGCGCCCTTTCGAGCGCCGCCGAAATCTCCGCGGGATCTTCGACCTTTTCTCCATAGCCATCGGAGGCGGTGACGATGCGTTCAAAGTTCGGCGATGGCTGCAGATGGGTCAGCGGCGCGGCGTTGCTTCGGGCCGCATAGCCATCCGGGTACATCGCCTGGGTCGCCCTTGCCACCGACTGCCAGCGCTCGTTGTTGAAGATGACCGTAAGAAATGGCAGATCCAGCGCCGCCGCCATATAATGGGCCGATACCGGATTGGCGAACATATAGGCACCGTCGCCTTCGGTCGCGACCACCAACGTATCAGGGCGGGCGAGTTTCGCGCCGATTGCACCGCCCAATCCCCAGCCGAGGCCGCTGGCGCCGCCAAACAGGGTGCGCGGATTGGCGCGTTCCAGGAACCTGAGATCGAGCGGCGATTCGCGCAGGACCACCGCGTCGTCGTCGATCACCTGGTCCAGGCAGTGGCTGAGCCAGACGGAATTGATGGGCGCGCTCAAGGAGCGGCTGGCGAGCAATAGGCGCCACTCGGCGCGTTGCGCCAGCGCCGCCTTTTCGATACGGGCGCGTCTCGCCGTAACCCGGCTGTCTGCTTCAGGCGAACGGCTATCCAAGGCCGCGAATAGGGCGCGCAAGGATATATCGGCGGCACCCGTAATCGCGAAGTCGGCGCGAAAGCCCCGATGCGGCGCGTCCGAATAAAGCGGATCGGCGGCCATGTGGGCGATACGGCACTCCGGGCCAGGCTTTTGCAAACGCGGAATCCAGGGGACTTCGCATTCGACCGCGAGGATCACATCCGCTTCCGCGATCCAAGGGCCCGGATCATAACCCAAATGCATTGGGTGCGCCGTCGGCAAGTTCATGGTACGGGGCCGGTATTGGGTAATCGGGATGGCGAAACGTTCGGCCAGATCGGCCAGAGCCGTCACGGCTTCCGGGATATTTCCAGCCTGCGAAGTAACGATGACCGGCTTTTCGGCCGCCGCCAGGATATCAGCCAGCGCATCGATGACGTTCAGGTCCGGGTACGGCACCGTCGCATCCGCCTGCTGCGCCGCCGGGGCAAAAGTAAAATCGGATATTTCCGCCGCCAGAACTTCCCTCGGCAGGGTGAGGTACACCGGCCCCTTGGGCAGCGCGTTGGCAATATTAAGAGCCCGGTCGACGACCGCCTGCAACTGGCCGGCCTCGCGCAATTCGTAATCCCACTTGACAGCCTCGCGTACCATGCCGGCCTGATCGAACATTTCCTGGGTCCAGTGAATGTCGATGCTGCGCCCGCCGGCAACGCCTTCCTCGGTGAATGGCGTACGCCCGGCAGCGACCAGCACCGGCAGGTTGAGCCGGTTGCTGTTCAGGATCTGACACAGCGCATTGGCGGTGCCCACATTGGTATGCACCATGACCATTTGCGGCTTGCCGCTGACCATGGTGTGACCCATGGCCATGGCCATGGCGACATTTTCGTGGGGTACGGCAATCGGTTTTGGGGCCGGCAGGCCCAGCGCCGAGGCCTTGGCGAAGGCTTCGATCAGCGGCGTAAAATCGGTGCCGGCATTGGCGAAGAAGTAATCTACGCCGCGGTCGGCCAGCAGCGCCAGATAGGCGTCCGCGACGGTGCCGGACTCGATGATGCGATTGGACATTTAAATTTCCCCGCCGGTCTCTTCGGTTGGCCCTACATCAGCCCCCAAGCCCTGGGCAGCCAAAGCGCCGTGACCGGGAACACCAGAACGATGGTCAGGCGGACCAAATCGGTCAGGAAGAATGGGATGATCCCGGCATAGATCGTCTTCAGGCTCAAATCCTTGGCGATACCGTTGAGCACAAACACGTTGATGCCGATGGGCGGCGTGATCATGCCGATTTCCATGATCATGACATTGACCACACCCCACCAGATCGGGTCGTACCCCATGTCGATGATCACCGGATAGACGAACGGCAGGGTGATGACCATGGCGGCGACGGTGTCGAAAATGCTGCCCAGGATCAGGTACATGATCATCAGCATAAACAGGACAACGAAGTTGGACGCGTTCAGGCCTTGGATGAATTGCACCGAGGCGTCGGGCAATCCCGACAGGGAGATGAAATAGCTGAAGATCGAGGCGCCCATGATAATGACGAAGATCATGCCGGTGTTGGACGCGGTCGAGGTCAGGCATTCGAGAAAGCCCTTCATCTTCATGCCATGAAAGACGGCGAAGATGAACGCCAGGCTGGCGCCGACCGAGGCCGCTTCGGTGATGGTGAAGATGCCCGAATAGATGCCGCCGGAAACGACAATGGCGATCAGCAGGAATCGCCATGATTTTTTCAAAACAATTAATTTGTCCCACCAGACGATGCGGTTTCCCGCCGGACCCGATTCGGGGAACAGGCGCACATAAAAGCCGATGGTAAAGCAATAGAGAACGGTCGCGATGGCGCCCGGAAATATGGCCGCGGCAAACAGCGCGATAATGCTTTCTTCGGTCAGAATGCCGTAAATGATCATCACCACCGATGGCGGCACCAGCATGCCGAGCGTGCCGCCGGCGGCGATGCTGCCGCTTGCCAAGGTCTGCAGGTAATTGCGCTGCAGCATTTCCGGCAGGGCGATTTTCGCCATTGTCGCGGTGGTGGCGATCGAGGAGCCGCAAATGGCGCCGAACCCGGCACAGCCGCCAATCGTCGCCATCGCCAGTCCGCCCCGGAAATGGCCGACTAAGGCGTAGGCCAGCCGGTACATATCGGCCGAAACGCCGGCCTCGGTAGCGAACGCGCCCATCAATAGAAATAAAGCGACGACCGCCAGGCCTTCATTGGCGATGGCCGCCGAAGGTTCGGTCCCGACCAGGGTGAGCGCCGGCTCCAAGCCAATCAGAAATGCCACCGCGATCACGCCGGTGACGCCCATGGCGATGCCAATGGGCACATGCAGGATAATCAGTAAGAACATCGCGCCGAGGCCGATGGCGCCTAGGAGTATGGGATCCATTTAAACGCCCTCTGCCTCTTCTTTCGGCAACCGGCTCGGCACTCTGAACAGGGCGCTGTACAGGCTGTCGAAGACCACCAGGACCTGGACCGGTACGGTTATCGTCATGATGATGGAGGTGATCCACCACCATGGCGCGACGGGGAACTCAAGGGTCGGCGAGGTTCGGTTGTTGGCCTGCAAATCCAGGGTGAAAAAATAGAATTGCCAGACCAGAACGGCGAAAAAGACCAGTGTCACCAGGTTGCCGAAAAATTCCAGCCAATAATTGGTCCGGCCGCCAACGGCTTTGCCGAGAAATCTGATCGTCACGTTGTGATCGCGGATTAAAAGCGCCGGAAAACAGGTGGTGATCACGATGGCGTAGACGATTTCACTGATATCCAAAAATCCCGGTATGCGCGGCAGCGCCAGCCACCGGGATACGCCATCGACCATGGTCAACAACGACAGGATGACGAGGCCGGTAAAACCAATGCAGGCGACTATGCGCAGATAGTTGCTTAGCCGCCTGCTATTGTGGGTAAAATTGTCCATTACGAAGACAGGGTTTCAATGTTGCGATCAGCCGCCTTTTCGGATATCGGCGATAATTTTCCGCGCCGTGTCATAAACTTCTTGGCCGTTCGGCGTCTTCGCAATCCACCATTTGTGAACGTTCGCGTTGGCGTGCGCGATCAGCTTATCCAGTTCGGCTTTGTTGGGAACAAATTTCTCAATCTTTTGCGCTTGCTTGTTGGACGACAGGATTTTGTCGGAGGCCGCTTTATAGGCTTTACCGCCGGCACGGGCGATGACATCGCCGCCATGTTTGGAGAACGACGCTTTCGCCGCACCCGACAATCCGTCCCACCGTTTTTTGTTCATCAAAAGCAGGAATGGGGACGCGCCAAGTGGAATCTCGATCGCCTGTTTAACCAGGTTCATTGCCTTGAAAGTGCGCATGCCGGTCCAACCCTGGATGGAGCCGTCAATGGTGCCGCGGTTAAGCATGATGGTCATCTTCGGCGCGCTGACCGTCTGGCTGATGGCGCCGATGGATGAAATCCAGCGGCCGCCAACGGCACCGGAGGCGCTGATTTTAAGCTTTTTGAGATCGCCCATGGATTTGATCGGTTCGCGCAGGAACAGGCTATTGGGCTGTGCCGCCCAGGCGCCGATAAGGTGCACCTGACCGAACCCCTTCAACAGGCCCTTTTCATAGAGCCGCCAGCCGGTGAGCGAAGATTCCATGGCGTTCTCGAGCATAAACGGCAGTCCGATAACCTGCATCTCCTTGAACTGGCCAGGCGTATAACCGGGCAACACCCAGGTCAGATCGGCGACGCCGTTCTTGACGATTTCATATTGTTTGAAAGGGGATTTGCCGAGGGAGCCGCCCCAAAAACCCTTCAGTGTGACATCGTCTCCGAGATCGGCTTTTACTCGCGCCATCCACGGTTTGATCACCCGGCTGACTCCAACGCTTTTTGCCGGCACGAAAGTTCCGATCTTAATGGGAGCGCCAGCGGCCATCGCATCACCAGACTGAAACAGCAAAAAAGCGGCTGCTGCCATGAATACTTTCCTGTACATTTTATAATCTCCTTGGTTTGGGATGATGATTTTTATTGGGATGGAATAGATTTATCCGCCATCAAATTGTCAAGATATATGTTGCAACGGCAAATTTGTTCGCAATATTTTTAATCAGTTCTCCTTGTCTGCATTCTCATCTTTCAGCGCAAATGCTTCATAGGTGGGACGGTAGCTTTTCTCCTCGAGAAATTGATCCAGCCCGCGATTATAGGAATCTTGGGAATCGATCACCCGGATGGCACGGCTTTTTTCCGCCAAATAATCGTAAGACTGATCGAAATCCATGGTCCGGACTTTGCGCAAGGCCTGTTTGGTGGCGCGCAAAACCGCGGGACTTTTTTTCATCAGCCTCTCGGCCAGATCGATGGTTTGTTTTTTGAGTTCTTCTTGCGGATAGGAATAATTGACCAATCCGATGCGGGCCGCCTCGTCGCCGTCGAACGCTTCGCCGAGACAGGCATAATAAAGCGCATGGCGGGGAAGGATGGCATCGGCGACCACCTTGGACACCAGCGCGCCCGGCAGAATGCCCCAGTTGATTTCCGACAGGGAAAACGTTGCGTTACTGGCCGCCAGCGCAAAATCGGTGCCGAGAAGCTGCATGAAGGCGCCGCCGACGCAATAGCCCTCGACCATGGCGATGGTGGGCTTGTCGTAATTGTAAAGCCGGTCCCAGCGCCAACTATTGGCGGCGCGCTGCGAGCGTTTTCGCTCGTACGCATCGTCTTCCTGTTCGCGGAAGAATTTCTTCAAATCCTGGCCCGAACTGAAATTGCCGCCGGTCCCCATGATCACCACGACTTTGGCCGCCGGGTCCATTTCCAAACGGCCGATGGCGTCGTCCATGTCGTAGTGTAGTTCGGGGCTCATGGCGTTCTTTTTTTCCGGCCGGTTCAGCGCCGTCCAGGCGATCCCGTCTTGAATGTCAACGGTGATGTTTTCGTAAATATAGTCGGTCATCGCATATCCCTCTTTATATGATTCCCATTCACACCTAGCCGTACTCCCGGAGGACCTGCCGGGCGAGCGCCATTTTAAGGATTTCGGTGGGCCCTTCGGTGATGATAAAGCTTCTTTGGTCGCGCCACATTTTCTCGATTGGCAGATCGGTGGTTAAGCCCAATCCGCCATGAATTTGCATGCAACGGTCGGCCGCTTCGAAAGATTTGGTGTCGCCGAATATTTTGCACATATAGGCTTCGTAACGGAAGTCTTCGCCCTGGTCCGCTTTCCATGCGGCCTGATGGACCATCAATCTCAATTGATGCAGTTCGGTGTACATATCGACCAGCATCCATTGCACCGCCTGCCGGTCGGCCAGCGGTTGGCCGAATGTCACCCGTTGCTTGGCGTAGGATGTGCCCAATTCAAGGCAGCGTTCGATGACGCCGATGCCCCTGGCGCCGTGGCGCAGGCGGCCATCATTGATCCAGCCTTGCGCGTACTTGAAGCCTTCGCCTTCTTCGCCAATTCTTTGCTGGACCGGAACCCGGACATCGTCAAAGGCGATTTCCCAGGGGCGGTCGCCCATCATAGTTTCTTGTTGTCTGAGCAAGGCGATGCCCGGCGTATCCATGTCCACCAAAAATGCCGAAATGCCGCCGCGTGAGCCTTTCTCGCGGTCTGTCGCCGCGAAGACCTGGGCGAAATCAGCGGTGTCGGCATTGGTGATGAAACGCTTGGTTCCGTTGATAATGTATGCATCGCCGTCGCGCACCGCCGTCGTCCGCATGGAGCCGGGATCGCCGCCGGCATCGGGTTCGGTCTGCACGAAACAGGAGGTTTTTTCGCCGCGAATGACCGGATAGAGATAGGCCTCTTTTTGTGCATCGTTTAGATGAAAAAGGATCGGGCTGACCGGGGGGCCGAAAATGCTGGCGGCTCGGGACGGCAAGGCGATGGTGCGGCCCAATTCCGCCCAGACGACCGCCTTGGCCAGCAACCCAAGTCCCTGGCCGCCATATTCGGTGGGGACATCGAACAGCCATAATCCGAGGTCCTGGGCTTTGTCCTCGAGCATGACGCGCATGTCGGGTTTGATGCGGTGGCCGTCGCACACATCGCGCTCGATCGGAATGAGTTCCCGGTTGACAAATTTTCGGACATTGTCCTTCAAAATCCGAAGCTCTTCGGGCAATTGAAAATCCATGGCTCTTTAAGACACTTCCATTATTTCCAAACCGGACGCACATCGACGGCGCGAATGCCATGGCCGTCATCCAAAACCATCAAGGGATTGATCTCCAGATCATCGAGCGCGCCGCGCAAGCGCAAATATATATCCGATAGCGCGCAAATCGCTTCCGCGGCGGCATCGCGATCACGCGCCGGCCGGCCCCGGAATTTGGCGAACAGATTTTTCGACCGCAGCTCACCGATCATATCCAACGCATCATTTTTACTCACCGGCAACAGCCGAAAGGCGACATCTTGCAGGGCTTCGACATGCACGCCGCCCAGTCCGGCAACGACGACCGGTCCAAACTGCGGGTCATTGTGAACCCCGGCAATCATTTCCAGCCCTTGGATTTGTTCCTGGACCATAAAACCGGATATTTTCGGCGGCTCGGCAAGGCGTCCGAGACGTTCCAGCATTGCCGCCGCGGCGTTCTGAACCGACGTCTCATCCCCGAGATGGATGACCACCGCGCCCAAATCCGTTTTATGGAGCGCATCGGGTGAAACAATTTTCAAGGCAACCGGAAAACCGATTTGGGCGGCGGCGGCGGCGGCGTCATCGGGCGTC
Organism: Rhodospirillales bacterium; assembly: GCA_046582475.1. Taxonomy (GTDB): domain Bacteria; phylum Pseudomonadota; class Alphaproteobacteria; order Rhodospirillales; family UBA2165. The sequence goes on from JAYGEH010000233.1 coordinate 36,254, forward strand.
TGGACAATGGCGTATTCCGGCGATCGGATTCCTTGCTCGGTGAGCATCTCAAATAGCGCCGCATCTCCGAGCCGGCCAGCCTCACTATCGGGCGCCGGCAACGGCGTGACGCCGCGTTGCAATGCGGCGCTGTAATCGCCGAGCGCCTTGAGCGCGCGAACATTCTCCGGCAAACCTTGCAAAAACGGCACACCCGCCGCTTCCTGCATGGCGCGGCCCGCATCGGTCACGTTTTGCGCCATGCGACCATAAGCGATCACCGGCTTGCCGATTTTCGCAACATCGGCGAAGGCCTCCGGATGGGACTCCTCCTCAGCGCTGATCGGGAGCTGGCCCTGCATGCAGACCATATCGACCCCGTCATCGGCGGCGATCACCTGGCAAATTTCGCTGAACAGACCGGGCTGGTTCGATAACCGGGCGCCGGTGTCCAACGGGTTGCCCGGTTCGAGTCCAGGATCGAGATTGGGGGCCAGTTTGCGCCGGGTTTCATCGGACAGCTCGGCGAGTTCCAGGCCGGCCTCGCTGGCGTAGTCCAGAAACAGGCCCTTGGCGCCGCCCGAATATCCGGCCATGGCGACTTTTCCGCCGGCCGGTATTTTTCCCGCTTGAAAAGCCAGGCTGGTTTCGATCAGGGTATCCAAGGAATGACACCGGATAATGCCGTATTTCCGGCAAACCGCGTTAAACACGTCGTCGTCACCGGCCAGCGCCCCGGTATGGCTCATGGCCGCCGCCTGCCCCTTTTCGCTGGCGCCGATCTTGACCAGGAGTATGGGCTTTTTTGCTTGCAAGGCGCGTTCGGCAACACGCATGAATGCATCCGGCCGGCGGATTCCCTCGACCAAGCAGACAATCAGACGGGTCCCTGGATCGTCGACAAAAAAATCCGTGTAATCGGCAATATCAATATCAAGCTCGTTGCCGCTGGACACCGCATAGCTGAACCCGAGCCCCCGTGTTGCGGCCTGTCCAAGCCAATATTGAAAGGTTCCGCCGGATTGAAATATCACGCCGGTCGGACCGGCGGGCAGATTGCGCACCCTTGGCGTCGGATAAAACAGCAAGTTTTCGGAAAGCGACAAGGCCCCCATGCAATTTGGTCCGCAAATGCGCAAGCCAAAGTCCCGGGTGAGACGTTTGATGCGCTCGCCCCGGGCCTGGCCTTCCGGATCATTGCCTTCACCGAAGCCGGCCGAATATATCAAGGCGCATTTCAACCCGTTCCTGGCGCCGTCTTCGAGAACATCGGCAACCGCATGGGTTGGAACCAAGGTTAGGGCCAGATCCACCGGTTTTGGAATCGATGCGAAATCCGGATAAGCGGTTTGCCCCCACACCGTGCCGCCGCGGGGATTAATCAAAAATACCTCAACCGGAAATCCATTAATCTCCAGATTTTCATAGATCGTCCGGGCCCAGCCGCGGCCGCCCTTTTCCGAGGCCCCGACAATTGCAACCGATTTCGGCCGGAATAGATACTGGACCGAATTCACCAGGCGCCCTCAAGATCGAAAACCGAAGAATGCATGGAACCGGTTGCAAGCCATGCAATTCTCAACGCGTAATTAGCCACGCTGATCGACCGAAAGCATAGTTGCGCCGCCATTTTATAATCCTCACCTCTGAAGAGACATATATTTTGTTGTTCTCTTATATGGAAATGTCAGTGTCCGGCTTCCGGTGCCGGCAAAAATGCGTCCGTCTCGGCGATAGATAACTTCGGGATGCAGATTGTTCAAGCATTCACGGACCTTTCTGGTTCTGCCGTGGCCTGCGCCTGTCAGATCGAGCCTAAATCACAACAGATAACGAAATACGTGTTTTGGGTTGTTTGTTTGCGGTTATTCCGAACCGTAACCAATTGCCCAAGGGGTCGTTAAATATGAGCTGAGATCGACCGAAATCCTTTGATGGGCTCAGGCCACTAATCCCGAAAAACGAAAGCCGCGACCGGTTGGCCGCGGCTCCCAATGGATATTGATTAGGCGGATTAGGCGGCGTTGCGAACCACTTCGGCCACTTTTTCCGGTTCCAGATTGAACTCTTTCGCCACATTTTCGATGACCCGGTCGCGCACCGCGGCTGGTATCGCAGCCGGGGCATTGGTTTCGGGCTCATAGGGCTGCGGCGGTGTCGTCAAATTCACCAGATCCCACCTGGCATAGTGGCCCAGGGAATCGAACACGGATTTGACCACCTTGATATATTTGGCCTGCAGCTCGGCATAAATGATGGTGTCGATATCGAAGGTCGGCGCAACCATATATTCGGATGTGGGCGCAACGATGTGACTGCCGCCGCAGGCCCAGCCGACGAATTGTTCCTGACCGGGACCGCCATATTTCATCGTGTTCTTGAACGGGAAATCGTCCGGAATGTCTTCCATGCGCAGCAGGTTGTTGGCCGATACCACGTAACATTGGCCGGAGAACGCCCGCTCCCTGGTCGCCGGGATCAGATCGCACTTGTTGATATCGTGACCGGCGTAGATGAAGGATTCCCCTTCCGCGCCGCCACAGTTCCACATGCCCGGCCAGACCGCCACATGGATGTCGACCCCTTGGGCGATGTACCAGGCGGTAATATTGACGATATGGTTCTCCCAGCAGATTTGACCGCCGAGGCGCCCGATTTCGGTATCGAACACCTGCAGATCACGGGCATCGCCCCTGCCCCACCAGATGCGTTCGATGAAGGACGGAATGAGCTTGCGATGGCGCCCCAAGACACCGCCGTATTTGTCCATATAGATCAGCGAATTGAACAGGGTCCGGCTGCCAACCCGGTCATCGAGCTCGTTGCAGCCCATGACCACATAGGCGCCGGCCTCGCGCGCCGCCTTGCCGAGGATATCGGTGTCCTGGCTGCCGACCACGATGGAATTATCCTGCAGGTCCGCCATGATGTCATGAAAGCCGTTGGCAATGGTGTCCCACCCCATGGTCCAATAGGGATAGGTGGGAATCCAGGTTTCCGGAAATACGATAAGTTCGGCGCCTTCCTTGCCGGCCTCGATGATCTTGTCGCAGGCAATTTCAAGGCAGCGTTTTTTGTCCATGAATGCGGACGGGGTTTGAACGACTGCTACTTTTACTGTTTCACGTCCTCCAAGTACTTGTGCTCCCATGTCGACCTCCCAATGGTTTCCGCCAGATCCGCCCGGCGGGTTCTGTTAAATGAGATTTACCGTATAACTTTCAGTTCCACTCCGACAGTACCCAAATTTCACCGTCATCAGAAATATTCCACCTCTGCTGCCTCTCTACAACCGTCAATTTGTACATTGCAAAGATGTCCGCTCCTTCAGATTACCAGTGAAACTACGGAAGAGCATGATGAAGCATCCTTCGGCCTCATAGCCTCTTCTGACGTAGTGGATCAAACGCTGGACCATCAAGGCGTGGGTGAGAGCGAATCACTTTCTGACCAAATTCCGGGGCCGGGTCGGCGCCGAGATGAGCCTGCATGGGCTCGCCTATAATCTCAAGCGGGTCATCAACATCATCGGGGTCAGGCCATTGATCCAGGCAATGTCGGCTGCCTAGGCGCACGCCGCCGCCATTTGCACACGAATATGATCAAATCACTGCCGAGAAATACATTATCCGGGTCATAAACGCTTGCTGGCAGCCAAAACCTGAAAACTCAATAAATCCACCCCGCCATATCAAATGAGCCCACAGGAGGGCCAGGCTGATAAGCCAGAAAGCGTATTCACATAGCCTGGACCCTTTGCTGACGTTCCCGTGTTCAGCCTGAGTGATTGCCATCCCTCCAACTTGATCTAGAATAGCGCCCAATTAAGCCGCCCCTGGATAAGACCTACTCCGCCTCAAAGTCCGGTTTAGTTTGGAGAATAAGATGGACACTCCCCAAGTTGACCCCCGCCAACGGGCCCAGCGGCCGATCGCCACCGGTACCGGCTATGGCCGCCAGAAACCCAGCTAT